>JBAVGI010000352.1:0-26459 GCA_049684755.1 Candidatus Sulfotelmatobacter sp.
CCCATACCAAGCAGATATTCCGTCTTGACCCGCGTACCGAATGGCGGCGCGGCTTCGATTTCGTCCGCGGAGAGTTCAATCACCTGGCTTACAGAATCGGCCAGAACACCCATCGTCAAGTTCTCCCCCTGAAACATCACTTCGGTGATGATGATGCAAGAGAATTTGGAAATCTTGCTGGAGGGCAATCCGAATTTGACAGCGAGATCGACGACCGGGACAACTTTACCGCGCAGGTTTGTGACGCCGCGAATCCAGATCGGAGTCCTCGGCACGGTGGTAACCGCCTCGTACTCGATGATCTCCCTCACCTTACCAATGCTGATTGCGTATTCCTCACCTGCAGTCAGGAAGGTAAGGTACTGCACGGTGCTCAGAGGGAGTTGGTTCTTCTCTTGGTTCAGCGCCCCCATAGTTTCACTCCTCACATTTCTCTTTGCATTGCCGGATGCTTTCGGTTTCGGCACCCCGTCATTCGGCAACATGAAGCCATGCAGCCCTCAACAGCGATTTTCAAAATGGAGAGAAGTTGGCTTCTTCCTCAACCTTGGCGCTCGCGGGCTGTTTCTGACCAGTGCGGGCGAATTCGCTTCTGAATGCCGGTCTCAAGGGCATCGAGACTCTTTGTTTGCCGTCACCGTTACGATGTGCGTTTTGTTCGCCCGCCACGCGGAAGAAGGTCATCAACTGTTGCAGTTGTTCGGACTGCGCAGCTAACTCTTCCGCGGTACTGGAAAGCTCTTCCGCCGACGATGCATTGCGCTGAGTGACCGAGTCAACCTGGGACATGGCCTGGTTGATCTGCGTCACTCCGCCGGACTGTTCGGTGCTCGCCGCGGCTACGTCCTGCACCAGGTCTGCGGTCTTCTTGATCGATGGCACCAGGTCAGAGAGTAATTTTCCCGATCGTTCCGCCACGCTTACGCTTCTTCCTGCCAGCCCACCGATTTCCTGCGCGGCCAACTGGCTGCGTTCGGCCAACTTTCGCACCTCGACCGCGACCACTGCGAAGCCCCGGCCCTGGTCTCCGGCGCGTGCTGCTTCGATGGCGGCGTTGAGCGCCAGTAGATTAGTCTGGTAAGCGATCTCTTCGATCACCGAGGTCTTCGATGCAATTTGTTTCATGGCTTCAACGGTTTCTTTGACCGCGTTGCCGCTCTCTTCCGCCGCCAGCGCTCCTTTTGACGCTGCTTGCTCCACTTGCCGGCTATTGTCGGCATTTTGGCTGATGGATGCATTCATCTGCTCCAGGCTGGAGCTCATCTCCTCTACTGACGCAGCTTGTTCACTGGTTCCTTGAGAAAGACTCTGCGAAGAAGACGAAACCTGCTGGGCGGCAGATGCGACCGCAGCGGATCCTTCGCGAACGTCCCTGATAATGCCTGAGAGGCGGCTGCTCATTTCATGCATCGCTTGCTGCAGCTTGCCGGTCTCCGAGCTGTTCGTCACAGCAATCTCTTTAGTCAGGTCACCCGCGGCGATGCGCTCCGCATGTTCAACCGCCTGCTGGATGGGAACCGTAATGCTTCTTGTAATGCTGATTGCCACCAGCGGAGAAATAATCAAAGTAACTACCAGCAGCAACAAAGCAATTCGGCGCCCCGCGGCATAGGATTCCTGACCTTCCTTGATGCTTTGCTCCAATGCGGCAGTTTGAAGGTCAATGAACTTGCTCCAGGTAGCGCGGTACTTGTCGAGCGCAGGGATTACCTCGTCGCTCAAGGCTTCCATCGCCTGGTCGCGTTTCTTATCGGCCAACAGTTTCTTAGCGCTTTCCCGGGCCGAAATATAGGCCTGCCGGTGTTGCGTAACCACCTCAAACATCTCCCGCTCCTGCGAAGAGCTCAGGCTCTTTTCGATTTCCGCCACCTGTTTTGAGATTTCATGAGTGATGCCTTCGTTCTCCTCGTTCAGTCTCTTTTCCTTGTCAGGGTTAGTGTTCTCGAACAATTGCAGCGTGATGCGGGCGTTGGTGATCGAGTTCTCAATCGTTTGGTGAGTCAACTCGACGGTATGGTAGCGCCTCTGCATCGAAGCCGACATGTCGGAATTCAGATGGCCGAGCCAGCTCAGCCCGAATCCACCCGCCGCAATTACAAATAACAGGATGATGCCGAAGACAACCCCAAGCCGTGTGCCTATGTTCTGATCTTGCCAAGTCTTCATGGTTCTCCGCCTCTCCAATGTTTTCCGACGTAACTAAGCTTGTGCCTGCAGACTCGACTGCATTACTTCCCGCAGCAAACTGGGAACATCGATGATCAAGCCGACGCGTCCGTCTCCCAAAACGGTGGACCCCGCAATGCCCGGCACGGCTCGAAACGCTCTGCCCAGCGGCTTTACCACGGTCTGCATACCACCCAATAATTGGTCCACTGCGATTCCCGCATAACTATCGTTGATTTTGACCACTACGATGTTCTCCCGCTTCGGGCTGTCCCCGGGCAGGCTGAAAGCGTGCCGCAATCTCACGTAGGGCAAAGCGGTTCCCCGTAGACTGAGGATTCCGCTGGCTTCTGAGCTGCGCTGTTCCGCTGGTAATTCCGTACACTCGGTTACATGTTCCAGCGGGACGACAAAAGTTTCAGCGCCTACCCTCACGGAGAAACCTTCGATGATGGCCAAGGTCAAGGGCAGTCGGATAGTAATGACGCTGCCCTTACCGGATGTGCTTGATATCTCCACCGTGCCGCGCAAGCTGTCGATATTGCGCCGAACAACATCCAGACCAACGCCACGCCCAGAGAGATCCGTAACTGATTCAGCGGTAGAGAATCCGGCCTGGAAAACCAGATCGTAAATATCCTGGTCCCGAATTTCGTCCTTCGCAGAGACGAGGCCGACGCGTTTTGCTTTTTCGAGGATCCGTGTGCGATCGAATCCTGCTCCATCGTCCTGCAGCGTTACCAGGACATTTCCACCACTGTGTGCGGCTTTAAGCCTTATCACTCCGCAAGGATTCTTGCCGTGGCTTTCGCGCACCTCCGGCTTTTCCAGGCCATGGTCGACCGCGTTGCGCACCAGGTGCAGCAGAGGATCTTTCAACTGCTCAAGCACGGTGGTATCCACTTCGACATCTGCTCCGAGCACTTCAAGCCGCGCGATTTTTCCGTGGCTCCGGGCAAGATCTCTTACCGAACGCACAAGCTGACGAAACAATGGTCCGACCGGCACCATTCGAATGCTCATTACTTCACTCTGCAAATCCATATACAGGCGCTCCGCCTCGCGATGCATCTCCAGGATGGCGCGCCCTTGTTCGGTGCCAAGTTTTTCAATCAGCCGGCGCAGGCGACCCTGCGCAATTACAATTTCGCCGGTCAGGTTCAACATGTGGTCGAGTTTCTCTACATCGGCGCGCAATGTACGAGGGCCGGCGTTCGGAAGCGTATCGCTCTTTACTGCTGAACCGGATTCTCCTGTGGCTCCGTTCGCCCTGACGACTCTTTTCGATCGCTTCTCTACTTCACGCGCAATCTCTCGTCTGAGATCCTGTTGCCCGTGCGTGAGTTCGTGGTTCCCAGCCGACGCCGTCGACACCATGGTGCGCAGCTCATCCACCGCCTTCAGCAGCAGCGATATCAATTCGCCGCGGGGCTGCGTGTGCTGCTCACGAAACAGATCCAGCAGATCCTCTACAACGTGAGCGAACCCGGCGAGTTCACTGAGTTCCAACGAGGTTGCGTTTCCCTTGATGCTATGAGCCACGCGGAAAATGCTATGCACGTGCTCGGGATCTGGCGGACTCGATTCCATCTGGACCAAAACCCGCTCCATGGTGTCCAGACCTTCCTCGGACTCGGCGAGGAACGACACAAGGACCGCTTCACGATCAAAATCCGCTAAATCCACCGTTCCTCCTTCCTGTTTCGCGAATGCCGGTATGACAGCCTCTGCACTACACCTGGTCAAAACTCTTGATCATCGTGACGCCATCAGCTATCTGAAACACCAGCCTGCGCCCATGTTTTCCCGAGACTTCCCTCTCTACGATGGGAATACCGGCGGAGCGAAGAAAACTTTCGGCCAAGTCGACGTTTCTTGTTCCCACCGATTGCGATAAATCGACAGCGAATGCGCTGGATCCCCCGAAAACTTTCGCCTGCAAATTCCGCACTTCGCATCCCAGCGCCAGCACTTCGCGCAGAAGTTCAGGATTTGCGATATTGCCGTATCGCAGACGGTTCGGCCCCTCGGCCTGCCCCTCTGGCAGGAGATAGTGATTCATTCCTCCCGCGCGCTTATGCCGGTCCCAGAGACAAACGGCTGCGCAGGAGCCAAGTATGGTGGAGATGGTCATCGGTTCGCGCGTCACAAATACTTGCCCGGGGTAGAGAAAGTGCCGCGGCTGATTCGACTCTGCAGGCTCAAAATTCTTCATGACCTCAGCAGGCAGGACCGCAGGATTGAATTTGGGGGAATTATCTTTCATGCTCTCATTCCTGATCCTTCCGCACCTGTGGCCACATGGCCGGTCGGACCGAACAAAGGCTTTGCGGCTTCCCTGGAAAGAAGTTTGAAGATTTCCATGTCTGACCGCTCGAACCCGGCCTTCTGGGGGAGCAGACGAAGGATCGCGAGGACCGCTATGGTTTGGTGCCCAACCCTGATAGGAATAAACGCCTGCGCCTTTGCCATTGACCCTGCCTGGTCGCAAACTCCGAATTCCACGTGACACTCTCCGCGCATCATGCGCTGAAGACCAGCATCCCCCAGAGTCCGCAACAAGTCATACTCTTCGAGATCAATTCCGAAAGACCAAAACACTTCAAAAGTCTTGCTTCTCCGATCAAGCTGGAACAAACCCATTTCTTCGCAACCGAGAAAATTGGCAACGATCTCGCGCACGGCCTCAATCGCATCCTCTTGCCCGCTGCTTTCAAGCAGCCTTTTACGAGCGGTTCGAAGGCGCACGTCGTTCAGCGGCTCCGCGGTGGTTTTTGCTGCGTATGCATTACTCTTATCACCGGTCATGAAGATCCTTATTCATGAAAGTCATTTTGTCTCTGCTTCAACCGAGTGTGCCGCCGCTCTCCCGCGTTATTCGCCCAAATAGCTCTCTAACAAGGCGATCAGTTCCGTGCCGTTAACCGGCTTCGTAATGTAGTCGTTACAGCCGCTCTGGAATCCCGCCTCCATGTAGGACTCTTCGCCGCGAGTGGTCACCAGAACAATGGGAATCTCGCGCGTGCCCGGCTGCTGGCGCATCATCTTGCAGGCTTCAAATCCGTTCATACGGGGCATTACGACGTCCATCAAAATCAGGTCCGGGTGCTCTTGTTGCGCCTTCTCGACTGCTTCCTGCCCATCGCACGCGGTTACACACTGGTAGGTCGTGCGCCTCTCCAGAATCTCCCGCTCCATCATCAAGGCTGTCTTGGAGTCATCAACCACAAGGATTTTCTTTGCCATTCTTAACCTCGCACTCCGGTGCAACTCGCGGTAACCCCACTCGGCTGGGCCGAATTGTGGGGCGATCCGGTCGTCATTAGAAAGGTCTAACACAGCGTAATGTCACTCGATAGTTACGGGCGTAATGAAGACAGAAATAGAAAAAACTGAACTGCGGCCATTGATGGTGCATGAAAAACAGGGAGAGATGTGCCGGGCCGGGTTTTTAGACTTGATCTGATTCGGCTAGATCGCCGGATCAAGCTTCCGCATCAGATGGGTAAGGTTGTAAGGTAGAAACACCACTAAGCAAATGACCAAACCGAGATTTTCGGAGAGATCTAATGGCTGGCGAAACTGAAGTAGCCCCCCTTTCGTCCGAAGAGTTGCGCAAGACGCATGCGTATTGGCGAGCCTGCAATTATCTGTCGGCGGGCATGATTTATCTTCGCGCGAATCCCCTCCTGCGCGAACCGCTGAAGCCGGAACACATCAAAAACCGGCTTCTGGGCCATTGGGGGTCGGATCCCGGCCAATCTTTGATTTGGGTTCATATGAACCGGCTCATCCGAAAGTACGACTTGGATGTAATTTACATCGCCGGCCCCGGCCACGGCGCTCCGGCCACTCTTGCCAACTGCTATCTCGAAGGTCATTACTCTGAGATTTATCCTGACAAGAGCCGCGATGAAGCGGGTCTGCTCAAATTCTTCCAGCAATTTTCTTTTCCCGGCGGAATCGGTTCGCACTGCACGCCGGAGACTCCAGGCTCGATTCACGAGGGCGGAGAGCTTGGCTATTCCATCTCGCATGCTTACGGAGCAGCGTTCGACAATCCTGATCTCATCGTAGCCGTCGCCATTGGCGATGGCGAGGCCGAGACTGGACCACTCGCAACCTCCTGGCATTCGAATAAGTTTCTGAACCCGATTCGCGATGGCGCTGTCCTCCCCATCCTGCACCTCAACGGCTATAAGATCGCGAATCCCACGGTCCTGGCGCGCATTCCGCACGAAGAACTGGAAGCGCTGCTCACCGGATACGGGCACAAGGCTTACTTCGTTGAAGGCGATGATCCGGCTGTGATGCATCAGAAGATGGCCGCAACATTGGAACAGTGCATTCTGGAGATTCGATCGATCCAGCAGCAGGCTCGCTCTACCGGAAAAGCGAGTCGCCCGCGATGGCCCATGATCGTCCTTCGTTCCCCCAAGGGATGGACGGGGCCGAAGCAGGTCGGTGGGCACAAGGTTGAAGGCACGTGGCGAGCGCACCAGGTCCCCGTAGCTGACCCGGTCACGAATAGTAAAGATCTGAAAATCGTGGAAGACTGGATGCGCAGCTACAAACCTGAAGAACTCTTCGATGCCAAGGGAACTCTCATACCAGAACTACAAGAGCTTGCGCCATCCGGCGAGCGCCGCATCTCAGCCAATCCGCACGCCAACGGCGGACTGCTGCGCCGAGAACTCTCTTTGCCGGACTTTCGCGATTATGCCGTGGAAGTGAAAGCGCCGGGTGGAATGTATGCACCGCCCACTGACGTCCTCGCACATTTTCTTGCCGAAGTCATGCGCCGCAACATGAACTCGTTCCGCGTCTTCGGACCGGATGAAACCGCATCCAACCGGCTCACCGCGATTTATGCTGCTTCGAAAAAAACCTGGCTTGCGGAATTCAAGCCGGACGACGCCGACGGTGGTGAACTCGACGTGGCCGGACGCGTAATGGAGATTCTGAGCGAGCACACGCTCGAAGGCTGGTTTGAAGGCTACGTGCTCACCGGCCGCCACGGATTTTTCTCGAGCTACGAAGCTTTCATCCACATCATCGATTCCATGTTCAACCAGCATGCCAAATGGCTGGAGAAATCAAAGAAAGAACTCGACTGGCGCGCTCCAATACCTTCGATCAACCTGCTCATAACGTCACTGGTGTGGCGGCAGGATCACAACGGTTTTACTCACCAGGATCCAGGATTTCTTGACGTGGTCACGAACAAGAGTCCGGACGTGGTGCGCATTTATTTGCCGCCGGATGCAAACTGCCTGCTCAGTGTGACGGATCACTGCCTCCGCTCGCGCGATTACGTGAACGTTATTGTCGCGGACAAGCAGGACCACCTTCAGTACCTCACGATGGCCGATGCTGTGATTCATTGCACCAAGGGCATTGGCATCTGGGACTGGGCCTCCACCGATGACGGCGAGGATCCGGACGTGGTGATGGCCTGCGCCGGCGATATTCCGACCATGGAGTCTCTCGCCGCAGTGGCAATTCTGAAAGAGCACTTCAAGGATCTGAAAATTCGTTTTGTGAACGTAGTGGATCTCTTCCGTCTCAAGCCAGACACTGAGCATCCGCACGGGCTCTCCGATCGGGATTTCGACTCGCTCTTCACCACCGACAAGCCGGTCATCTTCAACTTTCACTCCTATGCCTCGCTGATTCACAAGCTCAGTTACCGGCGCAAGAATCATGACAACATTCATGTGCGTGGATATAAGGAGAAAGGAAATATAAATACTCCTCTGGAACTTGCGATCATCAACCAGATCGACCGCTTCGACTTAGCCATTGATGTCATCGACCGCGTTCCGCGTCTGCGCTCGATTGGGGCTCATGTCAAAGAATGGCTGAAGGCCCAGATTATCGAGAGCATCGCCTACGCTCACACCGAGGGCATCGATAAAGGAGAGATTCGCAACTGGAAGTGGCCGGGTTAAGAATGGCAAAAGACCTAGCCAAAGAAGACGGCCTCATCCTGGTACTCAACAGTGGTTCGTCGTCGCTCAAGTTTGGTATTTATGAACGCGGCACGACTGACGAAGAGGCGCTGCTGACTGGGAGTGCCGACGGCATCGGACGAGACAACGGGTCATTACATATTCGTTCCTCCGATGGAACCTCGCTGCTGCGGCGGGATTGTACCCACGAATCGCAGAGCGAAGCACTGGCCACCCTCGCTGAGGCGGTCAGGGGACATATCGAGGGCGTTCCGGTGGCGGTCGGCCATCGTATCGTGCATGGCGGACCTGAGCTTCGTAAACATCAGATCATTACGCCAAAGGTTCTCGATCAACTCCGATCCGCCGTGCACTTCGCTCCGCTGCATATTCCGCAGGCGTTATCGCTGATCGCCTCGGCGCAGTCGATCTTTTCTTCCGCCGTGCAGTTTGCCTGCTTTGACGACGCCTTTCATCAAACCCTCCCGGAAGTCGCATTCCATTTCGCCATCCCGCAGCGTTACGCGGATGCGGGCATTCGCCGCTATGGTTTTCATGGGATTTCTTACGAGTCGTTGGTGCATCATTTCGGCGCCAAGATCCCGCAGCGAGCCATCTTCGCTCACCTGGGCAACGGATCAAGCCTGTGTGCGCTTCGCAACGGGATGTCGATCGATACTACGATGGGTCTCACTCCTACCGGTGGTATTCCCATGGCGACGCGATCCGGCGACCTTGATCCCGGCGTTATCATCTATTTTCTCCGAAACGATAAACTCGATCCAGACAAGCTTGAAAATCTGGTCAACCATCAGAGTGGCCTTTTCGCGCTCTCTTCGGGGGAAGGCGATGTGAAGGCGCTCGAAGAGCGCGCACGTTCGGGAGATCAGAAAGCTCAACTTGCGCTCGATATTTTCGCCCTCTCGGTACGAAAAACGATTGGAGCCTACCTGGCGTTGCTGGGAGGCGCTGACTTGCTCGTCTTTACCGGCGGCATCGGAGAACACAGCGAGCGCATTCGCGCCGCGGCCACACAGGGCCTTGAAGCACTTGGGCTCACGTCAGACAAAATTAAAGTTATCCCCACCGAAGAAGAACGACAGATCGCGCGCCATTGTCGCCAGATGTTGACCACCCAATTCTGACAACCCTGAGCCGTTGCACCCCTTATCTCGCCAAGATCTGCCCCGTGCCCGCTGTGTTCCCCGAGTTAAACGATTTTGTTTCCCGCAGGCAGGCGCCAGTCGCGAACAAACGAAATGCCCGAATTCGAGCATGAGGACACAGATCACCCGTCAGTATGACAAAATGGCGGCGCTGGTTTACTGAACATCGCAGACAAAAAGTGATTCGGACGAAGAATTGACGACGGCAAACGATATTCCAGCGCGGGTTACAGGGGCCGATGCGCAGCCCCATAGTGCCGAACTGCGCAAAGAACTTGGCCTGTTCGACCTAGTCATGGCGCAAGTTCTACTGGTGATCGTTCTCGATTTCTTCGGCACCGCCGCGAAAGCAGGAACCGCCCAGGTTGTCTTCTGGCTCCTCGCCTTCGTTCTCTTTTTCATTCCGCTGGCGATGGTGGTCGCTCACCTGAATCGGCTGATGCCACTCGAAGGCGGTTTGTACGAGTGGACGCGACTCGCATTCGGCGATCAGATTGGATTTCTGGTGGCCTGGAATTTGTGGCTGTTCGTGATGTTGTATGTTGCAGTGATCGGACTGGTGACTACGACTTTTGTTGCCTACGCTCTTGGCCCGGCCGCAGCATGGGTCGCCTCCGCCCGGTGGCTCATCCTCGCAGTTTCTTTCGCGCTGATTCTCGCCATGATGCTGATGTCCGCTCTCGGGCTTCGCCTGGGTAAGTGGATCAGCAATGCGGGCAGCATCGCTACGTTAATCACGCTCGCGATACTTATCGCCGCTCCGCTGTTGAACCGCTGGCGCGGAACGCTCACCGAGTACCACCCGCTTCGAATGGCGATGCCGCCCCTCACGCTTTTCAGTCTCAGCGTTTTCGCCAAGATGATGTTTGGCGCGCTCAGCGGCTTCGAATATGTGGCGATTTTCGCCGGAGAGTGCCGCAATCCGGCGCGCAATCTTACCCGCTCGGTGATCATCACTGCACCATTCATCGCTCTCATTTATATCTTTGCGACCAGTTCCATCCTGGCGTTCGTTTCGCCCGACGCTGTAGATGTAGTGGGACCTATTCCGCAGGCGCTCCGCTTAGGCTCACACGCCTTTGGTTTTGCCGCTTTCATTGTCCCGCTGGCGATCGTTCTCTTATTCATGAATTATCCAACATCATTCAGCGTGTACTTTAGCGCGAGCGCGCGTCTGCCCATGGTGGCGGGCTGGGATCATTTACTGCCGGAATGGTTCACACGGCTCCACGCGCGATATAAAACCCCGGTCAACTCCATCCTGCTTCTGGGACTGGTCACCCTGGCGGGCAGCGTGATCGCGCTTATTGGGGTCGGTCCGCAGGAAGCCTATGAACTTCTGTTGACCTGGTCGTTCACGTTCTACGCAATAGCTTATCTGGCATTGTTCGCCATCCCATTCTTGTCGCCGAAGGAGCGTGGACTGCGCCCGCGACTGTGGTTGCGATTAGCCGCCGTCTCTGGATTTCTGATGACGTTGCTCTACGTGGTGCTATCAATCTTTCCTATTGTCGACGTAGAAAGTTCGTGGGCGTATTCACTGAAGATCGTCGTAGTTGTGCTGGGCGCGAACGCGCTTGGCTGGGCAATCTATCGAGCCGGTCGGCGAAAAATGCATCGCGTGGCCGGATAATTGTCCGCAAACTGCTAGCCGTGTAAAGAACTTGATTATGTTTCTCTGACTACGGGAACCGCACGTCCAGGCTATAGATTTCCTGCGTGCTCTTATCCCGCATCAGCAGTGGTGAATCATCGGGAGCGAGGCCGACCCAGAATTCCCAGGGATCGAATCCCCGCGGAATTTCTTTCAGGCTTAGCAAGCGCTCGATCTTGCCGTTCGCTACATTCACACGCACGATGTCGTCGATCTTGTCGGGATAATCTTCCGCGTAAATATATTTACCATCGTGAGACCAGTTCTCGAAGGCGAAACGTGAAACGGCGAGCTGCCTCCAGGATTTCTTTTCAGTGTCGTAGAGCATCAGCTTGCTAGAGTCGGCGGAAAGTGCCGCAATGTAGCGTCCGTCGTGTGAGCAGCGCGGACTGAAAAGATTTTCCGAACCCGGCACATCCGAGACTTGCGCGGTGTTCACGTCAGCGATATGAATGTTGGGACCAGAAGTTTTCCCGTATTCCTGCCACGGCATTCCTGCAAAAACAATTGCATCACCCTTTGGCGTCCATGTGGGATCGCCCTGATTCTGGTCCACGGGAGTTACCTCACGAGGCGTGCCACCTTCAGCCGGCATCACAAATATCTTCCATGGCTTTCCGGGGCGCGACGCCATGAACGCAATCTGAAGTCCCTCAGGCGATAAACGCGGCATGTGCGCGATCATCGGCGCGTAAGTAAGTTGAGTGCGGGAGCTCCCATCCGCTTTGCTGCGCCACAGCGTAAGATCGGGATGCGACACATAGACGATCCACTCGCCATTGCGCGTCGTATCGGCCTCCCCCGCCGATACACCCGGCAGATCGATAGAGAACTGCTTCGATTTGCCATCCAGCCGGATCAGATCGAAACGGCGCTGCTGGCCGATGACGAATAACTTCTTTCCATCCGGACTCGGCGTCGGATTGCTGAACAGGAGCGGCCCCAGCGTCAGCTGAGTCGGTTCAACCCCGCTCTTGCGAAACATATTGTTCAACAATGACGTCTGTTCGCGAAGCGCCCAGATATTTTGCGTATGGTCGCGAGTGGATTCAAACAGAAAGTATTTTCCGTCACGCATCCAGGTTCCGCCAAACTCCTGCGCCGGCTTGTTCCACTCCGGCAACACCGGGTGCAGGTTCTTCCCGTCCGGCGAAATTTCCCACAAAGACGAAGTGCGCTGGTCAGTGTTGCGAATGGTGAAGAGCAACCGGCCACCATCCGGAGAAAATCGGGGGGCGAAGGGAATCCCGGCAACGGTGATCAGTTCATGCGAATCGGATCCGTCAGCATTACAGACGTACAGAGTAGATTGTTTTGCATATACGATGTGTTGGCCATCCGGTGCCCAGGTTGCGGCGTGAGCGAGAATGTTCCCTACCGGCCGGAGCGAACCAGCGGGGAGCGGCAGTATCCAGACCGGCCACTCGGTGCCGGAGCCTTCGGCCTCCCCTTTCACCAGTAGCTCAGAGCGTCCGGGAAAAAAATCGTAAACGTCAGCGCTCGCCAGCGACACAGGCACAGGCGCAGTTTCTCCACCTGAAGTGGAAACCTGCATCAACACGGAGTGGCCGCTTACATATTCCGAAAAGTACAAGCGGGTTCCGTCGGTAACCAAAGAGCGTTTCGAGGTGCCGTCGCTCGTAATCTGCAAGGACGAAATCACGGAAGGCGGAGGCTCGGGCGATCGGAGAAGCAGAATTATCCCAGCCAAAGCTGCTAATGCAACAACACCAGCAGCCCACCATGGCGCCTTACTCGGCTTGGGTTGAGGCGCGGCCGTGGTGAGAGCAGTCGCGAACATGGCGCGGATTCTGTCCTTTGAATCCGGCACGCGCGGCGGAGCCGGCGCGGCGGTCAAGGCTTGTCCAGACTCGACTTCGCGGCGGAGCCGCTGCAAATCAGCGCGCATCTCCGCGGCACTTTGATAGCGGTGTCCGGCATCCTTCTCAAGCGCTTTCCGAACGATGCGCTCAAGTTCTGCCGGAGTTCCGGCGCTAAATTGCAAAGGCCAATCCGGCACGCTATGAATGAGGGATTCAAAAAACGCTGCGGTAGTTTGTCCCTTAAAGGGTAGAACCCCCGTCGCCATCTCGTAGAGAACTACGCCGAAAGAAAACAGGTCGGTGCGGGAATCGAGCGGCCGGCCCAGGGCCTGCTCGGGCGACATATAAGGGATAGTCCCCAATGCGTATCCGGGGCGCGCAGGATCGTCCGGCGACTGCGTAACATCTCCAAAAGTGTCCCCGCTAAGAACGGCTTCGTCGCCCTCAGTCAACTTGGCCAGACCGAAATCCAGAATCTTCGCGTGTCCTCGCTTGGTCACAAAAATATTTGTCGGATTGATGTCACGATGAATGATGCCATGGGTATGAGCGGCATCGAGGGCGTCGGCGATCTCGGCGGCCAAAGAAACCAGAGTCTTCGTGTCCACCGGGCGGCCGGCAATACGATGCTTCAGCGGCAGCCCATCCAAAAATTCCATGGCGATGAAGGCCTGGCCATCCTGCTCGCCGATGTCGTAGACGGTGCAAATATTGGGATGATTCAGTGCGGATGCGGCCTGCGCTTCGCGCTGAAAACGGGCTAGCGCACGCGGGTCCCGGGCCAGCGCATCCGGCAGGAACTTGAGCGCCACAAAGCGGTGCAGGCGCGGGTCTTCTGCTTTATAAACCACACCCATCCCGCCGCCGCCGAGTTTTTCAATAACTAGGTAATGCGAAACAGTCCGCCCGATCACGTTGAAAAATCCTACGTCCCCAGCGGCGGCAAGTCAATGAAGGCTGCCGGACTACGCCATTAAAACCGCTCCCATGAGTAGTTTTTCGCAGTTCGCAAGCGATGCCGAAGTTCAGCGCAAGAAAACGTGCTCGTAATCTTCTACGGTTATGGTCGATTTTCGACGGCTTCCGTTGGCGATGTTATACACAACCAACAGGTGATTCTCCACGATCAGAATCTCCCTATCGTTGATCCAGCCCACCAGCGTGGCATGCGGCAAAAAGGCCAGCCGACGCGACGGGCCTTCACTGCCCTTCACGTCGACGCTCTTTACTTCGACCGCCGGAAGATCCGGCAACGCCTTGCGAATGCGCTGCGACTCTTCCGGATTGGCTTGTCCCTGCTCCGCCAGTTGAATCGGCGTGTTCGGCTTGGAAGTGGCATTGATAGTCAAGGCGACGGAGCTGAGATCGGGCGCCAGTTGGCCATTCTGCGCATAGAAACTCACGTCGTAGTCGGGGTTCTTGTATGCCGCTAACTCATCGAAGACAGTTATTACTTTGGCGCGAATATGCAGCAGAGCCTGATCATCGCTCTCATTGGACCATCCGCAACAACCAGCGTCGGGAACAGCCTCCAGGATGGCGTCTGCGTCCGCGGCATCCAACACTCGGCGTAAAGGGGGATCGAGTGGCTTCGCCGCCCATTTGCCGGCGCTTTCTTGGTATGCGGAGGTCGACTTATAAATCGCTTGCGTTTGTCCCTCCACAAACTCCGTCAGCAAAAAAAACTTCCCGACTCCGTCGCTGGGAATCCAGACTTCTTCGGAAGGACATGTTTCTTCGCAGGCTCCGGTTTTGCACGAACAATCCGGAAGTGAGATTGACGCAATCTCTTCCCGGTTCGCTTCTGCGAGGTCAGTCCGCCAGCTTGTCCAGGTCAATCTGTTGGAGAGATCCACCCCATCGCGCTGCAGCCGGCGCGCCTGATTCGAGAACCAAAATAGATGTGTTCCATCTGCCGAGAGAAATGGCGCAGGCGCCGACTCGATGATGGCCAGATTTGATCCCACTGTGGCGGTCGTTCTGGAAACCTCGCGTGTCAGTGTAGTAGCCGTGTGGCCGTTCCAGAACCAAATCTTCTTCGCCGCGGAAAAATCACCTTCGGTAAGGGGCAAAGCGACGGGGGGAGCAAATAGCATCTGCCCCGGAGGATTGATTTGGAAATTTTGCGGCGACGCCAGGGCTTCGGAGGGAATTTTGACCACCAACTTCTCCGCGAATGTTGCAGCATCATATTCACCGGCTTCGCCGGGCGTGCGCAGCACCCAGATGCGCTTATTCTGCGCGGTGAGAGGAAAAGCAAAGGTAAGCGCAAGGCAAACTATTAAGATAGGTTTCTGCATGCGTTCTTGGCGTGAATGTCAGAATCATTGTAAATCGCAGACCCATTAGCCCCGTCGATTTGCGTACAATGGAGAGCGAGCCTAAATGAGCACCCATCGTGAGAATCCAATAACAATGACAACGACAACCACCACCCCTCCGCAGGTTCATCCGCAAGCCGCTTCGACAGAGCTTCCCGAAGTGCCGTTGACGACTGAAGGTTACAGCGTGCTGCATCAGATGATGCGATTTCGCGGGACGGCCTGGCGAGCCCTGCCTGAAGCCACGAGATCATCGATCGCCAGCGAGGCGGCGACCGTGCTGGGTGAAATGGAACAAGGATCAGCCGGGCAATCCGCACTTTTTTCGTTGATCGGGCACAAGGGCGATCTGATGCTCGTACACTTCCGCAACTCCTTTGCCGATCTCAACCAGGCGGAACTTAAACTTGCCGGCCTGCGCCTGAGTGAATACTTCGAGCCCACGTCTTCTTATCTATCGATCATCGAGCTTGGCCTTTACGACTCAACTCTCAAAATCTACAAGGACCTCGCCGCGCAGGGGATCCAGCCACATTCCGACCAGTGGAAAGCTGAGATCGAATGCAAACTTGAACGGCACCGCGAGGCCATGCATCCCAGATTGTTTCCTCAGATTCCGCCGAACCGTTATATCTGCTTTTATCCGATGGACCGGCGGCGCGGTGAAGATAAGAACTGGTACACCCTCCCCATCGAAGAGCGTGCGCGCCAGATGAACGAGCACGGTCTGGTGGGCCGGCGCTACGCTGGCGAGGTGAAACAGATTATCACCGGTTCGATTGGCTTCGATGATTGGGAGTGGGGGGTTGATCTTTTTGCCGACGATCCGTTGGTTTTCAAGAAATTAATTTATGAAATGCGCTTCGATCATGTCAGCGCTGTTTACGCACTGTTCGGGCAGTTTTATGTAGGGGTGCGCTGCCCCGCGGCATCGTTGGAGAAGTTGTTAGGTGGAGAACTGCCGAAGTAGCCATTAGCGATTAGCAGTTAGCAGATAGCAATTAGCAGATAGCAGATAGCAATTAGCAGCTAGCAATTGGCTTTGTGCCAGCACAGCCATGCTGTCGCTACAGGGCCGTGCTAGTTGCTAATGGCCAATTGCTGATGGCGAATCATAGTCAACTGGAGAACTGATGGCAACCCTCGGACTCATTGAATACAAAGACGCCAGCCCCGAAGTGCGCGCCGTTTATGACGACATTATGGCAACGCGCAAGACCGACTGGATCAATAATTTCTGGAAGGCAATCGCGCACGATCCCGCCACGCTGAAGCGCACCTGGGAAGATATCAAGCAGATCATGGCACCGGGTGCGGTCGACCCGTTGACCAAGGAAATGATCTACGTCGCCGTCAGCGTAACCAATCAGTGCCACTACTGCATTGCCTCGCATACCGCATCCGCGCAGAAAAAAGGTATGACTGATGCCATGTTCAAAGAGTTGATGGCCATCGTCGGAATGGCGAACGAGACTAACAAAATGGTGACGGGCTATCAGGTTGAAATCGACGAGCAGTTCAAAAAGTAGGGATGCTCCTGGATCATCTCAGCGTTTCTTCGTGCGCTGAAACTTAAACTCACACTGCTTCATATCCACCTTGCGGCCACGGAAGCGAACTCCTTCCGCTTCCAATCGCAGCCGCTGTTCGATCGCGGAATCGCCGCGCAGTTTGATTTCTCCTCCCGCTCCTAAAACGCGCTGCCAGGGCAAACCAAATCCGCGATGCAATACTCTCGCCACCAACCGCGCCGCGCCCGGCAGTCCGGCCGCGCGAGCAACGGCCCCATAGGTGGAAACTTTACCTTTGGGAATGCGGCGTATGGCAGCTTCGATGCGTAGGCGTGTCTTTGAGGATTGATCTGGAGAAGATTGATCTGCAGAAGACTTACCTTGAACCGGTTTGCCCGGATTTCTATTTCCGTCAGGCTTTCTGGAGTTTTTGCTTCCGGCTTTCACAGCGCAATCCATCCTATGCGAATCAGCCATAGTGATCCCACAGACACCAGCAGCCACAAGATTATCCCCTGCAGCAGCGGTCGATGCCCCACTCGTTTGATCGTCGCGACCGAGATGCCGCTGCCGATCAAGAACAGAGTCGCAGTCAATCCCACTTTGGCGACCTTCACCGCGAGCGAGTAAGCGTGAGCTCCGCCAGGAAGATACGTGTTGCAAACCGCCGCGAGGCAAAATAGGCCGATGAACCATGGCCACTGGATCTTCGCCTTGGCGCCGCGGACCACTGCGGTTGCAACTGAAAGTGGAACAATCCACAATGCTCGCGCTAGTTTTACCGTGGTCGCAATAGCCAATGCTACAGTTCCGTACTTCGCCGCCGCGCCCACCACCGAACTGGTGTCATGAATGGCCAACGCCGCCCACAGACCAAACTGCGATTGTGTCAACTTGAGCCCGGAACCGATGCCGGGAAAAATCAACAGCGCTACGGAATTCAGCACAAAAACAGTGCCCAGAGCTATCGCCATTTCTTCGTCGCTGGCCTGAGTGATAGGTCCTACCGCGGCGATCGCGCTGCCACCACAAATCGCGGTGCCGGTGGAAATGAGGAATGCAGGCACTCGCTGGACTCGGAGCAGCGCCCCCAATCCCATGCCGGCCAAGAGAGCGAAGCTGATGCCCAGCATGGTGTAAACGAATCCGTGACGCCCAGCCTGGATGACTTGATGCAGATTCATTCCGAAGCCAAGACCTACCACGGAAGCCTGCAGAAGATATTTGGAAGACTTCTTCGCTAGCTCCCCGTAAGGATGCGGCAAAGTGAGGCCAAATAGCAGTCCCAAAGCCAGCGCGACCGGCGGAGACACAAAACCGCTGGCGCTGACCAGGAGGCACAGGATGAATATGACGCGAGAAACCATTCAAGGAAGCCGAGGCGCTTGCGGATCACGCGCGACAGACGAAACCTGCTGCGCATGCTCAGAACTTGTGGGCCGAGCTACGCCGCCTTGCGGAACGATTCGATGGCTTCCGCTTCGGAATTGTAGACATCAAAAACCGTAAGCAACTTGGTGACCTGCAGCAAATCGCCTACGCGCTTCGTCAAGTTCGTTAATTTGATCGTGCCACCGGCGTTTTGTGCGGTCGTGCGCAAGGCCACCAGCGTTCCCAGTCCACCGGAATCAATGTAATTCACTTCGCCCAGATTAAGCACTATCCGATTATTTTCCGAAATAGCTCTCTTTACAGTCTCCCGGATGAGCGAAGATTCTTCGCCAAACACAATGCGGCCGGTGCAATCCACAATTAAGATTCCATCCTTAGTTTTTGTTGCCAGTTTCAACTGCATCACGTACCTCCTTACGGCGCAGCGGGCCTTCATCGCCAAAATCTGCAGACCGAGATCGACGCACCAGAGTATGCCTTGCTGTTTGCTTTTAGCAAGCCGACCAGCGAAATGGCGGCGCGACCATCCCGTCTGCGATCACGTATAATCGACTCTTCCGGCTCATGAGCTACACCGTCCTGGCGCGCAAATATCGTCCGCAGAAATTCTCCGAAGTTATCGGACAAGAACACGTTACCCGCACTCTGCAGAATGCTCTGGAGCAGGGGCGTACCGCGCACGGCTACATATTCAGCGGGCACCGCGGCATCGGGAAGACCACCGTGGCGCGCATTCTTGCCGCGGCTTTGAATTGCAGGTCGTCCGATAAGCCAGTGGCAGAGCCTTGCGGCATCTGCGAATCCTGCACCGAGATTCGAGCCGGGAACGCGGTAGACGTAATCGAAATCGACGCGGCGACGAATCGCGGTATCGACGAAATCCGCGAACTGCGCGAGGCAGCGCGCTACCGGCCCGCACGCGACCGCTTCAAGATTTACATTCTCGACGAAGCTCACCAGATTACCGACGCAGCCTTCAACGCATTGCTGAAGACGCTGGAAGAGCCGCCGGATCATATTGTCTTTATGCTCGCGACCACGCAGCCCGAGGATATTCCGCAGACGATTCGTTCCCGCTGTCAGCACTTCAGCTTCCGCGCGGTAAAGTTCGATGCCATCGTCGCGCAGTTGCGCGATCTCGTTGGCCGCGAAAATATCGAAGCCGATGACGATGCCCTCGCGCTGCTTGCCGAAGCCGGCGACGGATCCATGCGCGATGCTTTGTCTATCCTCGATCAGGCGATTGCATCTTCCAGCGGAAAGCTTACGGCTGACTCGGTACGCAATCTGGTCGGAGCCGCGCCCGCACACATTCTCGCGGAAGTGATGCGGGCGGTCGCTCGGGGAGCCAGCGAAGACGTATTGCGGCAGGTCGACCATCTCATCAGCGAAGGCCACAGTCCCACTCATTTTGCGCGCCAGATGGTGCGTTTCCTGCGCAATGCAACGGTCGCCAAGGTTGCGGGCAAGGACTCTTCCCTGTTGCAAATTTCGAGTGAAGAGCGCGATCGCGTGGAGCGCGTCGCCGCCCTGTTCGGTGAAGAAGACCTCACTCGTCATCTGCAGATTATGCTGCGGACGCATGGCGAACTCGGATACAAGCAGGAGCAGCGATTTCATCTTGAGCTCGGTTTGCTGAAGATGGCCCATGCACAACGTTTATTGCCAATCGAACAACTGCTCAGCGACATGGCAGGTTCTTCAATTGCTTCAGGCGGTGGAGTTAACAATTCCAGAACCGCGGCGCGTCCTTCCATCGTGGCTTCGTCTGCAGGAGAAGCGCGACGCACGGATGCAGTTTCGTCCACTCGTCCGAATCAAGTTTCGCCTTTCGCTGCTGATTCCGCGCGCAAGGTTGGTCCGCGGCAGGAGTCTTCTACCGAGACATTTTCCGGCAGTCCTTTTTCTGACAAGCAAGTCTCTGCAGAGGGAACGCGCACAGGGAGTTCATCTGCGCGCGTGATCATGGGTGCGGCAGCGCCCGCGAACCTCAGCGAGAGTACGCCGGAGCGACAGGTTAGTTCACATCCTGAGCCTCAGCGAGAACCGCACGCAAGTCCTCAAGCTGGCGCTCAGCTGCAATCGCCGCCACAAATTTCCCAACTCCAAGCGGTCGACAGCGCGCCCGGCGACAGGCTGAAGAGCGCGGTTCTGCAGGCGCTGACGGATGGCAATCAGCGCATTTTGGTCTCCATGCTGGAAGCTGGCGAGTGGTCGGTGGAAGGGAATGAAGTTGTGGTCAAGGTATCGGAGTCGCAAACCGTGGTCGATATGTCTCTGGGCGCCGATGCGCGGCGGCTAGCGATTGCCTCGGCCAGCGGCGTTTTGGGCCGGGCCGTCAAACTGAAGATTGTTCCAGGTGCAACCGTCGCTCCCTCGGATGGGCGGCGCAATGGCGGGGCGACAACCGCAGGAAGCAACTCAGACTTGGGTGGCCGAAGCCGAGCCGAACAAGATGCAGTGGTCCGCCGGCTGCAAGAGAAATTTGGCGCAGAGATTCGTACGGTGATCGATTACAAGGAGAAGCGGTAGAGCGATATGGGCGGATTCAATCTGCAAGAATTAATGTCGAAGGCAAAGTCGCAGTACGACGCGCTGCAGAAAAAGATGCAGGAGACGGTGGTGGAAGCCACGTCGGGCGGCGGCACGGTAACTGCGAAGATGGATGGGCGCAAGCAATTGCTTAGCCTGCGCATCGATCCTGAGGCGGTGAAATCCGGCGACGTCGAGATGCTGCAGGACCTGGTGCTTGCTGCCGTGAACGAAGCCGCGCGGAAAGTTGATAACGCGATGCAATCGACGGTGGGCAGCATGCTGGGCGGCCTGGGCATCGGCGGACTGTAGCGAGTAGACGATCGATTTGATGATCCGTGACTTAGTGATCCGTTTGAAGCAATCTCCAAAATAATATGTCTAAATTTGCCGAGCCGATGTCGCGGTTGATTGACGAACTGAAAAAGCTGCCGGGCGTAGGCGCGAAAAGCGCGCAACGGCTGGCTTTTTATATCCTGCGCGCGAGCGACGAAGACGCGGAAGCGCTGGCTGCCGCGGTCCGGGACGTCAAGGCTAGCCTCACGCTGTGTTCGGTGTGCAACAACATTACTGACGTTGACCCATGCGTTTACTGCACCAGCGCGACCCGCAACCAGCGGCTGGTCTGTGTGGTCGAAGAGCCAACCAACATTGCCGCTATCGAGAAAACTAAACACTTCAACGGCGTCTACCACGTGCTGCATGGTTCGCTTTCGCCGTTGCACGGAGTGGGGCCGGAACAATTACGCATCGCAAATCTCATCGCGCGCGTCGATGCGGGCAACGTGGATGAAGTGATCGTGGCCACCAATCCCACGATTGAAGGGGAAGCGACTTCTGCTTACCTTTCGCAGCAGTTGAAGCGCGCCGGAGTGAAAGTGACGCGGATCGCAATGGGCATCCCGGTCGGCAGCGACATCGAGTACACCGATGAGATCACCATGCTCAAGGCGATGGAGGGACGCAGGGAATTGTAAGGCAGCTTCTAGCCGCGGGCGTTTTAGCGCCAGAACTTAGATCTCGACGCTCAGATCCGGTTCAAGGAATACATTAAATTCTTCTTCGGCCGTAACCAGCCCCTCGGGCAGCGTGCCGCGATTGTATTCCGCCATGCGATTCTTCCACTTTAGGAAGTCGGTGATGCTCTGCGGTTCCACACGAACTTCCACCCGACGCAGGCTGGCTAGCAGCAGATTCATTTCGTAGCGAAATCCACTGGCAGTGCGAAGATTCTTCGCCGAAAGATGTGTGGTATGGATTCTGCCGCGGCGTAGTTCGAGTAGTCCCCATCCCGCTGGCAGTTCTTCGCAGCGCAGAAGTCCGGCGGGAACTAAGTAGAAGCGCTCACAGCCCACGCCCTGTTCAGGCTTTAAGCGAAAAGGTTTGGTGCGGTCAGCCAGAAAATCCGACCGGGTGACTTTGCATTCGACAAGCACGGAGTGGCAAGCGCGTTTCCATCCGATCGCATCGGGCATCTCGCCACTTACGCAGGCTTGCTCGGAGAGCACGACTCCGCAACGATAGCTGCGCAGCCAGCGCACGGCTTTCTCGACAAGTTGGGCGTGGGTCATGCGGCCTGTGGCTTCGACTCGAAACCGGAAGTAGAGATATTTGTATCCGCAGGCGAAGCCAGAGAGAAGTGACTGCTAAGTTACCACGTGGAAATCAAAAAAGGCACAGAGCTCAATTCCAAGAGAATGGAACGTGACCAATATAGTCATATCTGTTATGATCAGACTGTGCGTACCGTAAAGATTAGCGACCTGAAAGCTCGACTCAGCGCTCACCTACAACATGTGCGCGAAGGAGAAGAGCTGCTAGTCTGCGACCGTAACCAGCCGGTGGCGCGGATCGTACCCTGCTCCGCGAACGATCAACCCGAGCGTGAGCGGCAACTGATCGCCCGCGGCATTCTAACGCCGCCACTCAAGCGACGCGTAGGGCCCGTTGCTTGGCCCTCTCCGCCAGGAAAAATCTCCGATAAGGTCATGGAACAGGTATGGCGAGAAGAGCGGGAGAGCCGTTAGAGCGCCGTTTGGCATTTTGGGATACGAGCGCGCTGGTTCCCCTATGCGTCCGTCAAAGCGGTACAGCTCGCGCTATTGCCCTTTACAAGAGTTACGAAGCCGTCGTCTGGTGGGCTACGCCGGTCGAGATCGCAAGCTCTCTGGCGCGGCTATTACGGATGAAGGAACTCAACACCAATGAATGGGCGAAGGCCAGAAGATTAGTTGCCGATCTAGCTGCATCGTGGTTTGTCATTCAACCATCCGATGTCTTGCGCGAAAGAGCCATGAGCCTCGTGGATCTCTACGACCTAAGAGCCGCAGACGCTTTGCAGCTGGCGGCAGCCCTTGAATGGAGCGCTGGGGTTCCGCACGGCAAGTTATTCCTAGCTGGGGATCATAAATTGCAGGAAGCAGCGATTCTTAACGGGTTCGAGCGGGTATGAATCCAGGTCTCTTTTCCTTTTTGCTTCCGCGAGGTCTCGCTCTGGCTGCACGGCCGGCCGACGCTGCCGTCCTTACGTAAGACTTATCAAGGCGCGCAGGGATCAGAGGCCTGATGATTACAGGCCGGTGCAAAAGAGTTTCGAGCAGATGGCGCTCGGCGGCGATGGTTTGGGCGGATCGCCCTAGCGGAGAATATCCCTCGGCAGCGATTACCAACGCTTCGTTCCGATTAGTCGTGATGTGATTATTTTCAATACGGATGCGGCGGATGTGGCCGTCGTGGGCGGCGTCCAGGGCATTGCCCAAACGCAACACAGCTGCGAGTTGGATTGCGGCTTTCTGCTCGTCAGGAAGAAGATCGCGCAGAGTTTTGTGTCTTCTGGTGGGCAGCGCCCCGCGGTGAAAACGAGCGACGATAGCGGCACGCTTCAAGTCCACCGGTTTCCAACCTAGGGGGTTGCCGTGGGCGCGAATCAAATCGAACGTCACCTTGTGATGTCCCTTCTGGCCTTCCGACTTGCCAACATCGTGTAGAAGAGCGGCGGCGAGCAGGCTGGAACGCGCGGACGCGGCGTCCACCGAAGGCTGCCATCCCCACGCAAGCAGGCCATCGTAAAGTTGAAGAGCTAAACTGGCAACCAGCTCGGAATGCGCAAAGTCGGGATCGAGGCCATTCGCCCAAAGCTTCATGCGGCGCGTGGCGAGCACCTGAATTTGCTTCCCCTGCGGCAGCGCCGCGCGCCACTCCTGCCACAAAGAATTCTCGCCAACCATTTTAGTGCGGTAGCGATTGATACGCTTGGTGCGCTCGGAAAGAATTCGTTCGTGCCAACGTTGGCGCGAACCTGTATCAGGAAAAACCTGACACTCGACTGCCGTAGACCAAAGCACGTCGAGGTCGTGTACTTCCCCAAGCAAATCCTGAATCTCCTTCAGGTCATTGCTCCAGGCCTTATGCTCGACGGGAAGAAAGTTCTCCACGATGTAGCGGAAACGTTTGATGCCGATGCGGAGACTGTGAAAGGTAATTTGTGAGCGATTGCGCAGAGCCCGGTTGTGCAGTTCACGAGCTTCGGTCCAACGTTCGAGAGCGAGATGTTTAAACAGCGCGCTTCCGGGCCGAATGCGCGCGGCGCGGGCGGGAAGAGACTTGCTCCACTGGCGCCACTGTTTGCGATCAAACTCTTCAAGCGCCGATTGAGCTTCGTGCTGTTGCTCTTGTTCGCGACGGTGGAGGATTTCGAGAAGCGTCCGGGCAACTGCATCGGTACGATCAAACTGTGAATTGCTTGAGTAGGATCCGGATTCAGCGTCCGGTTCAGATTGCGAGGACCGGTCTTCCTCTCCCTCCCGAGATTGGGCATGGCCAAGTTTTTCCACCCATTCCATCATCACCTGTACATCGCGCAATGTACCGAGCCGCTGGAACAGGCGCTTGCCGGCCTTCTTCATGGCCTTCCAATCGGGATCGGGATCGAGCGCCATCAGTCCGTCAGCCAGAGAGCGGCAGCGGCGCAGAGCGACGCGGAGATCATGCACCGGATCGGGACCAAAGTTGGCCGAGACATGGTCGCACTCGTTGAGAACCTGCAGCATCCAGTAGCGCAGGCCGGTGACTTTCTTAGGGCGCGTTGGGCGTGAGGGAGGCACGGAAGTTCCGGAATGCCGCAATTTTCGTATCACTATATATTCGCCGGAGTTGACTACGATAGCCAGTGACTGTGAGGGTCCCAGAGCCTTTCACGCATCGACCCTCTTCGATACCGTGCAAGGCAGCCGATGAGCGGACTCCCAGGCGAATGGCCAGTTACCTCCGTAATGTGCACCCCCTTACTGTCTGGATTTAACCTTTTACTTGCAGAGTGTGGTTCGAGGAGCACCTTATTACGAACGCAAGTACATTCCATGCCAACCGGGCGGCATCGGCGCGAGCCTTTGTCCATAGCCTGAACATCCTGATCAAGTACGCCCGGATGTACGGTTACGATCACAAACGAACGGAAGCCCAGTTCGAAGTCACATGGAATGAATTGCAGCAAGGTCTGCCCGCAGCCGGAGACGGCGGCTTTCTGCTCGGAGTCTCGGATAACAAATTATTGCTGGATGGAGTGCCGCTCGAGACCGGTCAAACGGAACGCAGCTTCGGGCAACTCTTATCCACCGCCGGACTGGCCAGCCTGCACTTTTCCAAAGACGTTACGATCGACGATTTTACCCGGCTGGTGCGCGCCTTTACGGTAGCCGGCTCCAAGGCCCAAGACGTATCCAAGCAGATCAAAGAAGCTCTAGCCGGCGCAGGCAAGCAGAGCACGATAAAAATAAATGAAGTGAAATTTGTGGCTGCCGATCCGTTGACCGGCGACATAAGTGTAGCGGCGCAGATTGCGGCGCAAACGCTCGGGCCGGAATTCAAGCAATGGTTGAACGATCCGCAGAAGCTGCTGCAGTTGATTGCAGCGGCAGAAGGGGCAAATTCCGGAGGAGGCGGCGGGCAAGGACAGCCGGGAGGGACGGTAGTTCCCTTCGGCAGCGTCCCAAACATTCCCGGCGGTCATTGGGTTGCGGGGCCAGCCCCGGATGGCAACACGGGAACCGGAACCGGTGCTGCTCCGGCCTGGGAAGGCGGGGTCGTGCCGCTGCAGGAAGCGGAGGTAGTGCAGGCCATCCGGCTGTTGACTCGATTTGGCCAGGTACAAGGAGATCCCAGCGCCAGTCCGGAAGACCTGCAAAAGGAATTAGTTCAGACCGATCCCAACATGCGGCTGAATTTGCAGCAGTTGTTGGGTAGCCTGGCCGCGAAAGCTACAACCGAGCAGGAAGATACGCCTCTGCTCATGAAGGCAGCCGAGCACATGGCGATCCGCTTCGCCTTAGAGCGCTATTCCAAAGGCGAAGTCAAAGTGAACGCCGTGCACCAGATGATGGAGCACATGAGCCGCCAGATGGACTCCCTGCGCCAGATTCTGAAGATGCAGGAAGACAAGATGAGCAAGGCCGGGATTCTGGTGGAATCCCACGCCGACATTCTGGATCGCATGTTCTGGGCGGAAGTACCCGAGTCGGGCAAGAAGAGCGTGCTGCTCTCGCACGAAGCGCCGTGTGTGCCGCCGCGCAACGTACGGCAGTTCGTGGAAACCCTGCTCGAGCGGGAAGATAACGCCGCGGCGACTGAAATCCTGAACAACTTTTCCAGCTGCCTGACGGCCAAGGATATTGAATCGCGCCGCAAAACCGCGATTGCTCTGAGCCAGTTGGCCGACCTCTACGCGCGACTCGGTGGGCCCGCGATGGCGCTGGCTATCCGCCGCCTGAGTGAGCAGCTAGTGACCGATAAAGATCCGGAGTTGCAGAGCCTGCTCAGCGCCGCATTCGTGCGCTTGAGTCAGGAGGCCAGCTCTTCAAAGAACTACGCCGCGGTGAATGAAGTCTGCTCAGGCATGGAGTTAGTCGGCGTGCATCGCCCCGTTCTGGTGAGCGATCTGCGCCCACG
>JBAVGI010000353.1:0-2950 GCA_049684755.1 Candidatus Sulfotelmatobacter sp.
CCGCCCCGTGCGAATATCCGAGACTCTGTTTGAGACGTGTGAACAGACCCACACGCTGCCGACCGTACTGGAGCACGCCGGCTTTTTCGATTGTCACCAGGCCGCTTTCCATCATCCCGTCAAGCACCGGGAGAAACGCGTTGATCTTCTCCTCGGTATCGACAATCTCGACCACGACGGGCTGATCGGGATGCAGCGGCAGCGCCGGTTCCAGGTGCAGCCGACCGGACTGGCCAAAGCCGATGGCCCCGCGCAGGACTGTCGCGCCCGCCAGATGCTGCTCGCGTGCCTTCTCGACAATGGCCAGATAGAGCGGACCCATGTGCCACCGATCCGCCATGCCGGTGAAAATGCGGAGCAACACCGCCTCATGTGGGAGGTCCATGACATCTCCTCCTTCGGACGGGCAGCCGCCTGCCCATCCGCCTGAAATGGGCAACGCCCGCATCCTGCGCCGCTTGCAGCACCGCAGCAAGCGTCCCGCTCGCGACAAGCCGCTTCCGACAGCTTCGGATCATGACTTGCGGCGGATCACATGTGCCTGTACCCGTTCCAGGGTGACCAGGCCACTTTCGACCAGATCATGGAGCACCAGGAGGAAGGCTTCGATTTTCGCGCGTGTGTCAACGATCTCCACGACGATTGGCAGTCGGTCTCCGGCATCGACGTTGAGTTCGGAGCGGGACCGGCGCGATGGCCCGAAGCCGAGCGGGGCCTGCAGCACCGTGGCGCCGGCCAACTTCATGGCCCGCGCCTTCTCCACGATCACCTTGAACAGCGGCTGGCCGGCATGAAGGTCCTCCTCGCCGACAAAGACGCGCAGCAGCACCGCGTCCGACATGGCCTCCATCATCGCACCTCCTGTACCACCTGAGGCTGCGGGGGAACAAATATCTTCCGGTACAAGTCCTCTCCGTAACTCGTATCAAGCGGCTCTCCGACGAGCATCCTGAACGTCCGCGTGCCGTCCAGCCGACGCTCGGCGCGGAGGAACAGCGTGTTCGGCGAGTTCCTGACATGGATGCTGTGCGCGAAGTCAAACTGGTGGGTAACGAAGCAGATTCGGACTTTCGCCTCCAGCAGCGCCGCGACCACTTGCCGGGCGATCTCCGATCCTTCTCTCTCATTGGTAGCCGCAAACGATTCATTGAACAGGAGCAGTGCGTAAGGACGAACATGATCCACGATGTCACTCATTCGGCTCAGTTCTTCGTCGAATTTTCCGCTGCGCATGGCGGTATCTTCTTCCCGCTTGAAGTGGGTGAACACGCCGCCGCAGACCTCTCCGTGAAAGGAGCCGGCCGGCACGAACATTCCGCACTGCATCATCAGCTGTGCCAGGCCGACGCTTCTCAGGAACGTGGTCTTCCCGCCCTGATTGGCGCCGGTAACGATGACCAGCTCCCTGCCATTGGCATCGACATCGTTGCCGTTGACCCGACGGTCCATGCTCAATGCCGTCGAGACGTCGAACAACCCTTTGAAGCTGTGCTGTGGCACGCCCGTCGCAACCGGAGTCGGGAAGCACAATGCATAACCCCGGCCGGTCAACTGATGGTGCAGGTTCAGGCACCCGATATAAAAGGCGAGTTCGGTGCGCAGGGCCGCCAGGAAACTGAGGATATGATCGTTGGATCGCGCGAGTGCGTTGGCGGCGAGATTGATGCCCTTGTCCTTGAGTTCGGAAAGCGCGCGGAAGCCGGCTTCGTCGCGGTCTGCGATATGGAATGTGTATGAGGGCTTGTGGGTGAAAATGGAGCTGGTCAGGATGGGAGCCAGCCATCCGACCTCGCGCTCCTCGGGCCGGCGCAGCGTGTAGTTGACCCCCTTGTTGCCCTTGCCGAGCTCGGCGCTGATCAGGACGCCGCCGCGAAACCGGAGGCGCTTCAAGTGGGCCTGCACCTCGGCAAAATAGTCGTCGCCAAGCTCTTCGCCGATCGTGGCAAAGAACCGCTTGAACCCGCCGGATTTGAATGCGGCCGACTCGGTATCTGCGATCTTCTTGAGTTTTTTCAGGTTCTCCACGAACATGTGCAGAACTTCCACCGATCGGTAAAGAACCATGCCAGGGGAACTGGAGAGCCCGCCCCAAAAATGCCGCCGTTCGTTCTGCATGCATTCGACACAAAGATCGTAAATTTTCTTAATGATCGCGGCGTTGTCCAGACAATCCTGGAGAATATGCTGACGGTAGATGATCGTCTGGACGTCCTCGATACTCAGCAGAACCGCCTTCTGGGCGACCTCATGCAGGAACTTGTCCCCGGCCGCCATGACCGTGAAAAGCGTCTCCAGACCGAGATCCTGTGTCAGGGCACCCGCATGGGACGGGAGCTCCTG
The DNA here is from genome assembly GCA_049684755.1 of Candidatus Sulfotelmatobacter sp. Lineage (GTDB taxonomy): Bacteria > Acidobacteriota > Terriglobia > Terriglobales > Acidobacteriaceae > Sulfotelmatobacter. Next base: position 2,341 of record JBAVGI010000353.1, read on the forward strand.
CCGGACGTCGAAGTCCCGGTCCCTGAACATCAAAAAGACCTTCATGATGCCAGGCGCTCCCGCAGTGCCTCGTAGGTGAGCCGGTACTTCTCGGCGATCGAGATCGCGTAGGCGCGCCCGTCCGAGGGGCGGCGAATGATCCTGTAGGTTCGCGAGTCCGGGTCGTCGGGGACAACCGTGCTGACCATGCTGACGATCTTGTCGCTCAAGGTCGCGAACTCGGTCACGAAGGTCACATAGACACCCAGCATGTCCAGCTTCAGGATGCGTTCCATGATCTGCCGGCCGAGGAAGATGGCGTCCTTCAGCGTCGTGGAGCCGAAGCTTTCGTTCAGCACGACAATGCTGTCGGGCGTGGCATCCCGAAGAATGCCGCGCAGGCGGATCAGGTCATTCTCCAGCTTGCTGCGCAGGTCGGTGACTTTCTCCTCCCGCTCGAAATGCGTGAACAGCTTGTCGAACAGGAACAGCCGCGCCTCACGGCCCGGAACCGGGCAGCCGAGGGCGGCGAGATAATGCAATTGCCCGAAAGTGCGGGCAAAGGTGGTCTTGCCGCCCTGGTTTGGGCCAGAAACGATGAAGATACGCTCCCGGCCGGTCAGTCGAAAAT
>JBAVGI010000354.1:0-4973 GCA_049684755.1 Candidatus Sulfotelmatobacter sp.
CTCCTGGCTTACGGCTTGGTTTTTGCCATGGTTCACTCCCGAAATGCCGGGCCTTTTGCGGTCCTGCTGAAAATTCCGGTGACTACGCTTGCAGTATCCCTCCCAGTAGCTGTTGTTGTGGCGATCATGAGTGCTGCGGTTCCCGCCTACCGCGCGTCACGGCTGAACATTGTGCAAGGCTTGCGCCATATCGGCTGACTCCACGAGGATTGTGGATTGTTGACGAAACCAGGCCATTTTCACTCATTGACCCTACCCGTGCCGATCCGGGAGCAGCCAACGAAGTAGACCACATTCCCGAGCGACGAACCCCTCCCATGTCCGGGTGACTCGGACATGAGTCGGACACAGAACGCACCCGTTTCGCAGCGCAGAGCGCGATGCGCTAGAACCATTGATTTTATTGGGGATTTTTGGCTGCCCCCCAGGGATTCGAACCCCGATAGCCTGCTCCAGAGGCAGGTGTCCTAGCCGTTGAACGAGGGGGCAATCTCAGAACTGATCTGCCATCAGCTCATCCTGATTCTATGGTTTTCTTCCAAGCCCGGTCAACAATGTTGCTGTTCTATTCATCCCTTCCACCGGAATAGAATCACGATTGCCGTTCTAGCAGGAGGACCCATGTCAACGGTCTTTGAAAACATCTCCACACCGGTTCGCGAGTACTCCGAAGTAGCGCGACAAACGCTCGAAGCGGACCGCTGCGCTCTAATCGTGGTGGATATCCAACAAAAACTCCTGCCTCCGATTTTCCAGAAAGAGCAGCTCGTACGCAATGCTCAGCTGCTGATCCGTGCCTCCGGCATACTGAAAATCCCCGCGCTGGTCAGTACACAGTACGCCAAGGGTCTGGGCGGGACCGTTTCGGACATTGCTTCCTTGCTTCCCGAAACCGAGCCAATCGATAAAAATCTTTTCTCCTGCTTCGGCAGCGATGTTTTCTGCACGTTACTGAAACGGCTCCCGGGCAACCGCAACACCTTGCTGCTATGCGGCATGGAGAGCCATATCTGCGTGATGCAGACGGCACTGGCGGGGCTGCGTGAAGGGTATCTCGTTCACATTGCTTCCGACGCGGTGAGTTCACGCACCGAATGGAATTGGAAAATAGGCCTCGACCGGATGCGCGCAGCGGGAGCCGTGATTTCTTCTACCGAGATGATGATCTATGAGTTGATGCGATCCTCTTCGTCGCCAGCCTTCAAAGAACTGCTACCGCATCTCAAGGGATAGAGCGAGTTCCTGACAAAGCGTCGCCTAGCTTGCTTCCGACTCTTTCTTTTTTACCCGCACAACCGTAATCCTGGCGAAACCTTCCTCAAATGTCGGCGGCTTCAACTTGGCCGCCATGCGACGCATCACGTCTTCCGGGACAACCCGGTCGCGGCGTTCATGGCGCTCAATGCAGACTTCGAGGGGCACATCGAAGAAAACGGCGTGCACTTCGTATTGATAATCCTTCGCCAGCTTGATCCAGTGCTGGCGCTCCTGCGGTGTGAGGTTCGTCGCGTCCACATAGTTTGTGGGACGCTTGGCGATGAGCCGCGCTTTCAGCATCGAGCGCAGATTGGAGAAAACGAGATCCTGAAATCGCTGTTCGCGGACATCATCAAATAGCAATGCGCGAACCATATCGCTCGAAAGCGGCACCACATTGTGCCGCTTGAACCATGAACTCTTTCCAGACCCTGGCAATCCGATCGCCAGCACGACCACACCCTTTGGCGGACGCTGCGCCACTGCCGCAGGCGCGGGCATTTTAGGCGCCGCCGAAGCAACCGGTCGACTCTCTGCTTCTTTTTCTGTACCTGGGTCTCCTGCCTCCGGCATTTCTTCTTCCGCCGCTTCGAGAGGCAGTGCCGGGATCGAACCTTTCACCGCCGCCGGAGTAAACGCCTGAGCCACGGCCTGTTCCCGTCCTCGACCTCCGCGGCCACGCCCTCCTCGCCGCCTCCGGCTGCGGCCGCTCGGTTCCGAACTGCGCGGCGCAGGCTGCGATGCTGCCCGATCAGCCCCCTGGGGAACTTCTTCAGCGCTGGCATCTGCCACGCGCACCGGTCGCTCTTCCACTGGCCGACCCTGTTGGGGAGGTCGATCTTCTGCAGAAAACGGGGGCGGAGTGGAAATTTCTGATTCGATGTTCTCTCTGTCGTCCGCGCCGGGCGACTCTTCCGCTTCAAAATAAGCTGGCTGCAAGGGAGGCGGAGCAGGTTTATCGGAGGGTGCGGCAGGGGTCTTTTTGCGACGCTGCAAGCGGTCGCGCATCCATTTACGCATGCAAGGCTTTTAACACAGAAGAGAGGGCCGGATCAATCGCCTGCCCGGACGAAGAACCATCCGCGACAGCGGCTCGAAATCTGACGCCACGCATCGCGTGTTTGAGATCGGAGCCGCGCCATGCCAGACACAGAACCAATCCCTCCCACCATTCGCGGCCAGAAATATATCTCGCTTACAACGTTTCGCAAGAACGGTGCCGCGGTTGCCACTCCGGTATGGTTTGGAGAAGACGCCGGCAAGTTGTACGTGATGACACGCAGCGCCATGGGGAAGACAAAACGTATTCGAAATAATCCTCAGGTGCGGGTCGCGCCGTGCACCATCCGAGGAAAAATCACCGGTCAGGAATTTGCCGCCTCGGCGCGCATCCTGCCGCTCGAGGAACAGTCCTACGCACGGCACACAATCAACCGGAAGTACCTGTTGGCAAGGCTGACATCGATCTTTAGCCGGGCGGATGCGTTCCTGGAATTAACGTTTTCATAATATTGTCAAGACTTGGGCGCACGTCATTCCGTGATTAGGAATGACACTGTTCCAAATCTGGCTGCCGATCATTTACGCCGATTCCCGCTCCTGCTAACATCATTAGTTCCCTTATAACGCTTCGTGGAATCTGCTGCTGCACTCATAAACTATTCTGGAGGAAGCATGGCAATCAAAGTTGGCATCAACGGTTTCGGACGCATCGGCCGCAACGTTTTGCGGACATCACTCAACGACCCCAACCTGGAATTCGTGGCGGTCAACGATCTCACCGATCCCAAGACGCTGGCGCATCTGCTGAAATACGATTCCATTCTTGGCAATCTGCCGAACAAAATCAGCGCCACAGCCGATGGCATTACCATCGACAACAAAACCATCAAGGTATTTAAGGAAAGAGATCCGGGTGCGTTGCCCTGGGAATCAGTGGGCGCGCAAGTGGTAATTGAATCGACCGGACACTTCACCGACGCCAACGACGCCAGGAAGCACATGCGCGGTTCGGTGAAAAAAGTGATCATTTCCGCTCCCGCGAAGAATGAAGACATCACACTCGTTCTTGGCGTGAACCAGGAAAAATACGACGGCGCCAAACATCACATTATTTCGAACGCCTCCTGCACCACGAACTGCCTGGCGCCGATCGCCAAGGTGATCAACGACGCATTCAAAATCGTCAGCGGGACGATGACGACCATCCACTCTTACACAAACGACCAGGTCATCCTCGACTTCCCGCACAAAGATTTGCGGCGGGCACGGGCGGCGGCGATCAATATGATTCCCACGTCCACGGGCGCAGCCAAGGCGCTGAAACTTGTGATTCCCGATCTTGCGGGAAAGCTCGACGGATTCGCCATGCGCGTGCCGACGCCGAACGTTTCGGTCGTCGACTTGGTTGCATGGGTGGAAAAAAAGACGACAAGAGAAGAAGTGAACGCGGCGCTGAAGAAAGCTTCCGAGAGTGGGCCGTTGAAAGGTTATCTCGGCTTCGAAGAGAACGAACTGGTGTCGTCGGACTTCAAGGGCGACTCCCGCTCTTCGATTGTCGATGCGCCGATGACTCTGGTCGTCGGCGGCAATTGCGTCAAGGTAATCTCCTGGTACGACAATGAATGGGGATACTCCTGCCGCGTGCGGGACCTGATTCACTACATCGCCGGCAAGGGCCTCTAGGTTTTGTAGCGCCGGTGTCTCGCCGGCTTTTTGCCAGAGCGGGCGCAAACGCCCGTCTGGCAAGCGCCGAGCCAGTCCTAAGCAAACTCGAAGCAGCGGAGCTATTTCATTACATCTAAGGACGACCAGCCAATGTCCAAGCTTTCCATTCGTGATCTTCCCCTCAACGGCAACCGTATCTTCATGCGCGTCGACTTCAACGTTCCACTCGAAGATGGGCGCGTCATGGACGACACTCGGATTCGAGAAACGTTGCCCTCCATCGAGTACGCCCTGCGGCACGGGGCGAGACTAATTCTCGCGTCGCACCTGGGACGTCCCAAAGGCAAGCCGAATCCGAAGATGAGTCTCAAGCCAGTGGCCGAGCGCCTGCGCATGGTGCTCGATAAGGAACTGGCGCGCGGAGAAAACGTCGGGTTCTGCCCGGACTGCGTTGGTCCCGAAGCCGAAGAAGTTGCCATGCAACTGGAAAAGGGCCAGACGTTGCTTCTGGAAAACCTGCGCTTTCACGCCGAAGAAGAAGCCAATGATGAAAAGTTTTCCAAGCAACTGGCGAGCTTGGCCGATTTCTATGTAAATGATGCGTTCGGTACCGCGCATCGCGCGCATGCATCCACAGTGGGGATAACGAAATTCGTGTCGAAATCAGCAGCCGGTTTACTGATGGAAAAAGAGCTGCAATATCTCGGCAAGGCGCTTGAACATCCTGAGCCGCCGTTCATTGCCATTCTCGGCGGGGCGAAGGTCAGCGACAAGATTGGCGTGATCCGTCATCTCATGGACAAGGTCGATTCGCTGATCATCGGCGGCGGTATGGCTTATACATTCCTCAAGGCCATGGGACAAGAGATTGGAAAATCTCTGCTGGAGGCCGACAAAATCGATCTTGCACGGCAACTGCTGGAGGAAGCCAAGCAACGAAACGTGAACATTCTTCTTCCGATTGATCACGTGGTAGCCATGAAACCTGAGGCCAACGCAGTGGTGCAGCAGATCGGCGAGGGCCAGCCAATTCCGGCTGACCGTATGGC
>JBAVGI010000355.1:0-1874 GCA_049684755.1 Candidatus Sulfotelmatobacter sp.
CCAGAGAAGCTGTATAAATTAGTCTCATAACCTTCGGGAGTGATCTCAAAAATAGTTCCATTATACGAACTGCCGCCGTAGTAAGTAGTCCCAAAGACATTATTAGTAAACACATGGCCACTGGCTGTGGATTTAACGGCCATCGTGAAATAGTCTGCTGCATCACCATCACCCCCAATAACCACTCGAATATCATTTTCTCGGTTCATCCGAGAAGTTCATGTCTTGAGGTATGAAGGCCATAGAGTCTGAGGACAAAGTAGCGTTCATCGCGCAAGCCGTAGGTTTGGCGCAGGAGCGTTTTGATTTTGTTGTTGATGCCTTCCATGCGACCGTTGTTGATGCGGTGTTTCCACCAGGAAAGGATGCCGCTGGCGTGCGTCAGCAGGGTCTTGGCCACTTGCTGCATCTGGCGCACCCCCGACTCCATCGCCCAAGCGCACCATTCGTGGAGGAAGGACTTCATCTGCGCATAGCTCGGTTGTTCCCAGAGCAGCCCCAGGGCTTCTTTGAGCAGATAGCCAATGTTCAATGGTTCGTTGTGTTTAAGCGCCTCCTGGAGCCTCGGCAGTTTTTGGGCTTCCACGTTCTCCCGGCGCATCAACAGCAGATAGCGCACGCCCTTGACGGTCTGCTTCATCGGGCCGGTGGCTTCGCGCACCATCGCCCGCCGCAAGTCGTCGAGCTTTTCATTGACCAGCTTGGTGATGTGGAAACGATCAAACACGACGGCGGCCTTTGGCAGATGTTCCAACACCGCCGACCAGTAGGCCGGGCTCATGTCCATGGCCACCGCCTCGATCTTGGCTTTGCTCAAACGCAACGCCCGCCAGAACTTGGTCAAGGTGTCGCCACCGCGCCCGCGCGCGACCCACACGATGCGGCCCGTATCCAGGTCAATGACCAGCGTGAAAAACCGTTGGGTTCGGCCCAAGTAAATCTCGTCAATCGAGAGGCGTTTGAGTTCTTTGAGCCGGGGATGGCCGTAATCCTTTTCCAGTTTGGCTTTGATGATGTTCTTGACGGTGTCCCAGCCCAAACCGGTGAGGGCGGCCAGATCGCTGACCGTCATCAGGCCGCGCAGGTCTTCGATGAACGCTTGGAGCCGGTGCGTGTAGCGCGCATAGGCCGGGGCAAAGGGGGGGCCACCTCGAAGCGTTTGCCGCAGGCGAGGCACTGGCATTGGGGCACTTCGGTCACCAGAAAGACTGGCTTGAGGCCGATGGGCACGGTTTGCAACTCCCGGAAGCGACGCCCCTTGCGAGCCACTTCCTTGCCACCGCAGACAGGGCATTGGATCCAATCCGACCGCACCGCCAGCACAAACCGAACGCACTCGTCCTGGTATTGCGTCTCCACATAATCGTAGCCTTTCCGCACACCAAACGCATGATACAATAAACTTTGACTCATGCCTCATGTTACAAAATCCCCATGCCAGACAAGAACTTTCCGGAAGAACCCCATTTTCGCTATTTCAGCGCGCGGACAGGGTTTCCTGAATTTAAATTTTGGGGCCGCGTTAGTAGGGACAAACTCGCCTGGAAACAATGGCATCTCTATCCCTGTTACAGACGCCTTGCCGGACTGGACCGCTTACAATGGTCCCGTTAATAGTGGCAACGCTTTAGCTAATATTTATTATTTGACTAATGCTGCTTACGTCAGCGGCACACTCGAATTGCTGGGTGGCAGTGCGGCGCTTAGTGGAAACGATTTTAGCGTCCATTTGGGTTCAAACGGTTCAATCAGCCAAACGGCAACGGTTCCCGATGACGCCGGGTCTTTGCAATTTGAGGCTACTTCTCCAGGATCGGGCATGTATATCACCCTGGGCGGACAAAGCCTTTCCTATTTGGCCCTTTTTGAAGGCA
>JBAVGI010000356.1:0-1800 GCA_049684755.1 Candidatus Sulfotelmatobacter sp.
GTCCCCATCGGCCTCATCGGTATAGATGCGAGCGAAATTGAACCTCGCGATTATATGTAGAACGGGAGGGAATTAGGAGAGCGCCGATATCCGCGGGTGATGTCCGCTCCGATGTTGGAATTGAGTAGCGGCTTCATTTCTCAGTTAAGCGGCCTTGTCAGTTTCGTCAACTCCCGATCGGGCGCGATTAGTATCGTGGGCGCGTAGCGCGGCCACCAAAGCCGGCATCGCGCGATATCCAGTCACCTTGCGGAACCCGCGCTCTGCTTCCAACACCCCAGCTGCGGTCCAGCGCAGCACCATGGTCCCGCTCTGCCAGTGTCTGACCCGTCGGCCGATCTCACGCACTCGGCTGAAAAGATTCTCGATCAGGTTGGTGGACGACAACACCCGTTCGAGGTTCTCTGGCAACCCAAGTCGCATCACGGTGAGTGTTTCCTCGAGTCCCTCGCGCAGCGATGCGGCCGCGCCAGGATGCTGATGCTCGAGACGACGTGCAAGATTATCCAGTAGCCGGCGCGCGCGCCGCGGGTCTCGGGTGGCATAGGCCTGACTCATCGCGCTGCGAACCGTGGCGCGCAGCCGCTCGGGCAGTGCCTCGGTCACATTACGCTTCTTGTGCTCGCGGCAGCGTTGAATCAGCGCATGCGATCCAAACACCTCGACCACCACCTTGTGGAGCGCCTTGGCCCCGTCGATTATGACTAGGAGCGAACGCTCGGGGTCTAACCCACGTTCCACCAATTCGCCGAGGAGGGCCCGCACCGCAGCGGCATTCTCGGTCGCACCTTCACGCAGGCCCAGGACGTGCTTGGTGCCGCGCTCATCAACTCCCACCGCCGCCAGAACCACATGCTCGGCGAAGTGCACGCCATCGACTAGCAAGGCTACCAGCGGGAGATCGCCTAGTTCGCGGCTCATCAGCTCTGCCAACTTGCGCTCAGTGCCGTAGACGAAGCGCTCGCTCACCGCGCTCTTGCTGGTGCCCCGCGCCGTGATTGCTTCCGGCAACGGTTCCAGCGAGCGCGCGTAGCGGCGAGTCGATACTCCCAGCACCATCTGCTCGACCGCGCGCTGCTGCAGCGGATCGCGCGCACTCCATTCCTGCCAACTCGGTAACTTGAGTTCGTGACCTTCCGCGCTGCGCACGCGTGGCCGGTTTACCGCGACTCGCCTTCCACCCAGCACCAGTGAACTGGCGACATGGCCCGCACGCGACGCCTCGCGATCAACCAAATGCGCGTAACGCTCTCCGCACAAAGCCACCCGCTCGGCTTCTAACACCTCATCCACGCACGCCAGCCCGGCTCCGATCACCGTCTCGTACAACGCATCCCGAACCAGTCCCGGTAACCGTAACCATAGCTGTCCCGTGCTCGCGGCTTTCCTTCCCTCGATGCTCTTGGCACTCTTGCTCATGGCGGCCTCCTCCTCTTTCCCAACCCGATCTTCTGATCGGGCGAGGTGTGCCGCCACTCAAATCTCAACAACCTTCAGGACATCGCCGCTTAAGGATCCTATGGTGTTAGTGGCGACGGTCGCGCACGAACTTGGACACCTGATTCTTCTTGGAGACGGACACCTCGATGACAGCGTCCCCGATCATGAACCAATGACGGACCTGCTGACGGTATTCCTCGGACTTGGAATATTCACCGCGAACTCCGCGGCGCGATTCGATCATCACGATCATGGTGGCGGATGGCATAGTTGGTCGATGCGGCGCCTCGGGTACTTGTCGCAGGGAATCTATGGGTACGCACTCGCGAAGTTTGCATTCGAGCGCGGTGAGAGCAAGCC
>JBAVGI010000357.1:0-2208 GCA_049684755.1 Candidatus Sulfotelmatobacter sp.
CTTCTTCGATCTGGCCTCCGCCTAGACCACCGAAGATCAACAGTCGCACCGAGCATCTTACCAACAGCATCAGGCAGCGCTCGACGTGCTGCTTTTTCATCTTAGAGAGAATCGCCAACAGCAACGGCCTGATCTGCTTGAGCTGAAATTGATTCAATGTGTATGCAGATTTAGACGCATCGCCGTAGTCGTCCCAGAACGTCAATGACGCGCTTCGTATGGCTGCGTAACGGGTAGCGTCCTCAGACAAGCTATCTGCTAGGTCAAAAGCTTTGTGGCGTCGTCTTTGATGTCTTTCTTAATATTTTCATAAAGTTCACGCTCTCGCGTAGCGCCGTGAACGGACGACCAGTAATGTCTAATGAAAGTGACTACCAAATCCTCTTCCTCCCCACCCACTTCTAGACTGCTCTGCATCGCAACCCACCGATTCAAAACCTCGTGGACGCGGCCTTTGGACTTAGATAGCAGGAAATTCTTGATCAAGTCGGCCTTGGATAGTTCGAGCCCTCTGTCATTCAAAGTCTCAAACATCACATAGGCAGAGGTCACCGCAATAGGTGTGTAAACGAGATCAGGCGGCGCGGCGCTTCGGGGTGGTTTCTCGTTGTACCAAGATTCCGTCCTCGAACAGTTGTCCCTCGTAAACTGCTGCGAGTAGTTCGGGCGCGTTGAGGCGGCGGAATTTCTTCTCCGCGATCATCAGGATCTTCCAGATCAAAGCCTCGGCGTTGGCGACCTTCTTGTAACGTCTGGCGGCGTCGGTTCTAAGCCGCACCGCCGAGAACGGCGATTCCACCGGATTAGTGGTGCGCAGGTGGATCCAATGATCTTTCGGAAAGCGATAGAAGGTCACCATCCGCTCCCAGTCGCGGCCCAGCGTCTCGACTGCCTTGGGGCAGAGCTGGCGATAGCGGGCGGCGAACTGATCGCGCAGCCGCTCACATTCAGCTCGGCCTGGGGCGTAGGGCATTTTGCGCAAAAGCTCCTTCGCCGCAGACCATTCCTTCTTGGGCAGATGATCGATCACGTTGGTGAGCCGATGATTCCAGCAGCGCTGCTCTGCGCCGTCTGGGAAGAGCTCGCCCAACGCCGACCAGATCCCTAAGTGTCCATCGGCTACCGTGGCCCGCCACGGTCGCAGCCCGCGCGCGAACAGATCGCGCAGCACCCGCGCCCACGACTCCTTCGATTCCCGCTGTCCGCTTTCAATCGCCAGCACTACTTTGCGCCCGTCTCGCAGGGCTCCCACGATCACCAGCAGCGCGGCCTTGCTATCCTCAAGACCCGCTTTCACATACAGACCATCGGCCCACGCGTACACGACTTCGAGATTATCCAACCGCCGGCTTCGCCACGTCTCGAACTCCAGTTGCCACTTTGCCCGGAGCCGCTCGATCGACGATGCCGAGAGCGGCGCGCCGTCGCCGAGCAGTCCGCGCAACGCCAGTTCGAAATCTCCTTGCGCGAGTCCGTGAAGGTAAAGCTGAGGTAAAAGCTCGCTGACCGCTTCGGTTCGGCGCACAAACAACGGCAGTAGCCTGCTCTCGAAGCGCTGCTCCAGGCCCCGCACTCGTGGTCTCTTCACTTCGATGGTGCCAGCCATCATCGATAAGCGCCGCGTCTTGCCGTGGCCGTTGCGATATCCTGCTGGCGCATCCACCACCGAGCGCCGCTCTGACTTGCCCCGGCCGAGCAACTCCGTGACCTCTTCCTCCAGAACATCCTGGAGCCAGGTCTGAATCCGGCTTCGAGCAAATTCCTCCAGGGTTTCCCACTGTGGGTGCTTCGCTAACTCCCTTCTTGACCGACGGCGTGCTGCTCGGTTTATGCTCTCCATGGCGGTGTCCTCCTTCCTGCCGGTTCTCCGGCTGGGTCTCGTCAACCCGGAAGGCTACATCGCCTTTTCCCTATTTCCACACCTCTCGGCTATACCTCCATAGGCACTCGACTCATCCCTAACAGTAACCCATATCACCCTCGCACCATTGATCATGAAATTACGCCACTTGCCCGCACTGTCGATTATTTTCGCATTGTCGCCCTTACACTCGTTGACCTTTTCCTTCACGCGTTCCGCAAGGAATTCGGATGCTTGCTTGATCAACCTGTGAGAGTCTTTGACGAGTTTCGCTTCGGAAGCGGTCTTTCTTCGAGGGCTATCCGGTCGGTCTAAGACACGTTTGTCGAAGTAGTGACGGTCCACAT
>JBAVGI010000358.1:0-28665 GCA_049684755.1 Candidatus Sulfotelmatobacter sp.
CCAGTGGGCTGGTTTTGCTTTGTTTCTTTAATTGGTCAATTCGTCACTCTGACACCCAGAGCTCCGCACCTGAGCAGCGGGACTTCACGTATTTCCTCCAAAGACGGCCCTCAGCGTGCCTTGTCCATGGCAGCACGTTACGCGGGTGCATCCGCAAAGTTTGTCAGACAGTGGCAGGCGGTCGCAGCAGCGGTGGCAGCATTCCGCCGCAAATTGGTTTGCGGGCAAATCCAGTGCGATGGAGGAAGTTATGAGTTTCAAGCTGAAATCTCAGCCCATGTTTAGTTTGCCTCGCCTCAGCGCACGATTTACGCTGCTGGCGCTGGTTGCTTTATCCGCGCTGTTGTTGTGTTCTGTGGCATTGGCCCAGACCTCAGTATCAAACGGCAGCATTTCTGGCACAGTGACTGATGCCTCCGGCGCAGTCGTGCCCAACGCCAAAGTCACCATGACCGGCCCCACTGGACAAACCGTCCATGCCATTACCAGCAACACTGGAACCTATTCTTCCGGCGCACTGGTTCCGGGCACGTATTCCGTGCGCGCGGAGGCCAAGGGTTTCAAGACGACGCAACTGTCGGTGGACGTTCAGGTGAACAACACCGCCAACGGCAGCATCAAGCTTGAAATCGGCCAGGAGAGCACAGTAGTTGAAGTGCAGGCCAGTGAAGTTGGTGTGAACACGGAACAGGCCGAAGTGCAAGGCGTCCTCACGGCGTCGCAAATTTCTAACCTGCCTGTTAATGGCCGCAACTTCCTTGATCTCGCGCAGCTTGAGCCCGGCGTGCAGATTCAGGACGGAGCGAACTTTGATCCGACTAAAGTTGGCTATTCTTCGATCTCGTTCGGCGGCCGTTTTGGGCGCACTGCCCGCATCAGCGTCGACGGCGTGGACGTCAGTGACGAGACCGTTGGCACCACCACCGAAGATATTCCGGCGAGTTCGATTCAGGAATTCTCGCTGGCACAGTCGAGCCTGGATCTTTCCAATGATTTGACTTCCTCTGGTGCGGTCAACGTGACCACCAAGTCTGGCACCGACACATTCCACGGCGAGGCCTTCGGCTTCTTTCGCGACAGCACCGTGGGGGCCGCTGCCCTGCCTTCACCGGTTGATCCACTGACTGGCCAGAGAATTCCAACCCCCTGGCAGCGCAATCAGGAAGGCGCCGACATTGGCGGGCCGATCCTGAAGAACAAGCTGTTCTTCTTCCTGGACGGCGAGCGCACCCTGCAGCATGAGGCCGCCCCGGTTCTCCAAGCAGCTCCGTTCGAAGCTTATTCGGGAACCTTTCAATCTCCTTTTAAAGAGACAGAGCTGACCGGCCGCTTGGACTACTCCCTGACCAAGACCGCGCGTCTTTTTGGCCGTTTCAACTACTTCCAGAATTCAGCCGACGCCACCTTCTTCTCGAGTAGTTTCTCTGTCTACAACAACAAAGACTACACGCGAAATGAAGTCGTAGGCTTGGATTTCAATACCGGCAGTTTTACTCACACCATTCGCTTTTCGTATTTGAAGTTCCAGAACCAGATCGTCGACGCCACGACGGGGACGAACCTGCCATTGGCCAACCTCGGAGTCAATATCTTCATCGGAAGTTTCAGCACGGGCCCGAACGAGCTGGCGCCGCAGAGCACTCCGCAAAGCGACCATCAGATCAAGTATGACGGCAGCAGGATCATGGGCAAACACATTCTGCGTTACGGTTTTGGCTTCAACCATATTCAGGGCGGCGGCTTTGCCAGCTTCTTTGGTACGGCTCCGCAGATCAGTGGTGCCACTCCTCCGCCCGATGGCAACCCGCTAGACGACCACATAAGTCAGGTGCTCGCATCGAATGGTCAAGGCTACTCCACCACTGAGCCTGCCTTAGGGTTCCCGGCTGGCGGCCTGGGACCGGACAATCGCTTGTCCTTCTATGTCGGCGATAGCTGGAAGGTGCGGACCAACTTGACCGTTGCGCTCGGCTTGCGTTGGGACCGCGACACTGGCAGGACGGACAGCGACCTTCCTGGCATCGCTCCTATCAACCAGTACTTCCCCGGACATGGAAATGCGGTGAGAAATCCCAATCGCAACTTTGCTCCGCAATTGGGTGTTGCCTGGGATCCGAAGGGAGACGGCAAAACCGTGGTTCGTGGCGGCATCGGGTTGTACTACGAGAACGTCATCTTCAACAACGTTCTCTTTGACCGGCCCTCGCGTTTACAACATGGTGCCTTTCTTCAGATTGTGGAACCTTGCTCAAATGGCACAGGAGTGATCGGGCCGGATCCTGCGCAACTTGCTTTGGGTGAAACCACGGCAACTGCCTGCTCCGATACTATCGGCAATGCAGCCTCGACCATAGTGGCCTACGAGAATACCTTCAAAGCCAACACGCCGTTCAGCCTGACGAACCCCAATCCCGCCTACATCGGCAACTACTTGACGCCAGGCAACCAAAGCTTCGGCGCGAACGTTAATGCATACGACAATAGCCAGGGACTGTTCGATTCCAACTATGTCAGCCCGCGCGCGGTACAGATGAATCTCGGCATCCAGCACGAAATTCATCACGGAATGGTGTTGAGCGCGGATTTACTGCGGAACGTCGAGACCCATGCCCTGCTCGCGGTGGATCTCAACCACGCCGGAGACATCTCCAACTTTAACGCTGCCAATGCGGCAGCCGCGATCTCTGCGACTGAGACAGCGTTCGGACACCCTGGAGATCTCCAGGGGACGATCAACGCGGGAGCTAAGATCGGCGATTTCGTAGGAAACGGGATGGGAAGTCCTCTTGATGCGGGTGGAGCTTGCGCTTGCGCCTTCACAGGGACCAATCCTGCGCTCGGTCAGTTTTACATGGAGGAGCCCATCAGCCGTTCGGTCTACAACGCCCTGCAGATGAAGCTGACGCAGAACGTAGTGAACCCGACTCCAGGGCTGAAGGCGGCAAACTTCCAAGTCGCCTACTCGCTCTCGAAATTTGTAAATCCCGAGGCCTTCCAGGGTCCCCCACCCCCGGGAAATCCGGCGGCTCAAAATGATCAGGATTTCGTCCTGACCGCGGCGGACAACAATCAGCCGTTGCGATTCATGGGGCCGTCACTGCTTGACCGCACCCACCAAATTTCCTTCGGCGGAAGCTTCGATGTGCCCCATGGCTTCCGTTTTGGGGTGATCTCGCACTTCTATAGTCCGCTGTCAAGCCCGGTGATAATCGGTCAAAATTTTACTCCGGGGCAAATCTACCAGACCGACTTCACCGGAAGCGGGATTTTTAACCAACCCATGCCCGGCACCAGGAACGGCGCGTTCATGCGCCAGTTTGGCGTGACTGGACTGAACAACGCAATCAACGGCTACAACGCGACCTACGGAAATGAGCCAACCCCGGCCGGCCAGAAGCTGGTCACCGCTGACTTGTTTACTGTCGCGCAACTGCAACAGATCGGCGCCGTGGCTCCCATAGTGGCGCAGGCCCCACCAAACCAGTTGACTTACCCATGGACGAGAGCCCTGGATTTCAGGGCTAGCTGGGATTATCGGTTCGAGGAGCGGTTCACGATCGAACCGAGTATTGGCTTCTACAATGTGGCCAACTTCTCCAACTTCAACCAGCCTCCGGGCGTGATGACCGGCTGGCTTACCCAAGGTAGTGGTTCGATCAACAGCATTGCCGCCGGAAGCACGAGCGCTCAGTCCTACCGGGTCGGGAATGGAACGGGCGTATTCGGTCTGGGTGCACCTCGAGTGCTGGAGTTTGGTTTGCATCTAACCTTCTAGACCTTGCTGTATTTGCATTTCGGGCCGCCGGTCGAAACTGGTGGCCCGTTTTGTTTGGGGGCGGTGTTGAAGCGTCCCGATTAGGCTTCTCGAACAAAACCCAAACCTGTTCGGTATTTCCATCACAAAAATTCTGAATTGCCGATCGGGTACCTTTGATTGTCACTTCGCGGTAGAGATGTCTTCCGCGTCAGGCCAACAGTGCACCTGAATTGAATCCGGAGGGCAAGGTCTGGCTCCCGCTCGATAATGTGTCTGCCACACTGGCACAAGCGCAGATACAGCCCACGTATAATGAAATTGTAATGGTTGCACGATTAGAACGAGTCATTTCCAAAATAGAACGGATCACATCTACGGAGTTGTAACCCCTTGAAACAGGAATAGAGTAGAAGATTTTCAAAACGGTTCAGAACCCTCCTGTGTTCTCAAAATCCGCCGACCTTCGGGTCTTGGGGGTTCGACTCCCCCTCCCGGCACCACAAATTCTCATTTGTTTTGACTACAAGCGGAGGAAGCATATTCGTAACGGCCTCTTTTTCGCGTGGCTGCGAAATCAGGCGTGCTTGTTAGCCGCAAAGGCGCTCTGAGCCTACCCACAGTTGAGCTAGATCTCTGAGGTTGTCTTTGTATGTGCGCGTTACCAAGTATTCCTTCCCACCTCTTACACGCAGCCTATACTCTCCGGTCGGTAATGGTTGGATCTCCTCCACGGCCGAAATATTCACGACGACCGAGCGGTGGATGCGAATAAAGCCGTAGGGCCTGAGCTTTTCCGCCATGGACGAGAGGGATTCGCGCAGCAAATAGGGATTGGGCCGGTGTCGCAACGAAACGTAATTACCTTCCGCTTGCACTGCCACGATCTCGGCTAAATCCAAAAATAAAATTCTACCCTTTGCCTTGAACGCGATTCGTGGTGCCTGCCGTTTTGCTATAACCTCCAACTGCCGCAAGACTCGCATGAGGTTTGCAGCATCAAGTCGGGTTACAGGAAGCAATGATATATCTGCAGGTTCAGAGAACTCGCTTTCTGCCGGCGATTCAAGAGTGTACTCACGGCTACTCCTGATGGAGCAAATCGTATTCCCCCGCCCTGGGCCAACCGGAACGTCAGCATTAGCGTGAGCAGCTTGTTCAACAAACATCTGGCGCGCAATCGCCTTCTGATCCTGAATCTCGCGGGCGCTCATGCTGGAACTCCTTTGTTACTTCTGCCCAGTGCTCACTGCCGACGGAAAGCTGGATTGCGCGCCGAAATAACACTCCATGGATTGCAACTTTCCGTTCTTGATTCGGAGGTACTCCACGTTCCGGAACGATTTACCGTTCGTGGTGTGGCAAAGATACTTCACAAAAGCATCGTCCGCGCCGGTGGAGACCCGCTCCAGGTCAAAATGTTTGATGAAATTGATCTGCGTTTTCCAGCATTGCTCTTTGAAAGCGCTCTTGCTGATGTGGTCGTCGCCGGCTGCGCTTGAAAAGGTGAAGTTATCGGCGAGCAGGCTATCCACGGGGCCCCAGTCTTTCTGCTCCCAGGCTGCATACCACTTCCGGACAATCTCCTCGTTCGTTAAATTCTGCTCCGCCAATGCGCTGGCCCTTGCCGGTCCCGGCAGGCTCAGGGCACCAACCAGCGCGCAGGCTCCCGTTGCGAGCAGATTCCTACGCGACATTGCGATTGCGATCCCTGTCATTGTTGGTTCTCCTTCATGATGTAGTTGAGGCGACTTCGTCCAAATCGCGATGCCGACTGTTCAAGCAGACAAACCGGTTGGTATGTTCGCTACATTAGAACCGATGCGATCAGACCCGCTTGCGGTTGCCCGGCGCGCGCAAGGACCGCAGCCAGTCCACGATGTTTCTGACCCCCGCTTTCATTACTTTCGGATCCTGGGCATTCTTGGCCAGCGAACCATAGCCTTCGACCATCGCGATCAGTAAGCCAGCGGCGTCCGCGGGCTCCACGTCGCGGCGAACGCTTCCGTGCGTCTGGCCCTCTCGCAAAGTGGAGGCAACGGCGTCGCGCCAGGCATCGAAGATTCTCGCCAGCCGTTTCCGGAACCCCGCGTCCAGAGGAGACATTTCCTGCGCCAGATTGTTCAGCTGGCAGCCACCGCGCACGTCCTCGGGCCGAATGGGTATACCTTGAACAGCCGCGATCAAAGCGTCGATAGGGTCCTTGACGCTCTGTAGAGGCCGCACCCATTTGCCGTGGACGTCGGGGGCGATAACTTCTTCGACGACGGCGTATCCTAAGCCTTCCTTGCTTTTGAAGTGGTAGTACAGCGCGCCCTTGGTGACGCCAGCCGAGACCAGAATTTTGTCCAGGCCGGCACTCTGGAAACCCGATCTGTAGATCTCGCGGGATGCCGCCTGCAGCAAACACTCCCGCGTGCGCTCAGGATCGTGCAGCCTGGCCGCTCTACGTTTGGGATTCTTGCGTGCCGCCAACATACCAACCAGTATGTATGGCAACGATAAGAGCGTCAAGAGGGATTTAACAATGCGCCGAACAATATGAAAATGCACTGAATTTCTTAACCTCTCGCCAATGTGTATGAGAAGTTGGAGAAACAGTCGCACTGGCCGTGTTGAGGTCGTCCCGGTAGGTTGTTAGTCCGCCACTCTGCTTCGAAGTCTGAAACGTTGGGCCTGTTGTTTCACGTAATCGTTGTGAACGTGGAACACCACATGCTCCTCAGTTCTCACTCTGCAGGAGTTAGTGAAGTCGTGAGGCAATTTTGCTCTCAATCACACATGAACTGTCAGAGCGCCGAGTGGTACCTGACGTAAAATCGCAAGTCATCTCGGCACCACAACTTTACCGGAGGAACAATAGATATGAGCACGCTTAGACGGATGCGGAATTTCTGGATACTGTGGGTGACGACAATGGCTCTGGGTTGCTGCAGCAGTGCAGCCGCTCAGGCGAGCTACAGAGTTACCGATCTGGGCAGCGAGGGGAAGGACAATCTGGGTTGTGCCATGTCACTCAATGATGAAGGCTGGACGGAGATCATGGCTGGGAGCCTGCCACCGGGGCAGCAGGATAGCATATTCGGGCAACTTCTAAACGGACGCGCACTGATAGACATCGATGGATTCAAGCTCGACCTCGGCACGCTCGGAGGAGAGAACACTTGGATGAACTGGGGCGAGATCAACGATTTCGGGCAGATAGTGGGCGATTCCGAAACGGCTGTCCCAGACCCCAACGGCGAAGACATTTGCGGCTTCGGCACACACCTTACGTGTCGCCCGTTTCTTTGGCAATACTTCCATATGAGCGCTCTCCCGACGCTCGGCGGAAATAACGGGCAGGCAAGCGCGATCAATAACCGTGGACAAATCGTAGGATTTGCGGAAAACGGTACCGTAGATTCCTCCTGCCCGTCTGGCACAACTAATAATCGGATTCAGCTGCCGGTGCTGTGGGAAAACGGCAAAGCCCACGCTCTTCCTACGGGTAGCGATCCAGACGGAGACGCATTTTGGATCAACGATCAAGGCCAAGCCGTAGGCGACACGGGAACCTGCGGCGGTGCGACCATTCACGCCGTATCTTGGGAAAACGGCAGAGAATCCTTGCTTCCTGACCTCGGAACTGGCGCTATCGCCCAAGGCAATAACAACCGGGGCGAAATTGTCGGGACAGTCGGCAGTGCTGACAACACAACCCAATATGGCGCCCTTTGGCGGAACGGCGTACTCACAAACCTCTACACACTGCCCGGAGATTTTGCCGCCATAGCCACAGGCATTAACAGCCAGGGCCAAGTGGTGGGAAGCACCTGGGACTCGAGCTTCAACTGGTCCCATGGCTTCATCTGGCAGAACGGCGTGATGACCGACCTTAACACGCTGTTTCCTGCCAGTTCCAACCTTTACGCAACCATGGCTAACAAGATCAACGAGAGCGGACAAATCTCGGGCATGGCAATCGTACTCAGCGGGCCGGATGTAGGCAACATCCACGCCTTTCTGGCAACCCCTGTAAGGCAAAGCATGGGTAGGTCGGTTGCAGACGTCGCGCCTACACACCCGAAATCCAATTTGCCCGCGAATGTTGGCGAACAGCATTTGCAGAGATTCGGACTGCTCCACTTTGGCCGGTAACAGGATTCGTCACCCGGGTATATGCATGGGCGATGCCCGGATCGATTTCGCTACGCGAATGAGGCAACATGGCGGCGCGCTCTGCTTTGGTGTATTCGCCGCCATGTGATGTGGTGGACGATACACGACGAGGACAGGAAGAGATTCCTGTCCTCCATTTTAGCTAGCATGCTCTTTGAGCGATGTGCCCTATGCCCGACCGCTTGCGCCACTGCGTAGAATGCCCGCAATGTTCCACTCGATACCTGATTGGGTTCAGTCCCTATCAAAACGGTTCGTATCTCGCATCTTTTGTGACGGAGTCTTCCGAACAATATCAGTTGTTTTGTTCCTGTCGGCGGCCGCCGGCTTGCAGCCAATGGAACTGGAACGATCTGAAAACTTACTCGGTCTCGAATGGAGCCTATGTTCGCGGCTATGGCAGGCCTGAGGAGGTTTGGCTATTGAGACCAAATACGGACCGAGAAATAGGCTCACTCAATCTGCATCGGGCGGGAGAAAGAAAGAAAGACAAATGAAACTGGTCGCCTTGAGGTCGAAACGCGTCGTAACGTGTGTCCTCGTATTTTCTGGCGGAAACTCCTGGAGTGGTGCAACGTTCCAGGCGAAATTCAGCGTTCCTGAAGATCTTGACGGAGATCCAGTGACCGTAGCCACGATTGTGTAGAGATCTCCAAGCAGCAGCCGGCTAAGGTTTTCGGGCGTAGTGGTGCGGTTAGGAAGTTTTGTAAACACGAAGAGCACGAAGTTACACGAAAAATAGCTTTGAACTTTTCCGATGTCCGGTACCGTCGTGTCCCGTGGTGGACCGCCTTCGGCATCCGCGCGTGCATTCCCTGCCCAGTTTCCGATACAGTAATTAGTCCCTATGCTCGACCTGAATTTTGTTCGCGACAATTTGCCGCGGGTGGAAGAAATGCTGCGCCAGCGCGGAGCCGACCCGGCTGCCGTGCTTAGGGATTTCGGCGACGTGGATACACAGCGGCGGCAGGCGATTACAGAAGCCGAGACCATGAAGGCGAGGCGGAACAAGGCCTCGGAGGATATTTCCAGGCTGAAGAAGGCCGGGCAGGATGCTACGGCGGCCATCGCTGAGACGAAGGATCTGCGGGAACAGATCCAGGCGCGGGAGAAAACTGCTGCTGACCTTGACGCACGGCTGCGGGACATTCTGGCTGGCATTCCGAACATGCCGCATGAGAGTGTTCCAGTTGGCCATGGTGCCGAGGAAAATGTGGAAGTGCGGCGCTGGGGCGCGCCACCGAAATTTGATTTTGCTCCGAAGCCGCATTGGGAGCTGGGAGCGGAACTCGGAGTTCTGGATTTGGAGCGTGCGGTGAAGCTGACCGGGGCGCGCTTCGCGGTTTACTGGGACCTGGGTGCGAAGCTGGAGCGGGCGCTGGCGAATTGTATGCTCGACTTGCACACGCGTGAGCACGGATATACCGAGGTCTTGCCGCCTTACCTGGTCAATTCGGAATCGATGTATGGCACGGGGCAGCTGCCGAAGTTTGCGGCGGATTTGTTTCGGGTTCCGCATGGCGAGAAAGATCTGTGGTTGATTCCGACGGCCGAGGTTCCGGTTACTAACCTTTATCGCGATGAAGTTCTTGACGCGGGACGTTTACCGATTTCGTTGACGGCATATACTCCGTGCTTTCGCAGCGAAGCGGGATCGTATGGGAAAGATGTGCGGGGAATCATACGGCAGCACCAGTTTCAGAAAGTGGAACTGGTAAAGTTCGCGCGGCCGGAGAATTCTTATGAAGAGCATGAGAAGCTCACGCGGAATGCCGAGACCGTACTGCAAAAGCTTGGCCTGCACTATCGTACGGTGGCGTTGTGTACCGGTGACACGGGCGCAGCTTCGGCGAAGACCTACGACATTGAAGTGTGGCTACCGGGGCAGCAATTGTTTCGCGAGATTTCGTCGTGTTCAAATTTTGAGGCGTACCAGGCGCGGCGGGCGAACATCCGCTACCGGCCAGAGGGCAAGAACAAAACCGAGTTCGTACACACGCTGAACGGCAGCGGATTGGCGGTGGGCCGGACCTGGGTGGCGATCATGGAGAATTATCAGCAAGCGGACGGGAGCGTGGTGATTCCCGAGGCGCTGCGGCCTTACATCGGAGCGGAGCGGATTACGAAGAAGAGCTTCTAGCTTCTGGCTGCTAGCTTCCAGTCTGAACCTAAAACTCGGCGGTGGTCAGAGCGTGGAGGCAGGAGCCAGAAGCTTAATCATTGCCAAGAAGGGAAGCGGTCACTAGACTTGCAAAGTGTGGACATCAGTACGACCAGTTCCGGCGCGCCTGCGCTTCCGATGAACGCCTTTTGGCGCACAATCCGCAGCTACATTCTCTGGCAGCATGAGCGTGGCACGTTGCATTACGACGTGATGGTCACGCTGATCCTCATCTTCATCTTCGCCACGCCTTACTGGATTAACTACAACGACAAACCCGTGCCCCGCAACCTGCATCAGACTGATGTCGTCGTTACAGCGGATGCGCAAGGCGAACTGGTGTATGAGATTTCCGGCGGCGCGATTACGCCAGGGGACGACAGTTCGGTTCAGGCTCAATTGCGACGCATTATCGCGCCCATTTCAGGGGCGGTGACGATTCTGAAATATGAAGCCGTGGCCGATCGCAAGGGCAAAGCGCAGAGCTACCGGGTTTGGGTGAAGAGAGACGAGTGAAAAATTCCTTGCTGACCACCGGACTGCTCTGGCTGATGCTGCTGAGTTCATTCGGGGCGGCGCAGAAACAGGACACCTCGGGCCTCGACGGCGTTCTGAGGAAAATGGATGAGACTGCAGGTCACTTCCAATCCCTCCAGGCTGACTTCGTCTGGGATCAGTATCAAAGAGTAGTGGATGAACATGATCTGCAGAAGGGCACGGTTTACTACCGCCGTTCGGGGAAGCAAATTGAGATGATGGCCGAGATCAAGGAGCCCGATAGCAAGCTTGTGCTCTATAAAGACGGCAAGCTGCAGGTCTACCAGCCGAAGATTGAGCAGGTGATGGAGTATTCGGCGGGGGGAAACCAACAAGAGATTGAAACTTTTCTCGTTTTAGGTTTTGGAGGCAGCGGGGAAGATCTAAAAAAATCTTTCGACGTGAGTTACCAGGGAGAAGAAGCGATTGACGGCATCGCGACCGCGAAACTGCAACTGATCCCCAAGAGTGACAAAGCACGGGGCAATTTCCCCCAGATCTTCTTGTGGATCGATTTAAGCCGAGGCATCTGCGTGCAACAGAAACTTATGCAGCCTCAGGACGATTATCGCCTGGCGAAATATTCCGCGATCAAGGTGAATGCGAAGATCAATAACGATGTATTTCGTTTGAAAACCACAGGCAAAACCAAGTTTGTCTCGCCGCGCGGCTAAGTAGTTGCATCTAAAGCGGAAGATTGTTGTTCTGGAAAACGCGCGCGGGGCGCTATACTGCCTTAAGAATCCTCATCTGAGTCCAAGCATGGCCAAAGTGTTCACTATCCCGATGCCGCCGAAGTTGGGTCGTCCCACGAAAAGAGAACGCACGTCCGATCCGCGCTACGTGGATGGACAGCGGTTGTTGGTAGAGGCCATGCGATACTTGGCGCAGAGCGACCCGGTCACCAACCGCGCTGCGATCGAATTGATCTCCGAGCATGTGCGCACGCGGTTCAGAATGAGCGACTCGCCGTTGTCGTAAGTCCAGCCGCGGCCGCCGAATCGGCGGCCATGAAGCTTCCTCGAAAATTCCTGGTGCGTTCTTCCCAATATCAACTGGGCGCGCCCCTTCAGAAAGACACGCGCCCGGCCAACTGGATGATCCGTGGATCATAGGTTGAGGTGATTTGGCCGAAGAGCGAGCTATTATTCGGGTTGGTGCCACCGGCACCGCCGCTATAGATTCCATTGCCGCTGTTGATAATGCCCGGGTTGGCAAAATTGGCGTGATTCAGGATGTTGAAAAATTCCGCGCGGAGTTCGAGTTTCACCCGCTCCGTAATCGCGGTTGTCTTGGAAAAGGCCAAGTCAAAATCGACGTAGCTCGGTCCGCGGAAGAAGTTGCGCGGCAAGCTTCCATAGGTGGCGAGGGCAGGATCTGCAACTACCTGAGAATCGGCGGGAAGCATTCCCGGCCCGGGCACGCAGGAAGGATCGCTGCATTGCGCGTTGCTGAGGCTATTCGGATTGAAATAATAGTGTCCGGGATTACCGTTGATCGTCTGGTTGGTTCGCGGATTGAGCGAGTTCAATGGACCGACAATGTTGGCGTGAACATTGAATGGGTCTCCGGCACCGGATGGCCCCTCGGCGTTATAGGTGTATTGCTCCCCGAGGTTCGCGAACACGTCAAAGGGCAAGCCGGAGCGCCAGGTTACTATCGGGAAAAGACTCCAGCCTTGCGTCAGGCGTTTCGGCGCAGGTTCGAACAGACGGTCAACGGGCAGGTCCCAGCCTCCGCTGAAAGTGATCCGATTGCGAACGTCCTGATCGCTTGAGGCGCGGAACAGGTTGGGGTCATAAGATGGAACGGAGCTATTTCTCTGACGGAAGCCCGAGGCGTTGTCGATACTGTGTGCCCAAGTGTACGCCAAAGTGAAGTAGGTGCGCCCAAGATAATGGGAGTCGACGAGTTGCTGGTTCAGGCCGGCTTGCAGGCTGTTGTAGATAGCATTGCTAATGTTCTTGAACTCCGGCGCGGAGCCGAAACTGCATGGTCCCGGGGGAGGGTTGTTGATCGGAAGCCCCGAAGCGTCCTGACACGTGCTATCGCCAGCGCCCAGGTTAAGGATGCGATTCGTGGTACCCAATACGAACGGGTTGACGTCGATCAGCGAGGTCAGTCCATGGGAAAGGTTGCCCACGTAGCTCATTTCAAGGGCCGTGCTGCGAGCCACTTCATGTTGCACGCTCAGGTTGTACTGGTAGGTGATGGGAGTTTTCAGGTGTGGGTCTACGAAGTACACGCTTCCGCCACTATTGATCGGCAGGAATCCGGCTGCATTGAAATCAAGATTAGAAGGCGGAGTGTGCGAAGGGAACGGATCAGGGACATCAGCGGAATTGGGGCCGAACGGATCGCTTAAATAGGGGGAGGGACCATTTGCAGAAAATGTGGGGAAGTTCAACCCCACACTGGAAAAGAAGGGGGGCTGCCCGTTGAACTGCAAATTATCTTCGCCTTTGAGAATGTCATAAAACATTCCGAACCCGCCGCGAACGCTGGTCTTGGCATCACCGCGCGGATCCCACGCGAAACCAAAACGCGGTCCCCAGTTCGTACGATCGGGGAAATTCGCTCCTACAGGAGCGCCTCGGTCTCCGGGGAACACCATTCCCCGAGGTGCACCGGTGAAGACAGTCGATTGCAGTCCGGGAATGATCGAGAAGGAGCGGCCCTGGGTATCTTCTTTGGGGGAGTTGTATTCGTAACGGATTCCCAAATCGAGGGTCAGACGCTTGCCTACACGCCACTCATCCTGCAGAAAGCCGTAGTAGGACTTGCTGCGAATATTCGATGGCGCGTGAGGGTACTGGAAATATTGGGATGGAATGCCGAGGATGAAGTCGGCCAGCGAATTATCCGTACCTGCGCCGCCGGCGAAGAAATCGAATTCGCCATTAACGTAATAATCGTAGACGGTGTTGTTGCGATATGCGGAAACTCCCGCGCCCATTTTCCAATTGTGCGGTCCATGAACGTAAGTGAGTGAATCGGAGAATCCAAATGTCGTATCCACAAGGTTGGTGGGACCCTGTTCGCTGAATCCGACGTAGAAGTTATTGTCGAACCACAAATTTGGCGGACCTTGCGGGTCGTCCTGATGGATTCCGATACCAAGCTGAGAGGCGACCGGCAGCTTCACTCCCGGTTTATCCTGCAGGTTGTTATTTCTCTGCAGGAAAAGCCGAAACTCGTTCAGCACATTCGGCGAAAAGGTATGAGTGTAGGCGACGTTCGTGTAGTAGCTATTAATTTGGGAGATGTCAGGTGTGCCGGGTACGCTGGCAAACTGGAAGGGATTGATCTGTGGGTTACGAAACCCGCCGATCGTGGCGCTTACTTTATCTTTGTCGCTGATTAAAAAATCGTACTTCATGGTCAGTTCGTTACGGTTGTCGGTGTGCGAGCCCTGGAAATTCTCCTGGCCGGCCGGATTGGTCGGGATAAGACCGAGGCCAACGTATTCAAGGGCAATCGGACTTATTTTCGTGGGGTCAATGATCGCCTGCCGGGCAAGGGCTGGGTTGGATTGGAAATACGTATTAGGAGTCACGCCGCACGGCGTGCCATTGGGAATGGGATTTCCGTTATCGTCAAACGCGTTTTCATTCAAGCCGCTGAGAAAGCAGGCCACACCGGGATCGGGCCCGGTTGGATTCACGCCGGTGGCGCCGGAATGTGAGAAGTCACCGTTCAATTCCGCCGGAGTGAAAACAGTTCCCTCGCCGGTGGACTCCTGCTGAGAAAGTCTTTGTCCTTGATAGCCGACGAAAAAGAAGAAACGGTCCTTGCCGTTCACAAGTTTGGGCAAGGTAATTGGGCCTCCGAAAGTTGCTCCGTATTGATTCCGTTTGAGAACGTCGCGGGGAAGGCCGTTCGCAATATTGAAATAATCGTTGGCGTTGAAATCATCGTTGCGTAAAAACTCGAAAGCGCTACCGTGCCACTGATTGGTTCCAGATTTAGTAACAACGCTGATCACGCCACCGCCATTTCGTCCGTATTCGGCGGAGTAGTTGCTTTCGAGAATGTGGAATTCGGCAATCGTATCGGGGTTGGGGTTGAATACCACACTATTATCGAGCAGGTTATTATTTAGTCCTCCGTCCAGCAAGAACGTAACCGAGTCGGAACGGCCTCCGGCAATACTGTAACTGCCGGCTGCGGTGGAATCACCGTTTGTTTCCGTAACCCCGGGCTGCAGGAGGGCAAGATCGAGGACGTTTCTGCCGTTCAGCGGCGCGCGCTGTATGGTTTCTCCGGCCACGGTGTCGCCGATCGTATCGCTAATGGTATCCACCTGAGTGACGTCGGCGGTGACCTCGACCACCTGCGAAGCGGCTCCGACCTCAAGCACAACATCCAGGCGAGCATTCTGATTGATCTCCAGCGTGATTCCCCGGCGCACCGATCTCTTGAAGCCTTGCCGCTCGACGCTCACCTCGTAGGAGCCGATCGGAATCGCGGTAAATAGAAAATCTCCGTTCTTGTCGGACTTGGAGACTCGAGCGATGTTGGTATCGGAATTCCTTAGCGTTACCTTTGCATCCGAGACGACTGCCCCCGAGGAGTCCTTGATCGTTCCAGTGAGCAATGCAGTTGCTTGTTGAGCCGCGAGATTCTTTCCGGAAAACACCACGACACACAACCCGAAGAGCACAAGAGCAAAGATTCGGGGCACCCACGACGACAAGTCGCTAGCCGGCATTCAATTCTCCTTTAGAACGGACCCGAGGTGCGCCAAGCAGACAGACGGATGAGACCCCTGGGGACCTGATGGGGCGCTATTGTGCAACTCCGAGGCCACAGTGTTCAAGCTTAATTTTCAGTATTTTTTCGGCCTGTGAAACGTTTGAATACGGCTTCTCACATACGGCGTACTAGATTCGGGAGTCTGTTTATGCGGGGTTTCGATTGCAGTGATTCGATTTGCCGATAAAGAGAGCGGCGGCTGCGACGATGATCACGGGATAGCATTCCAGCGTGTAGCGGGGTTCGGGATTTTCCAGGGTGCCGAGAAAGACCGAGCGCAGCAACAGAAACAAAAACAATAAGCCGAGGCCGTAACATTCACGCCCGCGCACGAACCCGGCGACCGCCGCAGCGACGTAGGCAAGATTCAGCAAGCCGAAACCTATACTTGCGGCAAGCCATACGCCATCGTCATTGAACTCCCACCAGCGGGGGTCGGAAGGCAGAAGCTCGGTTCGCGGACGAAGCCACATATCGGCAATGCGCAGAGTCGGGAGCCAAACGTAGTAACGCAGGGGTGCCGCGTGAATGCGGGCCGCGGCCAGCGTGGCGAAACGCGCGTCGAGTTCCGGTGATATATCGTGATCCTGATTGTAATCGGCGAAAAGCTGCGCGGTTTCCTGACGCTGCTGCTCTGAATCGAAGGCGCGCTGGGGCAGGCGGGTGAAGTCAATGGCGTCGCCGGGCACGTTCCAATAGATTTCCTCGACTGATGCATACTCCGCGATCCAGGTCTTGGTCCAGCGATTGAACCCGCTCATCGCAGGTTCATCGGAATCGTTGGCGTAGCGCGGAGCCAGCGGTTCGAAGCGGTGGAGCGTGTGCAGATTTCGCAGCGTCCAGGGAATTAGTGGAGCTAGCGAACTGATGACGAGAATAATTCCAGCGCGGAGAATTGGAGCGAACTGAGGCGCGCTGCCGCGTTTTCTTCTCTCCATGATTGCGCTCACAAAAAATAAGAACAAATACGCGCCGATCGCGGCGAGCAGAATTCCGCCATCCGGGCGCAGCAGGAGGCAAGCTCCAATAGAAAGCCCGCAGCCAAGCCATGCCGTCAGGTTTGCGTCTGAGTGCAAAGTAGTATGCGATTCCGTTTCTGCCCGCACGCCGGCCATTGCAAAAACGGCGAAATCCAGGGCCAGGGTTGTAAAGAAAATTTCCAGAGTCTCGGTAAGAACCGCGGCCGAATAATTCGCGAGGAACGGGCAGAGAGCAGCGAGCATGAAAGCCGCTTTGGCAGCCCGATCCGAGAAGATGCGGCGAGCTATATCCGCAATCAACAAGCATGTGCCCAGATCGAATAACAGCTGAATCAGTAGAACTGCGCGGAAATTACTCCAGCCGAAGACTGCGAAGATGGCTGCGAGAAACGCAGGATATCCCGGCAAGCGAGAGAGTGTGGGCATAACATGGCCGGAGTTGGTGATGCCGTAGACGCCATACTGAAGCCAGTTCATGGCGATATCTGCGTAGAGACGGGAATCGTCGACGACTCCGGGGAAGTGCAGCAGGAATACGAGGCGCAGCGCAACAGCAGCCAGGGTCGCCGCAAGAAAGAACCGAACATCTTTACGCAGCAGTTTCAGCACGCTGAGAATATAGCGCGTTGCAGTCAACTTGGCGCGCGGCAGGCGCATCTAAATTCAGTAAGCAGAGCTGGGCGTGCCTCGTATTCTGTCTCCTCGATAATTGACCACTTGCCGTCCGCAGCATACGATAAGCGATTAACCATCCATGGCTGAACCCGTCTTTTATGATCCGCAACGCGCTCGCTGGAAGCGTCTGAGGCGCCTGGTCGACATTGTTGTCGCGGCGCTCTCCGCCCTGATTATTTTCTTTGTATACAGCGCCTTGCGGGACGAACGCTTGCCGGAACTGCTGTTTTCCCCGCAGAAGCGCGCTTTCCGGGCATTGAAAGAAAATGAGAAAGAGAAGGCACGCGAACGGTTGAGAAAGCTGGCTAACCGCTCCCACCGTAAATCGAAGTTGCCTGCCTCTGAGGTCAGACTGAACCAGGAAGAGGGAATTCGGGCGGCGTTTTATGTTCCCTGGGATGCGGCCAGTTTTTCTTCGCTGCGCGATTTTGCCCGCCAGATCGACTTGCTTTATCCGGACTGGCTGCACGTGCTCACGCCCGACGGCCGCCTGCAGGGGGTGGATGACCAGACGAATAAGTTTTTCGATGTCGTGCAAAACAATCATGCGCGCTCGGTGGATGACCGCGTGATGCCATTCATTAAGGCTGACGACCCCGGCATGGAAGTCTTTCCCATGGTGAACAATTTCAACGGCACCGATTGGGTGGGAGATATTACCGGGTTTCTCAACAATCCGGATGCGCGGGCGGAATTTCGAAAGGAGATCGGCATATTTCTTTCGTCGGATCACTTCGGCGGCCTGATGGTCGATTTCGAGGCTTTCCCCACCGCCGGGCAGAAAGGGTATGTCGCGCTGTTGAATGAACTCTCGTCAGACCTGCATGCGCGAGGGATGAAGCTGTATGTAAGCGTGCCGGCGCACAATGAGGAGTTCGATTACGCGGCTATCTCCGCGCCCGCGGACGGCGTGATTGTAATGAACTACGACGAACACTATCCGGGGGGGGCGTCTGGTCCGGTCGCTTCGCAAGACTGGTTCGTCGACAATCTCAAGTTTGTCGAGAAGGTAGTTCCCCGCGAAAAACTGATCTGCGCCATCGCCAACTACGGATATGACTGGGTGCTCAAGCCGAAGAAAGGTAAGCTTCCGCCGGATGCGCACGACAGTTCGGTGAGTGCGCAAGAGGCCTGGCTGGCGGCGCGCGACTCCGATGAGGACGTGACCTTCGATGACGATGCTCTGAATCCGCACTTCAGTTATTTGGATGAGCGCAGTCTTCGCCATGACGTCTGGTTTCTGGATGCGGTGACGGCACTGAATCACATGAGGGCGGCGCAAACGCTTGGCATCCAGACTTTTGCTCTGTGGCGGCTCGGCGGTGAAGACCGATCCCTATGGCGTATTTGGGACGTTCCTGGCGATGCTAGCGCCGCGGAGAAAATACGAGACGTGCCTCCCGGCCAGGATGTCGACATGGAAGGCCAGGGAGAAATTCTTCGCATTGAGGAGCGTCCCACTCACGGCACTCGCGATCTCACCATCGATCCCAAGACAAAACTGATCACCGATGAAAATTTCCAGAATATGCCGGAACCCTTTCGGGTAGGGCGTTACGGCTACAGTCCGAATCAGGTGGCGATTACGTTTGACGACGGCCCTGATCCCGAGTGGACACCTAAAATTCTTGATGTTCTCAAGCGCGAGCACGCTACGGCCACCTTTTTTCTAATCGGCATTCAGACCGATAAGTTCCCAAGTCTGGCGAAACGGATTTACAACGAAGGCCATACCATCGGCAACCACACCTTTACCCATCCGGACGTGAGCAACATCTCCTCCGGCTACATGAAGGTGGAGTTGAATCTCACGGAGAGGCTTTTTGCCAGCCTGATGGGGATTCGAGCCACGCTTCTGCGGCCGCCCTATGCGATTGACGAAGAGCCCGACACTGCCGATCAGGTGAAGCCGCTCGAGTTCGCGCAGGACATGGGCTACATCACGGTCGGCAACCGGATCGATCCCAACGATTGGAATGACAAACCGCGGCGGCATACGGCTGAGGAAATCTCTTCTTACGTCCTGGCGCACCTCCCGCCTTGCGCCGCCGGCGATCTGCGCTGCGGCAACATCGTGCTGCTGCACGATGGCGGCGGGAATCGTGCGGAAACAGTTCGTGCGCTGCCCATGATCATTGATGGTATTCGGGCGCGCGGATATTCGGTAGTGCCGGTATTTCAGTTGTTCGGCAAGACGCGGGCCGATGTAATGGCGCCCTTGAGCACAGGACAGCGATGGGCTGCACGCCTGGACGGGCTGGGTTTCTGGATATTTGAGGCCGGCATCATTTTGATCACCTGGATATTTTTTGTCGGCGACCTGCTCATGACGGGGCGGCTCATTTTCATTGGCACGGCCGCCATTTACGATCGGTTGCATGAAAAAATCTTTGGAAGGCCGGCAGAAGTGGCATCCTATCGACCGAAAGTGGCTGTTCTGATACCGGCCTACAACGAAGAAAAAGTTATCGTGCGCACAATTCGTGCTGCGCTCAATTCCGATTATCCCAATCTGCGAGTGATCGTGATCGACGATGGCTCGAAGGACCGCACGCTTGAAGCGGCGCGTAGCGCCTTCTTTGCGGAGGAAGATGCCGGGAGAGTTCTAATTCTTACGAAGCCGAATGCCGGCAAGGCCGAAGCTCTCAACTTTGGCATTGAACATATTCAAGATGCCGAACTTTTTGTGGGGATCGACGCCGATACGATTATCGCGAGTGACGCCATTTCTCGACTGGTCCCGCATTTCATCAACCCCAATGTCGGCGCTATCGCGGGCAACGCAAAGGTAGGGAATCGCGTAAATCTGTGGACGCGCTG
This sequence comes from Candidatus Sulfotelmatobacter sp., assembly GCA_049684755.1. Classification (GTDB taxonomy): domain Bacteria; phylum Acidobacteriota; class Terriglobia; order Terriglobales; family Acidobacteriaceae; genus Sulfotelmatobacter. Next base: position 19,844 of record JBAVGI010000358.1, read on the forward strand.
GCAGGCTCTCGAATACATCACCAGCCAGAATTTCGAACGCCGCGCTTTGGATGTTCTCGGCGCGGTCAGCGTGGTTCCCGGTGCGATCGGAGCCTGGCGCGTTTCCGCAGTGCGCGAGGCGGGCTGCTTCCAGATCGATACGGTTGCCGAGGATGCCGATCTTACGATGGCTCTGCTGCGGCGGGGCTATCGCGTGGAATACGAAGACATGGCCTTGGCCTACACGGAGGCGCCTACTAACGCGAACGGCCTAATGCGACAGCGGTTTCGCTGGTCGTTTGGCATTCTCCAAGCTGTATACAAGCACAGCGGAGTATTCGCCCGTAAAGGTGTGCTGGGTTTTGTGGCTCTGCCGAACATCGTGATCTTCCAGATTCTGTTGCCACTGGTCTCCCCGCTTATCGATATCATGTTCGCCTTCGGCGCGCTTTGGTATTTCGTCCAGAAACACTTTCATCCCGATTCCACCGATCCAGCGAGCTTTCACAAACTGGTCGCGTTCTTCTTCGCGTTCCTGGTGATTGATTTCCTGGCGTCGGCGCTGGCATTCGCGCTGGAGCGACGAAGGCCGGATGATAAAGAAGATGTCTGGCTGTTAAGTCAGGTATGGTTGCAGCGCTTTGCTTACCGTCAATTATTTTCGGTAGTCCTGTTCAAAACGCTGAAGCGTGCGCTCGAAGGGCGGAGATTTGCGTGGGATAAGTTAGAGCGGACAGCCGCGGTGAAGCGGGTGGCTTCGGAGGATAGGGAGTCAGTGAATGTACCCTAGCTGCTGTGCCTGTCAAAATTCTGTCTCAACGGAATAACAACGCCGCAAACTCCGCCAGATTCCTTCGCCACACCATCCAGGTGTGCATTCCGGGAGTTTCGATGTCGGTGTGATTCACGCCTTTGGTCTTCAACCATTCGCGCAGATTGCGGTTGATTGTGATCAGATGGTCGTCCGTTCCGCACGCGATCCACAGGAGTTTAATCTGAGCATTCGCTTTCGCGTCGAGTGCGGGAAAATCTTTTTCAAAGTTGTCGGGGATGCCGCCAGAGCTGAACGCGCCGATCCAGGAAAACTTGTCGAGATGATTTAGACCAGTGAGCAGAGACTCCGCCCCGCCCATGGAGAGTCCCGCAATTGCATGGGCGTTGCGATTCTTGTCGATCCGGTATTCGCTTTCGACCTGCGGCATGACCTCCGTGAGCAGAGCTTGAGTGAATTTCTTGAAGTTGGCATCGCGCAGTTCCGGATGGTTCCATGCGCCCCACGCCAGACGAACAAAATCCATGGTGCCGTAGCCGAGGGGCATCACCACGATCATCGGCTTCGCTTTATTCTGCGCGATCAGGTTGTCGAGAATCACGTTCGCGCGGCCGACGGCGGTCCATCCGCTGGCGTCGTCACTGTATCCGTGGAGAAGATAGAGAACGGGATACTTGCGTTTGCGCGCGGCATCGTAACCCGCCGGAGTGTAAACGTAATAATCGCGCTCGTCGTCAGCCACCGAGGATTTATAGAAATGATGATGGATTTCGCCGTGGGGAATGTCATTCCCTTCCCAGGGAAGCGACGGCGGCCCCGGAACGTGAACCGCGCTTGCGGTGGAAAGCAGATTGGGCGTAATCAACGAGTTTGAGGGGTCGATCAGGCGCACGCCGTCGGCTATGAAGGAATAGCTGTAATAATCAGGCGCGAGCGGAGCTGTGGTCAGGCTCCAGACGCCTTGATCGTCCTGAAGCATGGCTTGCGGCTCCGCACCTTCTCGCTCGAGCTCCACTACTTTCGCGTTGGGGGCGCGGAAGCGGAAAGTTACACTCCCATCTGAATGTACATCCGGAGAAACGAGTGGAGCCGGAGGGGATGAAGATTTATTTGTTTGAGCGGCGCAGAAAGCTGCGAGAAAGAACAAAAGAGAAAAAAAAGAAGGTGGAGAAAGTCGCATTCGTCACCGCGAACGAGAATCAGAGTTCACTTAGGTTTTGCCAGCCACTTCGAGCCGCGTCTCAGCTTTGTGCAGAGCATTCAGCGAGCGTTCTACATCAACGTTTGTGTCGCCGCTGGTCAACCGTTGCTCGGCACGCTCTTTGGCTTTGCGTGCACGTTCCACATCAATCTCGGAAGGCCGCTCGGCGCTTTCTGCAAGTATGGTCACTTTGTTGGGCAGCACTTCCGCGAATCCCCAGGCTACGGCGAGTTTTTGCTCTTCCGCTCCGGCTCGATAGGTGATTTCGCCGACTGACAATTCGGTGATCAGCGGAGCGTGGCCGGGCAATACGCCAAGATAACCGTTCTTGCCGGGAATCTGAACTTCCGTCGCTTCGGTATCGACGACTTTCTTTTCCGGCGTCACGATCTCGAGTTGGAAAGTATCTGCCATAACAAGCGCGGCTTCCGGCTCCGGCGCTGCGCGGCCCCCGGAGGCCGTAATTTACGCTGCTGCTTTCATCTTCTCCGCCGCTTCCAGCACTTCTTCAATCGGTCCCTTCATATAAAACGCCTGCTCTGGGATGTCGTCGTATTTACCTTCGACAATCGCTTTGAAGCCCTTCACCGTGTCGGCAATCTTGACGTAGCGGCCCGCTGCGCCAGTGAATTGCTCGGCCACGTGGAACGGCTGCGACAGGAAGCGTTGAATCTTTCTAGCGCGCGCCACCGTGAGTTTTTGATCTTCGCTGAGTTCGTCGATACCGAGAATCGCGATGATGTCCTGCAGGTCTTTATAAGTCTGCAGTGTCTTTTTCACGCGTTGCGCGACGTCGTAATGCTCCTGGCCAACGATGCGCGCATCGAGAATGCGCGAGGTCGAAGCCAGCGGATCGACCGCGGGATAAATTCCGATCTCGGTCAAGGCGCGGGAAAGCACGGTGGTGGCGTCGAGGTGAGCGAACGTTGTGGCGGGCGCGGGATCGGTCAAGTCGTCGGCGGGGACGTAGATCGCCTGCACCGACGTGACTGAGCCTTTCTTCGTCGAGGTAATGCGCTCCTGCAGTTCGCCCATTTCCGTAGCCAGATTTGGCTGGTAACCCACCGCGCTGGGCATGCGACCCAGCAATGCCGATACTTCCGATCCGGCTTGGGTGAAGCGGAAAATATTATCGATGAATAACAAAGTGTCCGCCCCCTCGGCGTCGCGGAAATATTCTGCGACCGTGAGTCCGGTCAGCGCCACGCGCAAGCGGGCGCCGGGGGGTTCGGTCATCTGGCCGTAGATTAGTGCAGCCTTTGAATGCGCGGGATCACCGGGCTTGATCACGCCGGATTCCGTCATTTCCAGCCATAGGTCGTTGCCTTCGCGCGTGCGCTCGCCTACGCCCGCAAACACGGAGTAGCCACCGTGCTGCTTGGCGACGTTATTGATTAATTCCATGATGACGACGGTCTTGCCCACGCCTGCGCCACCGAACAAACCGATCTTTCCGCCTTTCAAAAATGGCTGAATGAGATCGATGACCTTCACGCCGGTCTCAAACATTTCCGCCGTCGTGGCCTGCTCATCGAACGCAGGCGCGGGGCGATGAATCGGCATTCTCTCCTTGTATTCGATCGGCCCCAACTGATCCACGGGTTCGCCGATTACGTTCATCACGCGTCCTAGCGTGCCGCGGCCGACGGGAACAGAGATCGGTCCACCGGTGTCGATGGCCTTCATGCCGCGCACCATGCCTTCGGTCGCTTCCATCGCGATGCAGCGCACACGGCCTTCGCCGAGATGTTGTTGGACTTCGAGAATTACGTTGACGGGATTGGGCACGGTGAAGCCATCGCTCACCACGCGAACGGCCTCGTAGATAGGCGGAAGGTGGCCTTCGTGGAACTGCACGTCCACCGCCGGACCCGCAATTTGGATTACATGTCCGATATTTTCTGGCATAAATTTTAGCTCGCTGCAAAATAGCAGTTAGCAGCTGGTAATTAGCAATTTGCAATCTCGGTCGGTTCCCATGAATTCGAGTTGCCAAATGTTAATTGCCAAATGCCCAATTGCTTCTCCTCACATTGCTGCCGCACCGCTGACAATTTCGATGATCTCTTTCGTGATCTTCGCCTGGCGCGCGCGGTTCATAGCCAGAGTCAGTGAATCGATCATGTCGGTGGCGTTGCTGGTGGCGGAATCCATGGCGGTCATGCGCGCGGCGTGCTCGGCGGCCACGGACTCCAGGAGCGCGCGGAAAATCTGGATGCCCACGTACTTCGGCAGCAAGGTGCGGAATAATTCTTCCGGCGGCTGCTCGTAAATGTAATCGACATCGGCGGTGCCAAACTTCTCAGCGACTTTGTCGGCCGGACTCTCGCCGCGTAAGCCCACTCCGGCGCTGATTGCGGCTTCCTTCGCTTTCTTCTTTTCTTCTTCCGTCATCTCTTCGGCCAGGCGCACAACCTGCTCTCCCACACGCTCGATGGGAAGAATCTGTTCGACGATAAGTCGTTGCGCGATTACCGATTTGAATTCGTTGAACACCAGATAAACCGAATCGATCTCTTCGCGCTCATAACGTTCGATGACGCTATCGGCTAAAGTTCGTGCCTGAGCAAAATCCAATTTACCGAGAACTCCGACGTGTTCGCCCGTAATCTGGATCGCGCCGGCTCGCTCGCCGGCCGCAGGGCGGGATTCCGTCGATTCCTCGTCGTCAGCCAGGCTACGGGTGTGCACCGGAGCTGCGGGATAGCGCCTCCGCAAGAAGTCTCGGCCTTTGCGCCCGATGGTCTCGATGTCAATATTCTTTCCCGCTTTCGACTCAATGAACCGGCTGGCAGCCTTGGTGATATTGGCGCTGAAAGCGCCAGCCAAGCCTTTGTCGCCGGTGACAACAATCAGCAGAATATTTTTTTCTTCGCGGTGCGCCAGCAAAGGATGTTTCGGTTCACCAGTCTCTGGATCGTAAATTTCGGCTCGCGCCACCAGAGATCTCAAGACGTTGGTCAACATCTGGGCATAGGGACGGGCCGCGAGAGTGCGCTCTTGCGCCCTGCGTAACTTTGCCGCCGAGACCACCTTCATGGCCTTGGTGATCTGCCGCGTGTTCACCACGCTGCGGATACGGCGACGGATGTCGAGAATGTTTGCCATTGAAAATCAGCTGCCAGCTATTAGCTTCTAGCTCTTAGCTTGAACCTTACCTTCTTGTTTGCACCTATTCTCAGGTTTAAGGCCAGGTCAAAGCTAAAAACTTAGAATTCACTTCGTTACTGCTTCATGCGTCGACACGAACTGCTGCTTCGCCTGTTTGACTACGTCCGATAGTTGCGCTTTCAGGCTGTCATCAAGAACTTTTTTCTCCATGATCGCGCGCAGCAAGCCGGCGTTGGTGGCGTCGACATACTCGTAAAGCGTCTTTTCAAAATCGCGAACCTGATTTACCGGCAGGTCGTCGAGGAACCCTCCGGTGCCCGCGAAGATAATCAGAATTTGTTTGGAGAACGGGAGCGGCGAAAATTGATTTTGCTTAAGAATTTCGACCAGGCGCTGGCCACGGTTGAGTTGTGCCTGCGTGGCCTTGTCGAGGTCGCTGCCAAACTGCGAAAAGGCCGCCAGTTCACGGTATTGTGCGAGTTCCAGCTTAAGCGTTCCGGCAACCTGCCGCATGGCCTTGATCTGCGCGCTGCCGCCCACCCGGCTTACCGACAGTCCAACGTTTACAGCGGGACGCACGCCTTGGTTGAACAGATCAGTTTCCAGGTAAATCTGCCCATCCGTAATCGAAATCACGTTGGTTGGAATGTAGGCGGAAACGTCGCCAGCCTGGGTTTCGATGATGGGCAGAGCGGTGAGCGATCCGGCGCCATTCTTGTCGCTTAGCTTGGCCGAGCGTTCGAGCAATCGCGAGTGAAGATAGAATACGTCTCCGGGATACGCCTCGCGGCCGGGCGGACGCCGCAGCAGCAATGAAATTTCGCGATACGACGCTGCGTGTTTTGAAAGATCGTCATAGATGACCAGCGCGTGCCGCTTGGAATCGCGGAAGTATTCGCCGATTGCAGTTGCCGCGTACGGCGAAATGTATTGCATGGGCGCGGGTTCGGAAGCTGATGCCGCGACGACGATGGTGTACTCCATCGCGCCGTAGTCTTCCAGAATCTTTACCACTTGCGCGATCGACGAGCGCTTCTGGCCGATCGCGTTGTAAATGCAGACGAGATCATTGCCCTTGCTGTTGATGATGGTGTCGAGGGCGACTGCGGTTTTGCCGGTCTGGCGATCGCCGATGATTAATTCACGCTGGCCGCGGCCAATCGGAATCATGCTGTCGATGGCCTTGAGTCCGGTGGCCATGGGCTCGCGCACGGGCTGGCGATCGATGACGCCGGGAGCCAGGCGCTCGAGAGCGATGAACTGATCGGTGGCAATTGGACCTTTGTCGTCGATGGGGTGGCCCAGCGAGTCGACCACCCGGCCAATCATGGCGTCACCGACCGGTACGCTCATGATGCGCCCGGTGCGCTTCACTTCGTCGCCTTCTTTGAGCTCGGTATATTCGCCGAGGATCACCACGCCGACCTGGTCTTCTTCCAGATTCATCGCGATTCCGGCGACGCCGTGCGGGAATGAAAGAAGTTCTCCGGCCATGACTTTGTCGAGTCCATAGACGCGCGCAATGCCGTCGCCGAGAGTGATGATCGTGCCGGTTTCGTCCACGGAGATCTTCGACTCGTAGTTCTCGATCTGCTCGCGGATCAGTTTGGTTATTTCGTCTGCTTTGATCTGTGCCATAGAATCAGCTCATAAAACGTTGCTTCTAGCTGCTAGCCAAAAAGCTAAGAGCTAATAGCTTCTTTCATTCTTTCCAACTGTCCTTTTACGGAACCATCGTAAATCGTGCTGCCCACGCGAACCACCGCGCCACCCAGCAGTGAAGCATCGCGGTCGTAATGCGCGCGGACTTTCTTGCCGGTCACCTTTGCTACCTGCTGCTCAAACTCGCGTTTCTCGGCATCAGAGAGTTCGCGGGCGCTGGTGATTTCAGCTTCGGCGAAACCCATGCGCGCGTCGAGTTCCTTCTCCAGCTGCCGGATGACCGCATCCAGAAAATGCGTTCGCCGATGATCGATCAGGATGGCGACCAGGTTTCGCACTTGCTTTGAAATTCCGTCGCGCTGCGCAATCACATCCAGTACACGCCGCTTCTGCTCGACGGGAATCGCGGGATTCTCCCAAACCTGGCGCAAATCCGAACTCTCGTTCAACAGGGTCGCAATAGCGCGGAGTTCCGCGGTTGCGCGATCCACGTCAAGATGCGCATCGAGAACTACGTCCGCGAAGGCGTGAGCGTACGTGCTGGTGACGGAAGCCATTTCCTATTGAGTGCCCCTCCCCGGGTTCTCCGCTGAGCTTTCGGAAGATGCGCCTAACTGTCCGGCAAAATCTCGCAGCAACGCCTGATCGGTGGCGGCATCCACGCGAATCTGCTTTTGCGCCAGGCCGACGGATAGCTCGCCGGCATACGCCATGAGGTCGCGGCGGGCCGCTTTTACGGCAGCCGCGATTTCCTGCTGCGCCGACGCCAGCATCTTGCGAGCATCTTCCTGAGCCGCGTTACGGATCCGTGCTTCCTCCGCAGCCGCTTCTTTTTCCGCGGCGTTGCGCATCATCCCAATTTCGCCATCCAGCCTCATCAGGCGAGCTTCGACCTCCGCCAGCCTCCGGCGCGCTTCCTCGCTGGACTTCTGCGCCTCCTGCATCGCTTTTTGGATCGCGGCGGTGCGGGCGCGGAATGCGCCCGGCAAGTGCTTGCGCGTCGCCCAGATTAAAACACCGGCGATCACTCCGAAGTTAAACAGGAAGGACAAAAAAGACGCAGTCTCCGTGCTGACCCCCAGCTTATTCGCAACGAATCGCACCGAGGCTGACTGCCTGAACGAGGCCTTGTCTTTTTCTTCCTTATCTTCTCCCGCAGCTTCCCTGGTTTCACGCGTCAGTTGCTGCGCGAAGCCCGGTTGGTGAGCGGAGTCATCCGATTGCTGCTGGTTCGCGGGAGATGCGGGCTGACCTTGCGCGCGCGCCGATCCTGCGGCACATACAAAGCTGGCCGCGAGCAGCGTCAGAATAATAACGCGAGCAATTTTTTTTGTGGAGTTCATCTGCAAAATCATCAACGGCTCGCTCCGGCTGGCTGCAGCACGCGCCGAATGATCTCCGCCGCCAAAGTCTGCACGTGAGCCTGAAGGCCGGCCTGCGCGGCTTCGCGATCTTTCTCGATGTCCGCCTTGGCTGCGAGCACCTGCGCCTGAGCCTTGGCGCGAGCTTCATTCATGGCAGCAGTACGCTCATCCAGCGCCGCCTTTCGCCGCGTCTCTTGCGCGAGGAACAAGGTGGTACGCGCCTCCCGCAAGCGCAGTTCGTATTCGGATGTCCGCGCCTCGGCTGCGGCAATGTCGGCTTGTGCTCTTTCTACCGCGCCCTGCGTTTTACTGCGCCGCTCGTCTAGAACACGCCTCAAAGGCTTGTGCACGATGGATGTGTAGAGCACGTACAGCAACGCCATCAGGATTACGGTGGGTACCGCTCCGAGCAGTAATTCGCCTAATTGTCGTAACGTTTGATCCATGGCTAGTGGCTGTACAGGAAAATGAGGGCTCTGAAAACTGTTAAGTCTAACGTGCGAAGGAGTTTATGTCAACGTAAAGGACTGTAATTTTTGGCGGTTTCAGGATTGATAACGGGGAATAGAGAATGAAGTAGTTCGCCGTAGGCATTCGTTAATCGCTTGCAAAAACTTGCAACTAAGGCTTGACATCCCGAACAAGAAGATTAGCATAGATATATCACCTCCGATCCAATTCAGGATCGAATGGGCCGATAGCCAAGGAATGTCACCGCTTCTTGGTTGCCGGC
>JBAVGI010000359.1:0-2005 GCA_049684755.1 Candidatus Sulfotelmatobacter sp.
GGCGCCTGGATCGACGTGATCCAGGACGGGCATGCGTTGAAATCCGTCGGCTTCACCGGCGCCAAAGGATGCGACATCGCCAAGAGCGTGAAGTTCGATCTCGTCGCCGCGCCGTATGTCATCGAGCTCAGCGGAACCTCGGCGCACAGCGTCGGGCTGGTAGTGACACCCGACTAGGATCCGAACGCGGCGGCCGCGGCGGCATGACATGTATCAGGAAGGCCGCACGCAGGCTGGCCTTGTCGCTACATTCTGAGCCTGCGCAACCGGCCCTGATCCAAATCCGCAGCCCGCCCCTTGAGGCGCGCGAACAGTGGTGCGGATTTGAATTACTTGCTTCAGTACATGGCAAGCAATTCGGCGGAATCTGCTGGGCAATCCGCAAGCGCGCGGTAGGGAAATATCCTTGGCACCGTAGGCCCCTTCGAAACCCTAATTTCGCCGCGCGACTTACCTCCAAGAGACCTCCCTCCAAGAGACCTCATTTTTTAGGGCAGTAGCAGTCACGCATTAATCATGCTTTTTGAGGAAACTCCATGAAACCCCTGCGCTCTTCACCCCCGGTAACGATCCGCGCCACCGCCGCGCGCAAAGCGAGCGAGCCAAATCTGCTGCAGATGCATGGGCTCGTTGTGCTGCTTCTGGTGTTTCTCTTTACGCTCGGCACAGCGGCGCATGCTTGCACGACACTGCTGGTCAAAGCCAAGGACGGCGCCGTGGTGAGCGGAAGAACCATGGAATTCGGCATCGACCTAAAATCGCAGGTCATCGTCATCCCGGCTGGGACTCCGATGAAGGGAACGCTTCCCAGCGGCGCCACCGGTATGAGCTACACGACCAAGTACGGCATGGCCGGCGCTAACGCGTTTGGCTATTCCGTGATCATTGACGGCGTCAACGAAAAGGGACTGTTTGTCAGCGACCTGTACTTCCCTGGTTATGCGGGATACGCCGAGACGACAGCCGAGAACTCTTCGCGCTCGATGGCGTCCTACGAGTATGGGAATTGGCTGCTCGGCAACTTCGCCACGGTTGACGAGGTGCGCGCACATCTTCAGGACGTCGTGCTCAATTCGACCGCTGTGCCAGAACTGAAAGGGCCGCCGCCCATTCATTTCATCATCCGCGACCGTTCCGGCAAATCGCTGGTGATCGAACCAATCGACGGCAAACTGGTGGCCTATGACGATCCGGTGGGCGTGATGACCAATTCACCCACCTTCGATTGGCACCTGACCAATCTGCGCAATTACATCGGCCTAACGGCGCAAAATCTGCCCGCGATCAAGCTGAAAGGCGGCTTGATCCTGCGCTCGTTCGGGCAGGGAAGCGGCATGTTCGGCCTGCCCGGCGATTCTTCGTCGCCGTCGAGGTTCGTGCGCGCCGTCACCTATTCGCAGACCGCCGTGCCGGCGGCCACCGCATCCGAGGCCGTGCTTCAGGTCTTTCACCTCATGAACAATTTCGACATTCCGTTCGGCGCGGTGCGGGACAAGTACGGCAATACCGTCGCGATTGAATCCACCTCATGGACGAGCGTGGCAGATCTGAAGAATGACCGTTGGTACTTCCGCACCTACGACGATCAGGCGATCCGCATGGTCGATCTCGACAAGGCGCTCGCGGCCGCGGGCGACAAGGTGCGGTTCATTTCGATGAATTCGCAGCAAGCCATCGTCGACACGTCTACGGCGCTCAATACGACGCGGCCGGATGACGGCACGCGCTACTCGACGTTGGCTCCGACCTCAGATCAGGTGGCGCGATAGACCGACAGGATTCCTAGAACAGGCGTTCCACCGGCGCTGGCAGATCCGCTGGCGCCGGTCCCGCATCGAGCGCCACCGCCAGTTTCCCGCGATCGAGCTCGCCCTCGGAGCGCGCAATGACGATGGTTGCGACGCCGTTGCCGATGAAATTGGTGAGTGCCCGGCATTCGCTCATGAACTTGTCGATGCCGAGCAGGATCGCCATGCCCGGCACGAGGGCAGGCGAGATCGCCGAG
>JBAVGI010000360.1:0-1917 GCA_049684755.1 Candidatus Sulfotelmatobacter sp.
GGGTACATCAGCATATGGGCGGGCACCCTGGATACGCCGACGGGCCTGAGGGCGTCGAAGCATATCTTCGTCGCCGACAAGGGCGACTATTACGAGATTGCGGACGGACTGCCGCAATGGCCGGGACGCGCACCGGCGGATGACTGAGCGGATTGTTGACAATTATCAATAGGGCTGCTTGAATCTCCCGAAACAGCCGTCCGGGCAGCCATGCGCACAGTCAGCTTCCGGCAGATGAAGGATGGTACGAAGGCGGAGTACCTGTTCCTTAACCGTCTGGAGCGCGACTACATCGCGCGATTGCCGGATCGCATCCTGCACGCGCTGCGCGCCATGGACGACGGATTGGACGGGTATCGGGTCACGCGCCTCGTGCACTCCCTGCAGACGGCCACCCGGGCGGAGGCGGACGGCGCTGACGAAGAGATGATCGTCGCCGCGCTCGTCCATGACCTGGGCGACAGTCTGGCGCCTGAGAATCATTCCAACTATGCCGCCGAGATCATCCGGCCCTACGTCAGGGCCGAGGTGACCTGGGTGGTCGAGCACCACGGCCTCTTCCAAAAGGTCTACTACGCTCATTTCCTGGGCGAGGACCCTGAGCTGCGCGCGGCATACCGGGATCACCCCTATTACGAAAGTTGCGTCAGGTTCTGCGAGAGATGGGATCAGGCGGCCTTCGACCCGGACTATCCCACGCATCCGCTCGAGCATTTCGAGCCCGTGGTGCGCAAGGTCTTCTCTCGCCGCGCATTCGACCCCGCTGTCATCGGCCGGAACACATGAGGCGCACGCGATGATCATCGGTTTCATCGGGCTGGGGAACCTGGGCTCCAAACTGGCGGCTACCCTCGTGCGCAACGGACGCGAGCTCATCGTCCACGATCTCAACGAGACCGCCGCGAGGCCACTGCTGGATGGCGGCGCGCAATGGGCATCGACGCCCAAAGAGCTCGCACTCGGGTCGGATCTCGTCATCACGTGCCTGCCTTCGCCGGCCATCAGCGCGCAGGTCCTCGAGCAGCGCGATGGCGTACTCGAAGGCCTGTCGGCCAACAAGCTCTGGCTGGAGATGAGCACGACGGAGGAGGGCGAAGTCAGGCGGCTGGGTGAGCGGGTCCTGCGGACTGGCGCCAAAGCGCTCGATGCCCCGGTATCGGGTGGCTGTCACCGGGCCGCAACGGGCAACATTTCGATCTTCGTGGGCGGCGAGCGCGCAGCATTCGAGCGGGCGTTGCCCGCGTTGCGAATCATGGGCCGCAGAATCATTCATATCGGGCCCCTGGGCAGCGCATCGGTTCTCAAAGTGATCACCAATTATCTGGCGTTCGCCCACCTGGCCGCTCTGACCGAAGCGTGGACCGTCGCCAGCAAGGCGGGAATGGATCCCAAGACGACCTATGAGGCGATCAAGGCCTCATCCGGCAATTCTTTCGTACATGAGACCGAGAGCCAGGTCATCCTGAACGGAAGCTACGACATCAACTTCACGGTCGACCTGGCGTTGAAGGACATCGGGCTGTTTCTCGACCTGGCCCGCAGGCACGGTGTGCCGACGGACGTCGGCGATACTGTCACGGAGATGTTTCGCGACACGCAATCACGGTATGGCCCGCGCGCTCTGTCGCCGCGAATCATTCAGCGGCTGGAGGACGATTGCGGCATCCAGGTGCGCGCGCCCGGCTTTCCGCCACAGCTCGTGGACTGGGAGCCCGAAGAGGCCGGTCAGGAGATCGTTCCGTCCGAGACCCGCTACGTGCCCGACACGGAGAGCGCATGACCGCCACCGAAGCCAGGATGGCGGAGACGATCAACAAGCAGAGCCTCGAGGCACAGGCGGCCGATCTGCTGCGGCGAAAAATCGTGCGCGGCGAGTTGCGAGCGGGCGAGCGATTGCTCGAGACGCCGATCGCCGAT
>JBAVGI010000361.1:0-1690 GCA_049684755.1 Candidatus Sulfotelmatobacter sp.
CGGCCTCGATGCGCTTGGCGATGGCGATTTCGCCCTCGCGCGAAAGGAGCTCCACCGAGCCCATTTCGCGCAGATACAGGCGCACGGGGTCATCGGCCCGCTCGGAGGGTTCCTTGGCAGACTTGGCCAATAAGGGACGTTGCTGGACTTCGACCAGGTCGTTGTCGCCCTCGGCTTCTTCCTCCGACTTTTCAGGGCTTGCCGCCTCTTCCTCGGATTCGGCGTCCTTGGTGTCGACCACGTTCACGCCCATTTCCCCAAAAATAGACAGAATATCGCTGATCTGCTCGGAAGCGGTCTCGTTCGAGGGCAGCACAGAGTTGATCTGCTCGACGGTGACGTAGCCGTGCTTCTTGGCGCTGCGAATCAGCTCCTCGACAGCTGCGTTCGGGTGGTCGAGCACCGAGCGATCAGGCGGGTTCACGGGACGGCCCTTCGTCGCTTCTTGCTTCTGCGGCGACGCCTTGATCTTGCTTGCCATGCTTCTTCACAATCGACGCTGAGCCCACGCTGGATCCGAGGCCACAGGTGTTTTTTCAACGTTGTCGCACGGTCACGACGCGCCCGCGGGAGCTGTCTCTACTCGAGTCCAAGCACCCGAGGCTTCATCGTGCCTGCCGATAGGCACCCGGCTGCCAATTGTATGAACCGTTTTGGCAGTCCTTCAGAAAAGCCAACGCTTGCCCATATACGCAAATAATGGGCATGCCGGAGATAAAGAACAATAGGAGAAGCTCGCTTTTATGCTATGGCATACGCTTAATTCATCTATGGTGCGTGTAGTCGGCGCGTGTCGCCACGATGACTGAACCGATCAGCTCCGGAAATTGCGATCATTTCGCGCGGGGCATCTTATCCAAAACAACCAAGGGTGAGCCATTCAAAATGGCCCTAAGACAATCATGAACGCGCGCCAGCCCAGGTCGGGAGCGCCATTTGCGGGACGCTCAAAGCGGCGGACATCCAGTGCCGCCCGCCCCGAGCCGCAGAATCTTCAAAACTCGCAAAGGAACTATGAGCGGTATGTGTCGCTCGCCCGTGCCGAAGCCCAAATTGGCAACACTGTCGGAGCGGAGAACTACTACCAGTACGCAGAACATTATTTCAGATCTATGCGTTCGGACCCGGATCGAACGTAAGCGACTGAGCTGTGATGGGGGCTTGCGCTCCGGGCGCTGCATCGCGTCACGGCAGCCAAATGCAGGGGTATACAAGATGGCGGATAGTGGCGGGCTGAGTTGGGAGGCTCAAGAGGTTTTTCAAAAGATCAAAACGTTCGACCGAAAGCCTGGCGATGGCATTGCGTTGATTCAGTTGAACATGAAGGTTGGCAGCGCAAAAACGGTCAAGAAGGGCCTACCGGAATTAAAAACGGCTGGCCTCAGTACTAATACTGCTTCGGGTGAACCGACGCTGACCGATAAAGGCCACAAGACCTCGGCTTGACTCGTCGCCCAACCGCGGCAGCTGAGATGGTTTTCATTGCGTGCTTTCTAGCCATGATCAGCCGCTAGTGACTGTACGTGAAACCGCCTTTCAAATCTCAACTGACATCGCACTCTCCACATGGCATAAGGAAGCCGGTCCAATTCAGAATGGAGAATTTGCGTGGCGCTAGAGCAGGGCGAGGTGCAAGGCTACAACTTCGATCGAATGGTCGTCGAGTTCACGATGCTCAATCAGGGCAAGG
>JBAVGI010000362.1:0-1603 GCA_049684755.1 Candidatus Sulfotelmatobacter sp.
AGCGCGCCAGAGACTGCTATCAGCGGGCGGGACTGGCGACCGAATGGGAGCAAACTGTGCGCCGGGTTTGCGCATTACATTACCGGAAGACCGGCTTCATCGGCGGATTTCATGGCTTGGCCGCAGGCGCGAAACGCAGTGAACAACCTTCGTTCTTGGAGCGCGCGAAGACGCGATGGGGCGTGCGTCACGGGAGAGATGCGTGTTGAGAACCGCGAAACAGACCGGTCCGGTCTCCCCGGGCGAAATTGGCAAGGAACGAACCGGTGACACTGTGGTGGCGATCAACCTGGCTGATCCGGTTGAGTTGATCGTACTTTCGGTGAAGCAGAAGGCCGCGCGCTGCCGCCTCTGTGGAAGTGCATACACAATCACACTTCGTGCAAGTCGCCTTTGGGATGTTGTTCCCGGTGAGATCGCGGTTGTCCGGCCACGCAAACAATGGAGCTACGCGCGTAATCCCTATCTTTCCGGTGAAATTGAATCTGCGCGGCTCGACGCGCAAGCGCTGGGCCTTGCCCCGCTCAAACTGGGCGAGAGGGGCATGTGGGATCCATCCGAGCACTACTGGGGCGAAGAAGGAGAGCCGATCGAAGCCTGGGCCAAACCAATCATCGCGTGGGGATCGCGTCCAGAATTCGAGATGGAGCAGGTGTTGCCGGGAGCGGACACAGAGGATCCATTTTCCGACCCCATCATAGAATCCAACGACCGGAAGGACGGCGGCGATCTTGAAGGCGCAAACAAGATCCTGATGGATCTCTGTCAGGCCGATCTTCGCTGCCTCGATGCTCATGCACACCTTGGCAACCTTGTTTTCGATCATTGGCCTAAGACAGCGATTCGCCATTACGAGGTGGGGTTTCGAATCGGTGAATTGTCCCTCGGTAAAAGCTTCGATGGTTTGCTTCCGTGGGGGTGGATCGACAACCGGCCATTTCTCCGTTGCATGAATGGATTTGGGCTGTGCCTGTGGCGGCTGAGCAGATTCGAGGAGGCGGAGCGCATTTTCAACCGCATGCTCTGGCTGAATCCTTCCGACAACCAAGGCGTGCGATTTCTGATCAAGGACGTTCGCGCTGGAGCGGCATGGCAATCGAGCAGCACAGGCAGGTAGTAGCACACATGCCGTCCTAATCTTTTTAAGGTCTTGACGAAAGCTCACTTTCCGCAGTACAGTGATTACAAATGCGGCATTTTTTCAGTCGCGACCTCCTATCGTACCGACTCTTAGTCGGACACTCTTGGTGTCTCTCACCAAGTCTGTAATTTCCTCTAAATCCAAGTTGTAATTTTGCCCGGAAGGCTCGGGTAATTGGTATCCCACTGGTCTGCTAAGCCAGGCCCCTCGGGACATAGGCGTTCGAGTCGCCTGCCTTCCGCCAGATCTTTGACAATTCGCGTTTGGGCAGTTGGCTGAGAGGCTGAAAGCGCCGGGCTGTAGACCCGGTATCCCATTAGGATCACCGAGGTTCAAATCCTCGACTGCCCACCAATGTTCGGGTGGCGCAACTGGTAGACGCGTGCGGTCGAGAACCGCATTGTTGCGAGTTCGAATCTCGCCCCGAACACCACAGGCTCGTAGCCCAACTCGGCAGAGGCA
>JBAVGI010000363.1:0-2189 GCA_049684755.1 Candidatus Sulfotelmatobacter sp.
AACTAGTCATCGGCAAGTTTTGCCGCCTGCTTAAATATCTCGACAAACATTTCGCGGGTCAGCTTGCCGGTCTGCGTGTTCTGGTTGGAGGGATGATAGGAGGCGAGTAACACCTTACCATCGGGTAACCGGTAACTGGCGCCATGTTTGAAGAGATAAGTCTTGAAGAGAGAGCGCTGTTGGTTGAGCAGCGAGCCTCGACGTTTCAAGTAATTCAAATAAGCATCGAAACCGATCTTCCCCAGAGCCACCACTACCTTCACTTTTTCTAATCCTGCGATTTCGCGGTCGAGAAATTGCGAACACTCGGCGAGTTCCTGCGGAGTTGGCTTATTGGCCGGCGGAGCGCAGCGGATTGCCGCAGTGATGTACGCATCTTTTAGCTCGAGGCCATCGTTGCGATCGGTGGCGTTGGGTTGGTTGACGAATCCGGTGTCATACAAAACGGGGAACATGAATTTTCCCGAAGCATCGCCCGTGAACGGGCGTCCAGTGCGGTTGGAGCCATGCGCGCCGGGAGCTAAACCCATAATAAGGACGCGGGCATTTGGGTCGCCGAAACCGGGGACAGGTTTGCCCCAATATTCGCAATCGCGGTAAGCCCGACGCTTCTCACGGGCAACTTGTTCGCGATACGCAACCAGCCGGGGACAGCGGGTGCAGGCAACCACCTCGCGGTTGAGAACGGCAAGCCAGTGCGGGTTCGGTCGCGGGCTATCTTTCCGTGTCAGGCGGGCTCCCTCGGCTCTTGAGTCTATCGAAATTCGGCAAAGTCAGAAAATGCTATCGACTTTGAAGGTTCTGTATATGACATATCTATGTGCGCTAAGGTACAGTGTCAGCCGTATGGCGTTCGGCCGCTATGGCAAATAGTCTGGCAATACCTTCCTCAAAGCCGTCTGCCGGGACTGCACGAATATGGCCCGGTGGCAGCCCTGCCGAGGGCAGACGGAGCAGTGGCGCATGACTCATACAATTCTCATCGTGGATGATAGTTCCACGGTTCGATCTTCCCTGCGATCATGGATCGAGCGCAACTCCGATTTCGAGGTATGCGGAGAAGCGGAGAACGGCGAAGTGGCGATCGCGAAAGTGGAAGAGATGCATCCGGACATCGTCATCCTGGACCTGCAAATGCCCGTCATGAATGGACTCGACGCCGCACGCCATATCAGTCATGTTTCTCCGAGCACGGCCATGGTGATGTTCACCCTGCATCCTTCTAGAGAACTGTTAAGAGCGGCCCGGGCCGTCGGCGTAAAAGATGTGGTTTCGAAGACGGATCAGCTTTCCGGCTCGCTACTGGTCGCGCTACGGCAGATTTGCCCCTGACAGCGAACACGCCTGCCGCCGGGATCGGGAAAACTGCTGGTCAAACCTACTGTTGTGTGCGTGCGCCGGTTTGACGGTGCTCTCGTTCTATCTTTACACTCAAGTGAACGCTGTATGAGTTCGGTCCAGCGTCCTGGTCCCGGATGCAGCGGTTGGTGAAAGGCAAAACGTGAGCCCCACAGAGACTACTGACGCCGCAAAAACGGACACAAACGCGCCCGATAATAAGCCCGGCAACAAGAAAGATATTAAGCGGGAAATTTCGGTTGAGATTCCCGCCGCCGAAGTTGCCCGCGAGACTGAGTCGCAGATCCAGCGCTACCAGAAAAGCGCTCGATTGCCGGGGTTTCGCGCCGGGCATGTCCCAGCTTCGATTATTCGCCAGCGCTTCGGCGATGGCCTGAAAAACGACGTGATCGAGGCTTTGGCTCCGCGCTACTTCCGTAAAGAAGCGGAGAAGCAGGGACTCATCCCAGTCTCGCAGCCTCGCATCACAGACCTGCATTTCCACGACGGCGAGCCCTTACGTTTCAAGGCGAGTTTCGAAGTGCTGCCCGAGATTCAGGTTGAGGGCTACAAAGAACTTCGCGCCGATAAGCCGGACATCGCGATCACCGACGAGGAGATCGAACAGGCACTTTCCAATTTGCTCGAACAGCGTGCGACGTACACCGACGTGGAGGGACGCCCGCTCGCCCAGGGCGACTTTGCCCAGGCATCCATGGATGGACGGCCTAAGGATGGGAAAGACGTTAAAGAAGCCAGCGCCAACCCCGTGCACATGGACGATGTGCTGATCGAAATCGGCGGCAAGAATACGGTCGCGGAGTTTACCCAGAACCTCACCGGCGCTTCTG
>JBAVGI010000364.1:0-2013 GCA_049684755.1 Candidatus Sulfotelmatobacter sp.
TACTCAAGCACGCCGCTAAGTGCGCCCTCGCTTGCAAGGAAGGGCGTCCCGTAAGCCATGGCCTCGGCAACTTTCAGTTTGGCTCCATAATTGTTGAGAATCGGCGCTATAAACAAGTCTTCGGTTCGAAACAGCATATCTACGTCGAATCTGTTCGAGACTCCTAGGAACCTGATGTTGTCGTGACGCCAGTCCAACGGAACCTCGGAGGCCGAAGCACCAACAATCTTGATGGTTATTTCCGAATCGAGCTTCGCCAAAATGGGGGAAAGTTTGGTGGCTAACCAGTCAATTGCTTCCTTATTGGGGTAATGGCCAATTCTGCCGACAAAGAAGAGGCTTCTTGTGTTGGAAAAAGTCCAGCTCTGCGCCTGGGGCTTGGGGTCTAGAATCGGCGGGACGACGAAGTACCGAGATCGCTTGAAAAGGAACGGCTTTGGCACGTCGTATTTGCCAATCGCAACTACTGCTGCGCTCTTTCGATAGAGGCTGCGCTCCACCCGGCGAATCCGATGACCGGCAACGCGCGTGCCTGGCCGCCCGTTCACCATTAGCCCGTGCTTGAGTTGGTCGTTGTAAAACTCAGCCTCCCGATTGAGCGTAATAAGAATGACCGGAACACCAAATTCGAACATTGCCGGGCAATAGAAAGCGCTTGGGACATAATCGACAACGATCACTTGCGCGCGATGTTTGGCGACCACGTTTTTCAATGTCTCTCTTAGGAAGTTCTGGCGCTGAGCTTGTGTCTCGTGTGGGAATGGCCATTTGCGCGAAATTCGCGGCAGATCTTTTTCGGTTCTCGGGTCAAGCGCGACAAATGATCCCTTGAGGCCAGTGTCTCTCAGGTAGGCGAGAACGCCGGCCTCATGAGACGGGTCCGCTGCGCACACAACCCAGAGTCTTACTTCGCCACACGAGGCGATTGTTTCGATGTGATTTCGGCAGCTTAATGAACCACCGTTATCCTCGCCAAGAGGGACTATCGTGAAATAGGCGATGTTCATGGCAAAGGGCAATCATCGCAACCTTCTAAACACCCGGCCCATTCGATGCAGCAGGGTTTCGGAAAACGGCGCCACATAAGTGTCGTCGATCGCCAATCGGGAGCACAGAAGGTCCGCCCAAAAACGCGGCGCCTCCAATAATCTTCTGAGGCTCGAAAAGCTATCGACTCGTCTCAGCTCACCCGCTTCTGGAATCTCGTAGATATAGGGATAAATCCGCGTCAGCGCTTGGTAGTAGCTTTCGGGACTCACGGAGCTGTAGAAGGTGAGCGACTTCTTATTGAATTCGGTTATGAGCCTGGGGCCAAATTTTCTAAGCGTCGTTCGGCCGCCCTCGATGACAAACCGCTCAAACCCTTCGACATCCATTTTTATAAAGTCCAAACGCCGAATATTGTTTGAGGCTACCCACTCATCCAGGGTTGTGAACTGAACGGTTTCGGTCTCGGAGACCAAAGGAATGCCCCAAGCACGCTCGATCATGTGTTGCACGCCCTTGCCAGTCGCTTCGCGGGTCGCAAACGAGCATCCGGGAAACCGAGGAAGGTAATGGAAAGTGCGGCTCTCCGTTAGATTGCTCAAACCGAAATTGAGAGGGGTTATGTTCGTTGCGGCGTTGTCGCGAATATTCTGTAGCAGGTGAGATTGGTTCGTTGACGAGGGCTCGAATGCGTAGACATGCCCCTCGCCCACAAGATCGGACATTACGAGCGCATGAACCCCGATATTTGCTCCGATGTCCAAGCAAACGTCTCCAGGTTTGACGAGGTGAGCAATGGTGGACATCACCCCGGGTTCCCAGGCGCCGTTCGCTTTTTCGATCGCTCCCAACACGCTCTCGTCCGCAGCCGAACCGGTTAGAGAAAATCTACGGGGGCCATAGGGAACTGTTAGCTGGAGCGTTTTCGTTTGCAATTTTGTATTCATGTCAAGGTGCTTTGCATTTCGTAAGATATATCGCTCACGGGAGAGTTGCTTTGATTTGCCGCGTCGATGAGTTCATGCC
>JBAVGI010000365.1:0-17859 GCA_049684755.1 Candidatus Sulfotelmatobacter sp.
CGCGTGGTAGCGACGGTGATGAACTCATCGGTTCCGATGACGGGATAGCGAATTTCCCAGAGTTTTCCAGCGACCTCTTCGTGCTTCACTTCGAGGTCGGAGATGGCGGTTTCGCAGCGCGGACACCAGTTGACGATATATTTTCCGCGATAGATCAGGCCTTCTTCATAAAGGCGGACGAATACTTCGCGCACGGCGCGGGAAAGATTTTCGTCCATGGTGAAGTATTCGCGGTCCCAGTCGACGGAGGCGCCGAGGCGCTTCATCTGATCGAGGATGGCGCCGCCGTAAAGCTTTTTCCACTCCCACACGCGCTCGATGAATTTCTCGCGGCCCAGGTCGCGGCGCTTCTTGCCTTCTTTGGCGAGGTCGCGCTCCACCATCATCTGCGTGGCGATGCCGGCATGGTCGGTGCCGGGCAGCCACAGGGTGATGAAGCCGCGCATGCGATGCCAGCGGACGATGATATCCATCTGAGTCTGGTTGAGCATGTGGCCCATGTGCAGGCGGCCGGTAACGTTGGGCGGCGGCAGCAGCAGCGTGAAGACTGGCCGCGTTTCTCCTGCAGGCGGCGTGGGGACTGAGAAAAGTTTTTCTTTGATCCAATATTCGGCCCAGCGGGTTTCAATCGCGCCGGGTTCGTAGGATTTTGGCAGGTCGTGAGGCATGGACTCGATCCCAGCAGTTAGCAACTGGCAGTTGGCGAAAACCTTAAACACGGGGGACACAGAGCCCACAGGGTAGAACTTTTCTCTATGGTTGATTTGCCCCGTAGTTTGGACGACGGTCGTCAATGCTGATGAAGTTTGATCTTACAGGCACGGGAAAAGATGGGTCAAACGCGGAAGGGGTATCCGCATTGAGGGAAAACACTGGGATCCTGCGGCGATGATTGAGGGCCGCGGGATTCAATTCCATTAGGAGAGCCCGAGTTGACTCTTGCCAAGAGGTGTCAAGTCCGCCTGGGTGCCACGGCCAACAAAATCGACTTCGAAGTTGTCGGCGGGGAAGTCAGGGGGTGTCTTGCCCGCGAGGAAGGAAGCGCATTGCCCGGGAAGATATGCTGTGTTCTTAGCGCATCCAACGGTGCCGCCAATATACATGACGCTGCTGTAGCCATCGCCATGGTGCGCATCTTCAACCGAATGCACTACGTCTGAATGCCAGAACACGGCATCGCCCGGCTGCATCAATGGAATCGATGTAAGTCCATTAGCCAGGGCCGTGTGCCATGTGGGGTGAACTGACAGTGCGCGTCCCGGCTGTGCTCCGCATAAATCATCTTCCGCCACATCATCCTGGAGCGAACGCAGCAGTATGTACATCATGGAGTTGGCAATGGGAATCAACTGCAGAGTGCCGTCTCCCTTGCCTTGCCGGGTAAGCGCGGTCCAGCCCTGGAATGTACGGAACATTGAGCAAACAGCAGGAGAGGGAATTTCCTGCACGTCCGGACGATAGGCTGCATCGAATGGATCGTATTCCCGCCAATTACCAGAGAAGACATGCCGGTAGACTTTACGGAAGTTTTCATCAAGCCAGCGCTCAACCGATCCGCCGTCGACGTGCGGCGAAAGTCCTAGCGATGCGGAACCTGGAGGGCGGCGGCGAATGCGGTCGGCATAGACCGGTGTCTTTTCCGGGTCAAAGTGTACGCGGCCCTCGCTCTCAGACTTCCACAGTTTGTTCAGGAAGGCGCGGGTGCGAGTGAGCGATTCGGACTGGCGAGCCATAACCTGGGGTCGGGACCAGTAGATTCCATAGATTTGTGGCTTGGCTGAGGCCAGCGTGCCGAAGTACTTGTCCTCAGCGCGATGCATCAGTTTTTCATCCAGGCCATTTACTTCGACGTATTTACCGATCTCGTCATCCCAGTCGCGAACTTGTTGGGCTGGGAAGACGCCGCGAATGACGCACGCACCACGCTCTCTGATTGCCGCGGTGGCCTTTGCGGTCACCGCTCCGCTGACGATCTCGTCATATTGCAGGATGGGAATCACGGACTCACCAGCCGCGCGCTCCTTTGCAATTTGCGCTACCTTGCGGCGCATCTCGGCTTCGACCTGGTGGAAGACCTCGGAATAGTTTGGGAGTGCCTTCCGCAGACTTGCCTTCGAGCTACGAATAGCGTCAGGCAGATTTTCGATAACCAGGGGCATGGCTGTTGGATCCTCGCAATTGTCGGCCGTGGTCCGCTAGACTGAGCCGTAACTCTTCTGAGCGCCGACTGAGCGAGTTTAGGGAGTTACGGAAATGGTGAGTGACCCGGAAAGGTCAATTATTGATACTATTCGGACACAGCCTGGGCCTGTGAGGTCTGAATTGGGGAGATCGAGATGAGATGCCAGTTTGAACACGTAACTTTCCCCAAGGGCTGCTCGATTCGTATCTATCACCGCCAGGTACCCTACATTCCCTTTGAATGGCACCACCATCCGGTGTATGAACTGACGCTCACGCTGAATAGCCGCGGCTGGCGTTTTATCGGCGATCACATTGCCCATTACGACGCGCGGGATTTGGTTCTAGTGCCGTCGGATATGCCCCACACCTGGGCTTCAACTGCAGCCATCGACGAGTCCCTTCCGCACACCGCTCTGGTCGTCTGGTTCACAAGAGAATGGGCGCTCAAAGCCGCGGATGCATGTCCTGAGACCGCTCCGCTGCGCAAGCTGATCAATCGATCTGGCGCAGGTCTTAGTTTTCCCGTGGAAGCGGCAGCCAGGATGGAATCGCGCCTGCCTGGATTGCTTTCCGAGTCCTCGCTGAAACGGCTGCACGCGGCACAGGAGTTGTTGTGCGAATTGGCGGACACCGAAGCAATGCCGCTGGCGACCCAAACAGCAACCAGCCCGGAGTCGTCTCGCGAATCACGACAACTTGCCCGTGTGCTGGAACGTTTGCATCAGAACTTTGATGATCGGATTCGATTAGAGGAGCTTTGCAAGTTGGCGAACCTGTCGGCGCGGTCACTGCATCGACTGTTCGTGCGCCATATCGGAGAGAATCTCAGCGACTACCTGGGCAGGTTACGGATCGGGCGGGCGTGCATGCTGCTTGTGGAGACAGAGAAGCCGATCAGCGTGATGGCGTCAGAAACTGGATTTTCTAATCTGTCCAACTTCAACCGGCGCTTTCGGGAAGCGCGGCACATGACGCCAAAGGAATTTCGGCGCTTCGTAGTAGAGCACGGTCGAATGCCGAATTCGCAGCCGGAAACGGATCTGACCAAGCGTTCGCCATCGCTTGAACATCCAACCCGAAGAATCATTCCAGACCCTTCTCTGATTAGAGGGTTATCACTGTAGGGGATATTGAGGGCGAGCGCGGAGCCGTGCTGGTAAATGAAGAACAAAAGGCGGAGCTGAAGGTGAGCAAGATACCGTGATACGGTCGGCGATGTCGAGGTCCATGATGTCGAGGTCCATGGTGCCCAGCTTTGCAAAAGAAGCAAGGCAGCCTCAATGAGTATGTGCCGGCAAAGATGGGCCAGCCGCCGAATTCAAGAATGAATAAATGCTGCAATAAGGAGCAGGCGTCGCGCCCGCCCTGGTGAAAAAATATTGGGCCTACTTCTTGACCGGCTTGGAAGAACTGACGGGAACGTGGGGGTTGCTTACGACACGATTGCAACTATCCGCGTAGGTCCACCCCAGGCCGGTGCTCGGCAGCTCTGCCATCGCCTTTAATGTTCCATTCGGCGGCACGGGGGAAGGGTTGGGGGTAAACCATTCCAAAGTCGGATCAGTGGAACAGCTAATCGAGCAGTTTCCGCCGGATAGATTTGGGTTGTACCAGTTGAAGTGGTTGCCGGCCTTAAGGCCGTCTCCGTTTGAGTCGGGAGTGATAGCTCCGGTCGATATATTCACTTGCGCCAACGTGGTTGGGTCAGTCACGGTAAGCTCCTCTTAGAGATTTGGGGGCCGTTGGGTTCTTTACTTCTGTTGCATTAGAGCCTGGTAGCGTGGGTTATCGTGCAAATTGTCCAGGGCTGGAGCTTTGCTGACCACCGATTTCGAATATCCCGCGGCAAGCGCCTTGCTTAACCACTCCAGCGCGGTTCCAGTTTCGTGCAGTTGGTTGTACACCAGCGCTGCGCTGAAAAGCAACTCTTTATCTTTCTTCTCTAGAAGAGAGCGATCAAGATAGTCGAGGGCGCGGCTTCGGTCGCCAAGCATAGACCAATAACTGGCCAGGTCGCTTAGAACATCGGAGTCGCGAGGATTGATCTTCAAGCGCTGCTCGGCCAGAGAGATTGCCTTTTTGTAGGACTCGACTGCCGACCTTTTATTGCCCCCATAATAGTAGGCATCCGCCAGGTTTCCCCATGTCTGGTAATCGGTGTCGTCCTGCTTCAGGGCTTCCTGGGTGGTTCGCGCAGCCTGATCGAATTTGCGCAACCGAAAATAGGCAACGGCGAGACTCTCGTAGGCTTGGTAGGACGGGCGGATAGCAATTGACTTCTCCAACACACGCGTTGCTTCGTCGTCCTTGCCTTCGTAAAGCAAGGTCGCGCCAAGATTACTGTAGTCGTGGTAGCTAGTAGAACGGATTGCAATGGCCTTCTCGAACATCGCCTGCGCTTTATCGTATTCCGCCTGGTTGAAGTAGAACGCTCCCAAGGCGCTATACCCACGCCAGAATTCCGGACGCACGCTGATCTCCCGCTTGTAAGTTTCTTCGGCTTTGTCAATCTGGTTCAGGTTCTGATAAGCCTCAGCGAGGTGGTGATAGGCCTGATCGTTTACCGGATCGAGCTGAACGGCCTGCTGGAACTGCTCAGCTGCCTTTTCGTATTGCCCGGTCCCGTTGGCCAGGGTTCCCAGGCAAATGTGGCCTTCGGCTCCGGCATTGCCCAGGTCGACAGCCTTGGCGCAAGCTTGCTCCGACGCGGTAATCCAGCGCTTCTGCTTGGTCGTGTCATACATGTACCAGTAGGTTTCACCCAGGCCTGCTTCCGCGGGGCCGTAGTTCGGGTCAAGCTTGAGCGCTTGTTTGAAAACCGTCTCAGCGCTCGTCAGGGCTTCCGGTTTGGATCTTTGCCGCAGGTAGCCGAGCCCTTCCACGAAGTACTGATACGCTTCCGGCAGAGTTGTAGAGTGGGCGCCAAGGGCCTGGCGCTCGTCGCTGCGCAAATTGATGTGGAGTGCATCGGCGACGCCGCTGGTGAGTTTATCTTCGATGGTGAAGAGATCGGAGACGGGCGCGGTTATGGAATCGCTGGCCAGGTTTTTATCTGTGGTGGTGTCGATCAGATTGTAGGAGGCGCGAAGCAGGTCGCCATCCTGTTTGAGGGAAACGGCGAGGCCGAGGTTGACGCCGAATTCTTTTTTCGCGTCGGCGAGCGTGATAATTTTTTTGTCTTCCAGGGCGCGCGGGGAAATGACTTCGAGATCGTGATTGGCGCTCAATTCTGAAAGCTTCGCGGTCACATCTTCGAGCAGGCCTTTGCCGAAGGCGGTGAGCTTGGGATCGTCGGCAATCGGAGCGAGCGGCAATACGGCCATGCTTTTCTTTTCCGGCACCGCGGGTGCGACAATGCCGGCTACATTCGAGTGGAAGCGATGCGCGAGTCGCGGAATCCAAATCGTAGCGACCACGAGTAATGCAACGCAGCATGCGGCGAGGGTGATCTGGAGTTTTCGCTTGCGCGACCAGATGGCCGCGGTGCGCGTCGACTTGAGGCTCTTTCCCGCTTCGTAGTCTTTTTTTAGTTGCAGTAAATCGCGGTGAATTTCGACCGCGGTCTGATAGCGTAAATCTCGATTTTTCACCAGCGCCTTGTCGATGATCTCCTGCAAACGGTGAGGCAGGCCGGGCATGGACTCGTTTAGGGAAACTGGCGCCTGGCCAAGAATGGCGTGAACTGTCACGGCCCAGGTTGGTCCGGAGAAGGCTTGCCTGCCCGTGGCCATTTCATAGAGGAGAACGCCGAAGGAAAAAAGATCGGTGCGAGCGTCGAGCGCTTCACCACGCGCCTGCTCGGGCGACATGTAGGCAACGGTTCCGATAGTGGCGCCGGTGTGGGTGAGCTGGGCGTTCATTGAACGAGTCGGAGCGTTCGAACCCGCCGGATCCTGCAGTTCGAGTTTGGCCAGACCGAAGTCCATGATCTTCGCCTGATCTCGAGTCGTAATGAAAATGTTGGCTGGCTTGATATCGCGGTGCATGATTCCCTTGGCATGCGCCGCCTGCAAAGCGTCCGAAATCTGCAGGGCCCAGTCGAGCAAGGTGGCGAGGGGAACAGGTTGGTTGCCGATGCGGTCGGCCAGAGTTTTTCCCTCGAGCAACTGCATGGCGATGAAGGGACGGCCCTGGTCTTCGTCGATTTCGTAGATGGTGCAGATATTGGGATGATCGAGTGCGGAGGCGGTGCGGGCCTCACGTTTGAAACGTTCGAGGGCGTGCGCGTCGATGGCGGCGTTTTCCGGAAGGAATTTCAACGCGACCAGACGGCCCAGACGAATGTCTTCAGCTTTGTAGACCACTCCCATGCCACCCGCTCCGAGTTTTTCCTGGATGCGGTAGTGAGAGACAATCCGGTCATTCATGACGCGCAACACTCCAGCGTGGAGGCGATAGGACGAATGTACTCAGTTTATAAGGAGGGTTGCAATACCCAATACTATTGATAGTTTCTAATCACGTGGAATTAAGTGGAGCTATCCACTGAGCCGAAGATAGAAGCAGGAAGATGGGAGAGTTCCGAGGTTACTTCTTCTCTGACATTTTACGAGTGATCTCCGCCATGAGGCGCGGACGAAGATCGGCGAGGACGCTATCGACGATGCTGGCGACGTCGTGAGGATTTTCGGGCGGCGGAGTGGTGGAATCCTGTGCGTTCTGTTCGGCGCCTGCGGCAACGGCCATGGCGGCGGATTCCACGGGAGCTGGCTCGGAGATATTAAATTCCCCGCGAACTGGTTCAGTAGTTTCGGGTTTGGCATCGCCGGTATCACGGATTTGGCGCCAACTGGCCCACGCTGCAGCGGTGTTCTTCAAGGCTTCGGAATCTTCCTGGGGTTGATCTTCCTGGGGTTGATCTTCCTTGGCTTGATCTTTCTGGGGTTGATCATCCTTGGCTTGATCTTGACCTTCGATTTTCTGTTCCTCGGCAGGCTCGCCGTGAATGATGGGAGCAAGGGTGTTACTGGAGGCTGCTATCTCAGCGATTGCAGCTTCGGATTGCGGCGCTGGCGGCAATTCCTCTGGAGTGGCGGCCGCTTCCGCAACTGCGCTCACAGGATCAGAAGAGGCCTGGAGGTTCGGCTCCGAAAATTGGGAGGGCGCGGCCTGGGCTTCTGTGGCCGCAGGCTCCGCGGACTCAGCCAATGCAGGTTCCGGCTGCGGAGCGAAGGCGGTTGATTCGGAAGTTTCAGCGACGGCGGCATGGATGGGGGAAGCGGTTGCTTCAGCGTCGGCGTGCGACAGTGGCACGGGCTCGGGGTTTGAGGTGTCTGAAGTTGCGACGAGCTCGGGTTGAGGCGCCGGAACGGATTCTGAACTGGAAACTGCTTCCGGTTGCGGTTCTGCGGGAGCTTCTGGGGCTGCAGGAAGACTCTGCGAGAATGAAATTTCAGATGTCTCATTTGCAGGAGCGGCTTCCTCGGCCACGAAAGCGGCATAGGCTTTCTGCATTTCCTGCTCGAGGGAGACCATCGCCTCGTCGGCTTCCAGCGCGACTGCAACGGCGGTCCATCGCGACGCGTTTCCATCTGCAGCGCTGACGGATTGAGTGGCCGCCGCCATGGTAACGGGAACATCGCTTACGGGAACGTCCTGCGATTCCTCTGAAGAAACGCTTTCCGTGACTGCTTTCGGCTGTCCTTCTGCACCTAAGGCAGGCTGAGTTTCGTGAGAGGCACCAACGGCTCGGTCGGCAGGCTGGTGTGCTGTTGCCAAACGTTCGGCTGAACCTTTCTCCGGGCTAGCGGCAGAACTCTCGATTGTGCTTTCCGCGGGAGAAGGCGATTGCTCATCGCGGATGGCTGTAGCCATCTGTATATGAGCAGCGGCGGCTGCGATTGCGGCAACTTCTTCCGGAGTCACATCTTGAGGAAAGCCGGGCGGAGCCAGGGCAGCGACATCCAGACTTGCATCGGCGGCTGGGTGCGGCGCGGCGGCACATCGCTCTGCAGCTTTCTCCGCGGGGCGTTCCACTACTGTGCGGAGATCACGATTGACGGGATTGTAGGTGGAGTCTTCCTCGGCAACTTTTTCTTCCGCAGTTTTCTCGTGGGGAAATGCGATGCGGCTCTTCCAGCCGTTGTCAGCGGAAGTGTCATTGTCATTGCGACTGATTCGGGAAGACTCCTCGGCGGCAGCGATGGCGCGAGCGAAACGTCCCGGCTTGGAGGGCTCGGCGCGCGGCACCACTTTATCTTCGAGCTTCGATAAAGCGCTGAGCAGTTCGCTGGCTTCGAATGGCTTAACGATAAAACCTTCAGCCCGGACGCGGTGCGCCTCTTCGGGCTTGAAAGGCTCCAGCTTGCCAACGGTTAGCAGCACCGGAATGCGCGACGAGTCCTGCGATTCCTTGAGACGCTGACAAACTTCGAGGCCACTGTAGCCCGGCATGTAAACGTCGAGAATTACTAGATCGGGTTTCAGTTCGGCGATCTTTTTCAGGGCGGCGGAACCGTTATTGACGGTAATGACCTCGTAGCCCGCATCCGCGAGGATTTTGCGCCCCATATTCTGGGCGGTCACGCTGTCGTCGGCGAGCAGTATCTTCCGGGCCAAAGAAATTTTTCCTCTTCTGAGGGGAGATATCGCGAAGGTAACCTGCCGGAGGACGTAAGTCAATGATCGGACGGGAGGTTACCCGGTTACTAGGGGTCAGCGTCTAGTGCGTTTCTAAAGGAGCCAGCGATCAACGAATCGCAGAAAACGAATCGCGAGCGTCTGCAACTTTGTAACAAATAGGCTTATCTACGAGTTTAAGAAAATATTCCCCACGCTGCTGCAACCCGTAGTAGCATGGAGCCAATTGAGGTCGCGGAAAAACTGGCTGATCCAGCCCAAGGGGCAGGGCGTATGGAATCCAAGCCTAGACAGGCCAACATCGCAGCATTGGTGTCGGAGATGAACTCCATCCACTCTGCCAACTCCTTGTATTGGGAACTTGGCGAAGCAGTCAACTTGGAAGCGAGAGCCGAGCATCAGCGCAGACGCGATCGTCTGGAAGAACTTCGTACCGTTCTTGAGAAGCTGCAAGTCCGCAGCGCGAAAGGGACGAAAGCAACTCCCGTCCAGCCTCGCTTGAATTCAGAGAAAACTATCGAACGATAATCGAGAGAGCTTCTCGAACAAATTTCTGACGTCGGAACAGCAGCATCAGAAAGTCAAGATTTTTTTCAATCCCTTTTTCTTCTTTTTCTTGCTGCTGGAAATATCTTTATCAGTGGCGAGGCTGGAGCTGGAATCCGCACTCGCAGTTTGAGGATCGCTCGAGTTCGCCCGACCGGACTGAATCTCGTTGACCTGGACGGGTGGAGGAACAGGTTGATTGCCAGCTGCGGCAGTTTGAACGCCAGGAGCTGGAGTTAATTCATTGGGATCGGGCGGGCCGCTGGGTTTCAATTCGTTGGCTGGCGCAGTGGGCTTGAGTTCGTTGGGGTCGGCGGCGGTGCTTGTCCGGGCGAAAGGATCGGTGCTGGCGGGCGCAGGTGTATCGGATCGCGGAGCCGGCTCATTGGGCGCGGGAGTTCCGGTACCAACCGTTTCCACGCTCAAGCTGTGGTCACCGCTGGGCAGACCCATGGCTTCGCGAGTTGTTCTGATAGTCTCCTGATTGGCCGCGACCGGCGTGGGATCGACCAAAGTGGGATCGCCGACCTTGGCTGCCATGTCTACGTCAGGACCTTTCTTTACCACGCTCATCAAGCGGGTTACAGTGGTGCTTTCGCGGCGGCTTTCGTCTTCCCTGCGGTTCTGCGCCAGCGCCGCCTTGGTGGGTCGCGGAACAGGCTGGTGTAGAGCCACGAGCCGTTTTCTGGCGTCATCGCCGCGGTCCATGACTGGATAGCGCGTAATAATCTGCGAATAGGCTCCAGCTGCCTGCTTCGTGAGTTCCTCGATCATGTTCGCCTTAATTTGCTCGCCGACGCAGCCGGGTTGAGGGCTGGTCTTAACGCAAGTGGGGCGGAGGCGCAGCTGAGCCATTTGGCCTTCGTAGTCCTGGCCGAGGGTAAAAAGCGCTTCATCGGCGCGGCTGTATAAAGGATACTTTTCGACCAGCGTCTTAAGGCGGGCAATGGACGCGGGATAGGACATCCGCAGGTAATAGAACTTTCCAATCTCAAACTCACGCTCGGCCAGCACTTCCTGCACTTCCAGCAGACGTTCTTTGCCTTCCTTCACCAGTTTGGGATTGTCGGGGTATTGCATGATGAGGTTGCGGTATTCGTCCTCTGCGCGCTTGGCGTGAGTGAAGTCGCGGTCGGCTTTCTCCATCTGCTGATATTGGATGTTGGCGATCTTCAACTGGGCCTCGGCGGCTTCCGGCATGTTGGGAAAGAAAGTCTCGAAGTCGCGATATTCCTGCTCTGCCTGAGCCAGCGAAGCGGCCCCGCCCTCGGCGTACCAGGAATCACCGACCGCCAGTTTGGCGCGTGCGATGTATTCGGAGTCGGGATAAGTATTGATCAGGGTCTGCAGAGTCATGCGAGCTACGTCGAAGCGGTTGTGCTTCATCGCGTCCATGGCACGGTCGAACAGGACTTTATCCGGCTGCTTCGAGCCCACATTGGCCAGCGGGTTCACGGACTTTTTATTCGTGCAGGCCGAGGTAATGATAAGCAGAATGCCCAGTACCGCGATGATTGAAACTCGACGTGACATAAGACCTCAGATCAAGGATTGCCAATTGTCGATTTCCAATTGCCGATTGGAAGGTTTCGCAATCGAAAATTGGCGATCGGCAATCGGAAGTTGCTTAGACTTTCAGCAGCATCGCTTCGTTCGCTGCCTTGAGCAATGCTTCTGCGTTCTTTGTTGGATCGCCGCTGCCGAACACGGCGTTGCCCGCCACCAGAATTTCCCCACCCGCGCGCACGACTTCAGCTACCGTGTCATGAGCCACGCCGCCATCTACTTCGATGCGGTAAGCCAGGCTGCGTTGGCTGCGGATCTCAGTTAGTTGGCGCATTTTGTGCAACGCACCGGGAATAAATTTCTGTCCGCCAAAGCCGGGATTGACTGACATTACCAGCACATAATCCACAATGTCGAACACTTCAACCAGCGTATCCACCGGAGTAGCCGGATTGATCACGACGCCGGCCAGACAATTATGGCTTTTAATCAGGTGCAGCGTGCGATTCAAGTGCCGGCAAGCCTCCTGATGAACCGAGATCCAATCGGCGCCAGCCTCGGCAAACGCGGGGATGAATTCATCCGCATTCTCGATCATCAAGTGGCAATCGAGCGGCAACCTGGTTGCTTTGCGCAACGATTTGACCACCGGCGGACCGATGGTAAGGTTCGGAACGAAATGGCCATCCATGATATCGACATGGATAACGCTGGCTCCGCCTTCGCCAGCGGCACGTACCTGCTCGCCGAGACGGGCGAAGTCCGCCGCAAGAATCGAAGGTGCCAGTTCAATCAACGTGGTCTCTCAGAGAAATACAATTAGATACTTAGGAAAATTTTATCACGCGAAGACGGTGAGTTTGGTTAAAGATTGAGCGCGCGGGTTAAGCGCTGCCACCTGCCATCGCGTGTTACCCTCCTCATTCGTGGCTGCCACAGCTCAATTCACGACCGCTGTTTACGGCATGGCTGCGGTTCTGGCGTGGGGGACCAGCGATTTCCTTGGCGGCTACGCCACTCGACGGGCTAATGCGTTTTTGTTCACCACAGTAGTGAACCTTGGTGGACTGGTTTTGGTGGGGACGCTGGCATCATCTACTCATGTGCAATTTCCGTCGGGACGAAGCGTGCTTTGGGTGTTGGCGGGCGGGGCCTGCGGCGGTGGCGCGCTGGCAATTTTCTACCGCGCGCTTTCCACCGGAAGAATGGGATTGACCGCGCCCGTAGCCGCGGTGCTGAGTGCCGCGATTCCAACTGTTTTTGGCATGTTCACGGAAGGGCTTCCGGGACGAATTCCAATGATCGGATTTTTCCTGGCCGCAGTGGGGCTCTGGTTGATCACGCGGGCGGAGGACGGCAATACTCCCGAGGGGATTGGGCTGGCTTTGCTCGCGGGAACCGGCTTTGCCGGATTCTATTTGTGCGTGCGCCAGGCGGGGGACGGTTCGGCATTCTGGATTGCGACGTTTACTCGAGCTGGCGGCTTGCTGATAACGGGGGCCATCGTGCTGCTACAAAGAAATTTCAGCGATATTACCGCGGCAGGCGTGCGCTGGGGGATACTCACTGGCTGCATCGACTCGATCGGCACGATCCTATTCGTTCGGGCCAGTCAGACAGGGCGGTTGGACGAAGCCGTTGTTATCTCTTCTTTATATCCCGCGGTCACCGTGCTGCTGGCCCGAATATTCCTGAAAGAACATTTCACGCGCTGGAGATTTGTGGGGCTGTTGGCGGCGCTGGCAGCGGTGCCGATGATTGCGGCGGGGTAGTTAAGTTCATTCCATATTCTAGAATCTGGAATAACAATGGCGCTTGTCGAAATCCGGAATCTGACGAAAATCTATTCGCAGGGCGAATCTGCGCTCGGAGGAAAACGCAGAGGGGGTGAGGTGCGCGCGGTTGACGATGTGTCGCTTGACATAGAAGCGGGCGAAACGCTAGGACTGGTGGGCGAATCCGGGTCGGGAAAAAGCACGCTCGGAAGATTGATTTTGCGGCTGATAGAGCCCACTTCAGGCAGCATTCGATTTGCGGGCCGCGATTTGCTTAGCGCCAGCCATGGCGAAATGCGCCGGCTGCGCCGTGATATGCAGATTATTTTTCAGGATCCTTTTGCGTCGCTCGATCCGCGATTTCGGGTTGAGGAGATCATCGCTGAGCCGCTGCGCATTCATGGGCTTGGGCGCGGGCCGGGAGAGAATCACGGAAGCGTGAAAGATGGAATTCGCGGGCGCGTGGTTGAATCGCTTCGCGCCGTAGGACTGGATGAATCGATTCTACGGCGTTTCCCGCATGAGTTCAGCGGCGGCCAGCGACAGCGGATCGGGATTGCCAGGGCGCTTGCCGTGCGTCCCAAGTTTATCGTGGCCGACGAACCCGTCTCTGCCCTCGACGTCAGCGTTGGGGCGCAAATCGTGAACCTGCTGGCACAATTGCAGCGCGACTTCGGGCTGACTTATTTGTTTATCTCCCACTCGATGCCGGTGGTGCGCTATCTCTCGACGCGCATTGCTGTGATGTATCGCGGCAAGATTGTAGAAGTCGGCGCGACTGAACAAATCACATTGAGGCCGCGGCATCCTTATACTCGCAGCCTGCTTGAGGCCACGCCGGAAATATTGATCTAATCTTAGAAATCCATGCCGCACGTTCACTTCAGCCGCGCTCGCGACCTCATCGAGCTGATCGCCGGCTATGGAACGATCATCGGAATCATCTGGTCGCCGGAGCGCCTGCAGCGCATACTCTCGCCGATTGCTCTGGTGCTGACTCTGTTGCTGGTGCTTACGCGGCGCCCCAGCCGCGTCGAACTCGGCTTTGGCTGGCGCGGCTTTATCGCTTCAGCGTGGATCTTGCCCGCGGCAGCCGCGCTTGCCGCGATCAGCATTTTCGCTCCGGCGAGAATTGGCACACTTCATGCACTCTACGAAGCCGATTTCCCACATGTTTCTGGTTATGTGCTTTGAACCATTTATCAGCAGTTTCTCTTGCAGGATTTTGTCATGGACCGGGTGCTGGGCCTAGTTCGTAGTGAAAATGCCTCGGTGATAATCGCCGGCATACTCTTCGGTGCGGCGCACCTGCCAAATCTAGCCCTCACTGCGGCGACGTTGGTTTGGGGCATCATTTCGTGCGCGCTTTTTCGGCGCTATCGCAATCTGTGGTGGCTCGGCTTCGCGCAGGGACTGCTTGGGCTCTGCTTCGCGGTTTGCGTACCGGACGCACTGCATCATCATTTACGAGTGGGGCTAGGATATTTGCGTTATCACTGAGGTTGTCGTTCGGCGAATACGATTATTTGTTGGGAAGGGGAGCACCAGCAATCGTCTGATCAAGTTCCGATGCCATACTTCGCCGCCAGGAAAGTTTGCAGCTTCGGGGGCGCGGCATCCGCCACTTCCTGCCAGGTTGCAATTCTCAGTCTGGTGCGCAGTTCGATAGGCTTCACGCACATCATGACGGCGTACCAGGCCTCTTTTAGGTCTGGCCGGCGGGCGTCGATTAGAACGCAGAACGAACATTGCAGCGTGTAAGCGGCCAGCACATTTCTCAGCAACTGGTAAGAGCGATAGTGCGTGAGCGACTGTGGCAGTTGCTGCAAGTCGAAGAGATCGCGAAAATCGCGATATCCGAGGAGAATTTCTTTTCTGGCAGTTTGAAAATCACTCTCGGTGAGTTTGGCTTCAATCAACAGGTTGCCCAACCGAAGATCAACTTCCGTGCGATCAAATCTACCGTTCAGTAGAGGCACGTGAGCTTTGCATCCGAAGGAAGCGTGAGCCCGCGGTTCAGCCGCTAACAGCGTGGCAAGCTTGCGGCTCCGTAGTGCGCCGGGATAACCGAAGATGTTCATCAGCAGGGCGTCTGAACTGGTGCAGGCATCGAGTTCCATCCAGCGCCCGCGATCGGTGTGGGGCAGGCACCGGCGGCCCTGGGTGTGAACCTTGGCCAACCGTTTCTTCCACGCAGGATTCGTCAGGATGGCCTTGTAGCTTTCGGGCAGAAAGTTTCCGTGCCGCCAGCCATCTTCATCCGGAGCGAAGCACGGGATAGGAACCGCGCCATAGCTAAGAGAATGCGGTAGCCCCTGCGCTGCGGCGTATCTCTGAGCACGATGAGCCAGGTAACGGCGAAGATCAGCGGCAAAATTCATGGACCACTCCCGCACAGTATAGCGAACAAAAGGAGAATCCGTCCGCACACTCGATAGGGAATGCCGGCCTGCAACGATATGCTCGAGTCCTATCGGAAAAACTTCTGCGGCTAAGGCCTTTTCCTGACTTGAATCGCAACCCGCCTTCTGCTACAAAGATTTTAATGTCGTGCTTGAGCAGGCTGCCCGTAGTTTCCACGAAGTGAGTGCCAGCTTCTGGTGACGGTATCGGGTCTTGCAAACCGGGGCGTTCCCGCTTGCGATAGGCGGGAGTGGAAAAATTTGTTGTTCGACCAGGGCCTCGAGATTCGATACTGAACGGCACTCGCCGGCGGTATACATCGAACCTCCTTTGAACTTAATTAGGAGTTTCTGGTGGCTTTGCAAAGCAGCTTCCGCAGTCATCAAGCTGAGCATAAGCATACTTCTGCGCTTCACAAACAGCTCTTCGCAGCCGTAGTTTCTTCAGATTTTGCCCATGCACAATTTGTTCCATGCACCTGCGTCCGCAGGGTCCGCACCGTCTCAGCAGAATTCAAAACATTGCATATGCCGGAGGAAAGATAATGGCTACCAATCTCGTGCAAATCGATAGTGACCAGGAAATCAAACAGCGCCTGGAGGCGGAACGCGCCCGGCTTCGCAAGATCGCTGGCTTGGACCAGCCCACACATTTTCATCGTCCGGTGGAGCGGGCGTTCAAGGCTGAGGAGCGGGATCGGGTGACGATTCTGTTTGGCGGCTTCACGTGGAAGCACGAAGATTTGATCCGCGCCGTGTTCCAGGGCTGCGGCTATCGCTGCGAGAAGCTGCCTGTGCCGAATGTCGCGGCCTTTCAAACCGGCAAAGAGTTCGGCAACAACGGGCAATGCAATCCGACTTACTTCACGGTGGGCAACCTGGTGCAATATTTGCAGTTCCTGGAGAAGGAAGGACTGTCGCGGGACAAGATTCTGAATAACTACGTTTTCTTTACCGCCGGCTCCTGCGGTCCTTGCCGTTTCGGCATGTATGAAGCTGAGTATCGCTTCGCATTGAAAAATGCGGGGTTCGATGGCTTCCGCGTGCTGCTGTTCAAAGATAGCGACGGAATCAAAGCCGCTTCCGGCGAGCCCGGGCTGAAATTCTCGATTGATTTCGGATTCGGAATGTTGAATGCCATGCATCTCGGCGACGTGATCAACGACATGATCTATCAGATCCGGCCATTCGAAGTGACCAAGGGCGAGACCGATCGCGTGTTCCGCGAGATGGTCGATGGACTTTGTGAAGACCTGAGGAATCGCGACTCATTTGAGATTGAGGAGCGCGCGCCGAATTGGCTCAAGCCGAAATTCAAGGGCAACAAGGTGCTGAGAAATACCGCGAATGTGTTTGGCAAAATGCACGAGCACATGTGGGGCAAAGATTACCTCGACGCGTTGCACACTGCGAGGGAGCGGGTGAATCGGATCGAGGTCGATCGCACGAAAGTGAAGCCGGTGGTAAAGATCACGGGCGAATTCTGGGCGCAGATTACCGAGGGCGACGGCAACTTCCACATGTTTGATTTTCTGGAACGCGAAGGCGCGCAGGTGATCGTGGAGCCGATTGCAACCTGGGTGGCCTACCTGATGTATCAGGCCAAGGCACATGCCATTGCGAAGTGGCCGGTGAACCGCCCGCACCGCAATACGGAGTGGTATGAACTGAAAAAGAATTTCGCGAACTACATCGGCTTACACAAAAAGCTTTGGGGGATTGGCTTCGGCGAGCGGGCATGGAAATATTTTTATCACCGGACAATCAAGAACATGGGTGGGATTACGCACCAGTTGGTGCCGCAAACAGAGTTGGCTGAGATGGCCCATCCCTTCTATAACCAGTTCGCGCGCGGCGGTGAGGGACATCTTGAAGTTGGAAAGAATGTTTATTACACCGTGCATAAGCTGTGCCACATGGTGCTGGCACTGAAGCCGTTTGGCTGCATGCCGTCTTCGCAGTCGGATGGGGTGCAATCGGCGGTTGTCAATAAATTTAAGGACATGATTTTCCTGCCGATCGAAACTTCCGGCGAGGGCGAAGTGAACGCGCACAGCCGCGTGCAGATGGCACTGGGCGAGGCCAAGGTGAAGGCGAAGACCGAATTCGATCAATGTTTAAAGTCGACTGGAAAAAGTATGGAAGAGATTCGGGAGTACATCGCCGAGCATCCTGAACTGCGGCGGCCTTTCTACCATGTGCCGCATCGCGAGGGGGTTGCTGGAACCGCGGCGCAGTTTATTTTGCATGTGAGCGATCGCATGGATAAGACCACGTTGTGGCAAAAACGCGCGCGGGTTCCGGGAATTGCAGTGCCGAGCGCAGCGTAAGAAAACTGCGACCGCCGTCCCGTTTGAGAATTGGTTTTGGAGGGAGACGGCGGTCAGCACGGTCAAGAACGATCCAGCGAACTTCTGACCAGTTATCGGAGAGACGATGCACGATCATCTGCACGACACGCCTAAACCGCAGCTCCTGCAAATCGCTCCTTTGCCGCCGCAGCGACCGCATGATCATCGCACGGAGTTCATGGTGGGGCTCGACGTAGGCTCGACGACCGTGAAGGCTACGGTGGTGGATGCGGCGACCGACAAAGTTCTTTGGCAGGACTACCAGCGGCACGAAACCAAGCAGCCGGAGAAGTCGCTGGAGTTCTTGCGGCGCATGGAAAAAGAAGTCGGCATCAACCGGCATAACACACGTATGTTCATGACCGGCTCGGGGGGCGGCGCCATCGCCGATCAGATTGGGGCGAAGTTCGTACAGGAAGTTACGGCGGTTTCTCTCGCCGTCGAGAAGATGCATCCGGAAGTGTATTCGGTGATTGAACTGGGCGGTCAGGATGCGAAGATCATCGTCTTCAAAGA
>JBAVGI010000366.1:0-10437 GCA_049684755.1 Candidatus Sulfotelmatobacter sp.
ATCACGGTTACACTCATTGGCATTAGCGAAGCTAAACCGGTGCCACAATCATCAGACTTGGCAGGAGGCTAACGCTAGATGCATCACGTGCGCCAGGAGAACCTTCCCTTTATCGGCAGTTCGTACAATTTTGTCGGCGCTGACCAGGGCAACACGGGTGTTTCGGTTTTTCTATACCATGGGAAGCCCGGTTCGGGACCGGGTCCGCACCGGCATCCGTATGACGAGATCCAGTTTATCCGTGAAGGTCGCGGAGTTTGGACAGTAGGCGGCAAGACATTTGAGGGCGGCGCTGGGGATATCTTTGTCATCAAGGCCGGCGAGATCCACAGCTTCAAGGTGGTTGGTGATTCGCCGCTGGTGCAACTCGACATTCACATCAGTCCGCGCTTCATCCAGGAGAATCTTTAGCGCCGCTGGGAGAACGACGGAACTCGGGGTCCTGCGATCTCGTACGGGCGGAGCGAAAATTTTGTGCGGTCTTCGCCGGTGGGACAGAAACTTGCCGTCAAAAAAGATGAAACCAGATTCAGAAATCCGAATTTATTTTTCCCGGACGGAACGGAATCCAAAATGTCGCTTCCACAGCAACGGGAGCGCCGTTTTTCATGGCGGGTTGGAACTGCCACCTGGCAATCGCTTCGCTGGCGAATTGGTCGAGACGATCATCGATACTGCGGAGCACGCCAACCCTTCCGACCGTGCCATCGGCAAGGATGACGGCATGCAGTATGACCGTGCCGCTGACATTTTGCTTCATCAGCTCCAGCGGATACGCCGGGTCAACTTTCAGCGTGGCCACCGGCGATGAAAGGTCGGAAGAAGGAGCTGCCTCGCCGGAAGAACTGGCCGAAGGTGACTCCGATTTCAGCGCGGCGAAATGAATCACCCAACTGCCTCCGGCGGAATTCAGGTTCGGCATGTTGAGAGTGAGAGAGTAGATTTTTCGGTCACCAAAAACGACGCGTTCGGCTTCCGAGAGTTTGATCCCACTCTCCGAGGTTGTCGCCCGAGCGGCAAGCGGCCGGCGCGCCCCTGCAAGCAATCGTGGATTGACGGCGTTGGCGCTTAAGGTTGTTGGCGCGAGATTGCCGGCGACGGACGAAGTGGGGTTCGCAGTCTTGCCCACGTACAACCCCGCAGGCAAGTTTCCCGCGCTGCTCTTGCTGGAACCGCTTCCGTCCACTGACGATCCAGCGGAGCTGCCTGGCACTCCGGACGCTCCACGATGTCCTTCCGGCGTCGCGGCGAAGCTGCCTCGGCGATTACCGGCGACCGGTTCGGGTGGCGCTCCCACCGCGGGATGCAGATTGAGTGCGATCATGTTTTCGGCTGCGCGCGAACTTCCGGAGGCGCTCAATGAAGGCGGTGGTGCTATTACCGCCGTGGCACGCATAGCGGAGGAACGTCCCCCGGGCATAGCGCGCCGCTCGTCCAGAGAAAGCTGTGGAGCGGGTGCGATGACGGTGCTGTGTCCGATGTTTAATTCCCCGAGGCTGCGGTTAGAAACAGCTTCCAGCGCGGGCGGCGGAGCAATCACCGAGGGCTGCGGGGCCAACATGCTTTTCTGTGACGAGTCCACGTCAGGCGGCGGCGCGATGACGGACCGTTCCATCCGCGGCGCGAGGCGTGAAGTCTCGGAGGCGAGAACAACCGGGGCGGGCGCAATGGGCGTTGCTGGCTTCTCCGACCAGGCAACGGTGTTAGGCAAAGGAATGTCATGTCGCAACTGAATCTTCGGCGGTGTGACAATGGTTTGCGAATGGTTCTCCGCCTCGGGCGGAACGGAAATAATCGGTTGCGCTGATATTTCGGGATCAGCTTTCTCTGCATGAGCCGAAGTTGGACGGCGAGTATCGAGCGGGGGTAAATAGTCTGACGGAGTGTAGTAGACAACATCGGCGCGGTTGAATGCTGGTTGAGGTGTTATCTGTGGCTGCAGTGCCGGGAAGCGCGACCCTCCCCAGATAAGAATCAACGCGAGAATATGGTAGAGTCCGGATTCCAGGAATCGGCGCCAGGGCAGTTTGCGCTCGACAAATACATCTAACCAGTAAGGCGCGGGAGCGGACCCAACTTGCACCGGAGAAACTTCGTGCGCATGAAACAGATCTGCAAGATTCTGCGCAAAAACGCGCGGCCACGGTTCGGGCGAAATTAATAGGCGAAGTTCTGGAGAGGGTGATTCGACCTCTTCCAGGATTGACCCCCGAGCATCGCGCATCGGTCTATCTTATCGGAATGAGGCTTCCGTGGGGGGCGCGCACGGAAAGTTGGAAGGACATTCGGAATGACATGAGAGGCGAGTCCGACAAAGCCGACAGTCTATTGGCCGGCGCGCGCGGGCGTAATCAACAATCTGCCGGTAGCCTTCTTTTTCATGTCGAGCTTTTCCTGCGCGTAAACCAGATCGAGTCCGCCTTCCGCCGTGGACGATGCTTCCGCCAAGGCGGCGGCGAATGCGCGGAACGAACGGCTTATCTCCTGGCCCTCCTGTAGTACAACCGGCGTGCCATGATCAATGGCGGGGGAAATCGCATGAAAGGCGTTCGGAAGCTTCCACAGTACCTTGCAGCGAGTCGAGTGTTCGACGTCTTCGTCGCTGAAGCCGGGAATCCTCTTGTAACGATTCAAAATCATTCGCAACCGATTGTGGCCCGCGCCTTCGTCGAGGAAAGCGTGGATGCGACTTGCGCTCCACAGCGATACCACATCGGTTTGCGCGACCATGAGTACTGCATTCGACAGGTCAGAGAGCAGGCGGGTTGTGGAATCGAGACGGCTGGAAGCATCGACCACCACATAGCGATAGTGATTCACCAGCAGGTCGAACAGTCGAGCCAACTCGGCAGGAGTAGGCAGAGACGGATAAGGCTGTTGCGGTCCGGCGAGAAGATGCAAGCCATCTTTGGAAGGGGTCATTAAGCCGTCGAGCAAAGAGGCATCCAGGCGATGCAAATTTTCCAGCGCGTCAGGTACTCCGAAACTGGGCCGAAGATTGAGATGAAGCTGGCACTGGCCGATGGGTGCAAAGTCCACCAGAACCACGCTGCCGTGGCTTTGCTGTAAAGCCACAGCGGTATTGACGGCGGCGGTAGTAGCTCCCGCGCCTCCTTTGGCTCCGAGGAAAGTGAAGATGCGGGCTTTGCCTGCGCCGCCGCGAGTGCGTGTGCGGTTCGAACTGAAACGCGTCAAAGCTTCGAGAAGGGCTTCCGTGCCAGCGCTATCGTCCAGGTATTCTCCCGCGCCGGCGCGCATGCTGGCCACAATCGTAGTGGGTTGGCGCATGGTGCCGTTGGCGAAAATTGCCAGTTGCAGAGTGTTGGCTTGTAGGAGTTCTATGGCGCGAATCGCGGGTTGTGGATTCTCCGGAGAGATGTCGATGATGACCACCTCGGCGCGCAAATCCTGAATCTGGCGCAAGATCGAATCGGTAGACCCGGAGGGAAATCCAACATTGCTGTATACGGTCCGAGCCAGGCGCGTAGCCTCTACACGGCGCTGCAGTTCTGATAAATGCTCGCGGTTTTCCGTCAGGAGGGCTACTGCGATCCCATGCATGGTGCGGTTCTCGCTGATTTCTCTTGCTGTTTGCATGTTAGAAAGAGAAAGTACTCTTCGCCAGTGACCTAAGTAACCAGCCTAGAGACGCTCCTGTAATTTTGGTCGGACGGACGGAAGAGCAGCGATTCGCAAGATAAAAGGAAAACTGCGACAGGCCCACGACTGGACTACCCCCGAGACGACCCGCAACTGTGATACGCATTCTAAGCCAAGTCGACCAGATTGAAAAGATCGAAAGTACAGAGCAAAAAAAAATGCGCTGGCCGACCCAGGCCAAGACCTAAGCTCACGCGCTGAAAAAGACATGCACTGACAAAGGAGAGACAGGGTTAATGGGCCACGGCGCGCGGAACTATAGTCACGGGCGGCGCAGGCGCGGTGGTTCGTTCGGCTTCGCCCAGATTGTGCAAAGCGGAAATCCGGCGAAAATCTGGGGAAGGGTGTTCTATTTCGGGCAGATATTCATAACCATTCAAGCAGACGGCCACACCAATCTTCGTTTCTGTCTGTGGCGACTTGGTCTCAGCCGTATCTGGCAATCTCCAGATTGTATCTTTTGCCCTAACGATGCGCAGGATCCGGCCCCGGCAGCGTACGCGCATATTCTCGCCGAGCGTAATTTCGGAGGGCATCTCCAGAGTGAGTTCGATCTCTGCACCTTCGCTCAACGCCATATCGGTGAACAGAAAGGCACCACGGGAACTAAGGTCCTGAGTGAAGCCGAGGCCTTCGGCAGCGGTTGCTGCATCGCGCAGCGAGACCGGAAGGTTGAAAGCGAAGCGCTGCCCGATGCGACGTTCAACGCCAACCGAGGAGATAGTCATCGTCGTGTCCCTTTCCTTAGGGAATCGCCGGGGGGAGCAACTGCCACTGTAGCGCAGTCTGACCCGACTGGAAAGGCAAAAATTCGAGAAGGTGGGATGCACGGAATTGATCGGAGGCTGCCGCTCGCTGCTTCGAAGGCCAAGTTTCCCTGGCCAGACACCTTTATTCAGTTTCGATGTTCGGTTTCCTTCTGGATTCACTTCAACGAGGCTCTCAAACAGCGTGTTCACGTTATAGTGATCCAAAAGACATTTGCCGTCATCAAAATAAGCCAACGTGTCCGAGACAAAAATTCCAATCCAGGCAAATACGGATGGAAACTCAAGCCAATCCGTTTCTGCACCGGCATCGCGCTGGCAAATAGCCTTGCGGTCGTTGCGGCATCGCAATTTCCAGCTCTTCTTTAGCGGCCAGTTGATCTCGCTGATCGGTACGTGGATGCAAAGCGTGGCGCAGTCATGGCTGGTATACCGGTTGACTGGATCTGCGCTGCTGCTGGGTTCGGTCGGGTTTGCCAGTCAGATCCCGGTGTTTTTATTCGCGCCCCTTGGCGGAATTACGGCCGATCGTTTCAACCGTCGCCACATCGTGATTGGGACGCAGGTTGCGTCAATGTTGCTCGCCTTCATTCTGGCGGCGCTCACTTTGCTGCACAAAGTGCAAGTCTGGCATGTTTTTGTACTGGCAGCGTTGCTCGGCGTAGTGAATGCGTTCGATATTCCGGGGCGGCAGTCGTTTCTGGTGGATATGGTGGGTAAGGAAGACCTGATGAACGCCATCGCCCTGAATTCTTCCATGTTCAATGGAGCGCGCGTAATCGGCCCGGCAGTCGCGG
Source organism: Candidatus Sulfotelmatobacter sp. (assembly GCA_049684755.1). Classification (GTDB taxonomy): domain Bacteria; phylum Acidobacteriota; class Terriglobia; order Terriglobales; family Acidobacteriaceae; genus Sulfotelmatobacter. The sequence goes on from JBAVGI010000366.1 coordinate 5,225, forward strand.
GAATCCTGGTGGCGAAGATCGGCGAAGGCTGGTGCTTCTTCGCCAATGCGGTCAGTTATATCGCCGTGATTATCGGATTGCTGATGATGAAGGTGCAGAGCCGTCCGCGTGCATCGATGGCGTCACCGTTGGAACACATGATGGAAGGATTCCGTTTCGTCAACCGCACGGCGCCGATCCGGGCGCTGCTTCTTCTGCTGGGCCTGGTGAGCCTGGTTGGAATGCCTTACGTGGTGTTGATGCCGATCTTCGCCGATAAGATTTTGCACGGCGGGGCACAAGGGCTGGGTATTCTCATGGGCGCGACTGGCGTGGGAGCGCTGCTCGGAGCTCTTACCCTCGCGTTTCGTGAAGGAGTCAAAGGTCTGGGGCGATGGGTCGCGCTGTGCTGCGCTGGTTTTGGAGCGAGCCTGGTGGTGTTCGCGCTTTCTCACAGTTTTTGGGTTTCGGTGATCCTGCTGTTGCCAGTTGGCTATACGATGATGCTGCAGATGGCTTGTTCAAACACACTGATTCAAGTGATGGTTCCGGACGCGCTGCGGGGGCGGGTGATGGCGGTCTATTCGATGATGTTCATGGGCATGGCTCCCATTGGAGCGCTGCTGGGCGGCGCTCTGGCAGACCGCCTGGGTGCGCAGCTGACGGTAGCAATAGGGGGAGTAGCGTCAGTGGCGGGCGCGGTGTGGTTCTGGTCGCAACTTCCAAAGATACGCGTGGAAGCGCGGCGGTTAATTGTGGCGCAGGCCGCAGCTGGCGGCGAGCCTTCCGAAATGGTCACGCAGGCGGTGGAAGACTAGCTGCCGATGCACACGCCATGGCGTCGACTGGGAACCATCTAGTCTGGCGTCCAGCCGAGGAAGTCGTCGTGTCCATCGAACACCGAAGCTAGTTTCGTGAGTCGAAACAGTTGCTGCAACCTCGGTCCCACATTGATCAGCCTTAGTTGACAGTGCTGTCGCTTGGCCGAGACGTAGACACTGACCAACGCGCCCAGGCCAGAACTGTCCATGTAATTCACATCGGTCAGGTCCAATGCAATGCGCTTCCCGTCAGCAATATGACCGCGAACCGCGGCCTGCAAGGTACCCGAGGTGTTCGACGTGATCCTCCCAGTGCAACGGATTACGGTTTCTTCGGGAGTGATCGAGGTTTCGAGACTCAATTCCGGAATCGGCAGAGGAGAGACGGCCATGAGCGGTCTCCTTTCAAGCGGAAGATTCGAGCACGACGGTCCGTTCAAAGCACAGCGGTTGCTGAGAGCGGAGTGCGCGCCCGCTGAATTCAGCCGGACTCCGAATTTGCAGGAGAGAAAACTGCCGGCTGACCGCCCCACGATACTCCTGACGGCTGCTATGGCAAGACAAAATGCTCACCAACGGTAGCAGCAGCGATGCGACGGTTTACGGCACCGATCACTTCAACTGTGGGCACGCCGCGACTGATTCAGTTTTCGCTGAAGTATTTGTTCTAAGAGTCGTCTTGCTGAATTACTTGTAGGCCTGCGGCGGCAAGCCGGTGATGCGAATGCCGCCGTGACCCTTGTGGCGGATGTTCAGGCCGATCAGCAGAGCAGTCATTTGTTCGAGGACGCGCGCATTTTCCAATTTGCCGCCGTCAATAGCGCGAACTCCAGGAAGCTTCGCGGCGAGAGTCCGAGCGAGTTGACTGGCGCCAGCATCGTCGCTGCAGACGACGACGTCGCAGTCGAGGTCTTCGTCTCCATTGAGAAGTTCGGCCGAGAGATTATGGAAAGCCGCCGCTACACTCACTCCCTTTGGAACGAGTTCAGCGGCTTGTTGCGCAGCTGATCCCTGCCAGACGCCGATCGTGCGCGAGGCGCGTCCGCCGACACTGGAGGCGAGTGCGACCGTGGCGTCAAGCAAAACACTGCCCGAGCGAATCAAAGGCTTGATCTGTTTGAGCAGAGAGGCCTGACCTTCGAACGGGACGGTGAGCACAAGAATATTTGCAGCAGCGCAAGCCGCCCCATTTTCCATGCCTGAAATCTGAGCGCGCTCTCCGACTGCTTTCTTAATTGCGCTGGCGGCCTCTTTTGCGCGCAGCGCATCTCGCGATCCGATGATGATCGTTTCCCCGGCCCGCGCCCAGCGCAAGGCGAGGCCCATGCCTCCTGGGCCGGTTCCACCGAGGATGGCGATTGGACCCGAATCAGGCAAATTCAGGCTCCAAGGTTTCCTCTGTGGTGAAGTCTTCCAGTGGAAACTTGATCTTGATGCGCGAGTAGGTTGTGTTGCGCTCGGCCGGGATCCGTCCCGTTTCCAGAATCAGCGATTGAAAATCTTCCGGGCTGGTGTACTGGCCTGCGGTGGCTCCAGCCTCGCGTGAAATGTTTTCTTCCATCAGCGTGCCGCCGTAGTCATTGGCGCCCGCGTGCAGACAGAGTTGGGAAAGCTGACGATTTAATTTCACCCACGATACTTGAATATTGTTGATCGATCCGGCGAGCAGCAGGCGCGATAGCGCATGCACTTTCAAATGTTCGGCAAGCGTGGGCCCGGTTCGAGACAGGCCTTGATGGAACAGCAGAGTGTTCTGGTGCACGAAGCCGAGCGGAACGAATTCGGTGAAACCCTCTGTCTCATCCTGAATTTCACGCAGCAGATACATCTGGCGAACCCAATGCTCGGGGGTTTCAGTGTGGCCGTACATCATAGTGGAAGTGCTGCGGATCCCGAGGCGATGGGCGGTACGGATGACTTCAATCCACTGCGCGGTGGAAAGTTTGTTCGCTGAAAGAATGTGCCGAATTTCATCATCCAGAATTTCGGCTGCGGTGCCCGGCAGCGTGTCGAGGCCATTGTCACGCAACATCGAGAGGTAATCGGCAAGTTTCATGCCGGTTAGTTCTACGCCGTAAACAATCTCCATTGGGGAGAATGCATGAATGTGCATGCGCGGGGTTGCATTCTTTACCGCGCGCAGAATGTCGCGATAATAAAATGGAGGCAGGCCATGCGGTAGTCCGCCCTGTATGCAGACTTCTCTGGCTCCGATCTGCCAGGCCTCGGCAGCTTTCTGCGCAACTTGAGCTGGCTCCAGAAAATATGTATCGGATTCCCGGGGACCGCGGCTGAAGGCGCAGAATTTGCATCCCACAAAACAAATATTGGTGAAGTTAATGTTGCGGTTCACGACGTAGGTGACTAGGTTCCCGGAGAGTTCGGCGCGCATCACATTAGCCGCGGCCAGTAGCCCGAGCAGGTCATCGCCATCGGCATGGGCCAGTTCGTAAGCCTCTTGCTGCGAAATAGCGTTGCCATTTTGAGTTTCGAGAATTCGTTCTAGAGAAGAACGGACGGCTTGCCTGAGAGCCGGAGCGATGTCGAACCAGTCGAGCGAGGGGAAGTTTTCCAATTCCGATATTGAAAGATGGCGGGTCAAAGGTTCCTCCGAGCTTCCTTGATGACTCCAAACTACTCCTGTAGGCGCCCATTTGGCGAGGGTTTCGCAGAGCAGATCAGCGGAACAGATCGTTGGCCGCGGGACGGAGCAGGTCATGAGTGCGGCCGCGAGCCGGTTCATAAGGAAATCCGCGAATGATGCAGGCTGGGGTCCGGCTGAGTTTGCCGCAGGCTAGACCGGCCGCGGCCGCGAGTTCGTCAGCGATTGCTTCAAAGCTTGCCTGCAGAGTGTAGCCGTGCGGATCGCGGCGGCCACGATCGTCGCGAAGCGTTTTCATTCCGGCGATGCCAATGCAAAGGTCCACAAGGCCTTCGCGCCACGGGCGTCCGAAAGTGTCGGTGATAAGAACGGGAACTGCGAGTTTAGTGCGCTTCTTCAGTTCGCGCTGAAGCTTTCTCGCCGAACGGTCGGGATCGGCGGGCAGAAGCAGGGCGTGGCGGCCTCCATCAACATTGGATACATCCACTCCGTTATTGGCGCAGATGAATCCGTGCTGCGTTTCCGTAATAAGGACGCCGTTCTTGCGCCTGATAGTGGCGCGGCTCTCGCGCAGAGCTAGCTCGATGACGCGTGCATCCAGCCCATACTTCTTCGCCCAGGCGATTGATTCGTCAGAAGGATCGATCGTGGCGAGTTCGACGATGCGGCCTTCCGCTTTGGAAATGATTTTGTGTTTGACGACGAGAATATCGCCGGGCGCAAATGCAATCGTGCGTTGCTGCATTGCCGCCGTGAGTTTCTCCGACAAGGAATCGCCAGGTTGGATGTCGTCCGCTAAAGGGATTGGGATCAGGCGTATCTCGGTCGGCGGAAGGCTCGATTTCTTCTTTGCGCGCGGCCGCACAGAAGTTTTACGCTGCTGGCGTCGTAGTTCGCTCAATGGGTCTCCGCCTTTGTGGCGGGCAAGCGGCCTTCGAGCGTCCATCGGCGAACCAAGCTCTGAGTGCGGGTTTCTCCTGGATGCGAGAGAAGCTGCTGCAGGTCCTCGGGGTTGTCCACATCCACTGCGATGCCCGGCAATTTCAAAACCTGGCAAGATTTTCCAGTTGCTCGCGCCGCGGCGAGATGCGGTTTGAAGCTGTCATTACCGAAGCGTAGAGGGAACAAATTTGCCGGGCGCCGGAATATCGCATTAGTTCCCCGTCCGTCGGCAGCCGGAGCCAGAACCGAGCCTTCGTCAGGAGCCACGGCGTAAATTTGTTCTAGCTCCGTAGCTTGAATCAGAGGGATGTCTGCCGGAATGACGAGAGTGCTATCAACGCCTCGCTCGACGCAGAGGCGAGTGGCCATTTCGATTGCCCCGGTCTCTCCGGGATTTGCCGGATCTGGAATAACTTCGAAATCATATTGCCGGGCGAGGTCCAAGGCGAATGGGTCTCCGGTGACGAGCGCGCAGGACGGACGTCGCGGCCACGCCGCGATTGCGGTGACAACATCACGCAACATGGTTTGGGCCAATTCCGTACGAGCCGGTTGATCCAATACCGCGGCCAGCCGCTGCTTTGCTGCCGACAGATTCTTGACGGGAATGAGGATCACGGCTGATCGACGGTGGCACGGGCAGCGGATTTTTCGGAAACTGAGCGATCAGAGGACGGCCGCTCCATTGCGAAGGAAAGCACGGTTCGAGCGAGTGCGGCCTTGTCATCGGCGGTGCGCATGATGGTTTCAGTGCACTGCACTCGCAGGCCGTTTTCGCGCAGCATTATGGCAGCGCGGGCGTCACGCGTGTCGCAGACCAGCAGATCGAGAAAATCTTCGTACGTCTTGGCTATGCCAGCGATTGAGCA
>JBAVGI010000367.1:0-3425 GCA_049684755.1 Candidatus Sulfotelmatobacter sp.
TGTGACTACGGTTTTAAAAGGACTTTGCGACTACGCTGGCAATTATTTGGTGAACTACGCCAGCTTCGGTACCATCACCGACCTCAGGAATCATCTTTACGAGACCACGCTGCGCCGCTCCCTGAGCTTCTTTCATCAACATCCCACCGGCACCATCCTTTCTACGCTCATCAACGATGTGGATCGGGTGCAGACTTCGCTGGGTTCGGTGCTGGGCGATTTCCTGCAGCAGTTCTTCACCTTTGTGGCGGCCATGATCTCCGTGATCGCTATCGGCGGAAACCTGAGCTGGGCATTACTCTTGTTTATCCCGCTGGTCGTGGCCCCGGTGCGCAAGATCGGGCGCGAGGTGCGCACGCGTACGCGTACCGGCCAGGACAAACTCGCCGATGTCCAGAACATTCTTCACGAAACCGTGACGGGTAACCGCATCGTAAAGTCCTTTAACACCGAACTCTGGGAGCTTCTGCGCTTCAAGAACGCCGCCCGACGCCTGTTCCGCGCCAATTTGCGCAGCATTCGGATCCAGTCAATCAGTTCACCACTTATGGATACAGTAGGCGCGTTGGCCATCGCCATGATGCTCTGGATCGGGAGGAACCAGATTAAGGGCGGGCATATGACGCTGGGCATCTTTGCCGCGTTTCTATTCTTGCTCTTCAAGCTTTACGATCCCTTGCGGCGGTTCGCCTTCTTCTACAACAGCTTCCAGTCGGCCATAGGTGCGTCGACTTCGATCTTCAGTTTCTTCGATACCGAAGATGATGTAGTGGAGCGCCCGCACGCCGCCACCTTCGCCCGTTTCCATCAATCCATCAAGTTTGAAGACGTGGGATTCGCCTATTCGAGCGAAGAGGGCGAAGAGCAGATCCTGCACAACATCGACCTCGAAGTGAGCGCCGGCGAAGTTCTTGCTGTGGTAGGTCCGAGCGGCGCGGGTAAATCCACGTTGGTGAATTTGATTCCGCGCTTCTTCGACGTGACGTCGGGGCGCATCCTCATCGACGGCCAGGATCTGCGCGAACTTACGCTGGCTTCTTTGCGTCGCCAAGTGGCACAGGTTACGCAGGAAACAATCCTGTTCAACGACACCGTGCACAACAACATCGCCTACGGTCAGCCTGATGCGAAGCGATCCCTTGTGGAAGCGGCGGCGCACAACGCCCTGGCCCACGACTTTATTCTGAAGTTGCCGCAGGGTTACGACACAGTGATCGGCGAGAAAGGCTTCCGGCTCTCGGGCGGCGAACGCCAGCGCATCGCCATCGCGCGCGCCATCCTCAAGGATGCGCCCATTCTCATCCTTGACGAGGCCACATCGGCGCTTGACGCGGAAAGCGAAGCATTGGTACAGGAAGCTCTAGCCAACCTGATGCAAAACCGCACTGTGCTGGTGATCGCTCACAGGCTCTCGACTATCCGCCGCGCCAGCCGCATCGCAGTGGTGGAATGCGGACGCATCACGGCCATCGGAACGCACGAAGAATTGCTGACGGCGTCCCCGACTTATCAACGGCTCTATCAATTGCAGTTCATTGACACGCCCGATATGCAGAACGGCAACGGTTGGGCGCATGAGCCCTTGCTGGCGCGCGAGGCGCAGGAGTAAGCATGGCGATTTCTTCGATGACCGGGTTTGCACGAGTGCAGGCGCACGTGCCCGTGGGCAATGATGAGCAGCTCGCTTACACGCTCACCCTCAAGAGCGTGAATCATCGTTTTCTCGATCTACAGTTCCGGCTTCCGTCGGGCCTCGACGCCATGGAAGTGGAACTGCGCCGCGTGCTGAAGGAGAATCTCATCCGCGGTCACGTCGATCTGGTCCTCGCGGTCGAACGCAACGCGCAGGCGAGGGCTGGATACAATCGTGAATTGATTGCCGGCTATCTTGCCGCATTCGAAGCAGCGCGGACCGAGCATGGGCTCGGCGGCGAGCCCGACCTGAATGCTGCTCTGCGCCTGCCCGGTGCCCTCCAGATGGACGACCGCAGGGAGGATGAGTTCGCTGCGCTTGCTGCAAGCGTTCTGGAACAGGCCCTTCCTCTTGTAGAACAGTTGAAGGCTATGCGCGCGCGCGAAGGAGAAGCACTTGATGCCATTCTGAACGGCACTCTCGACCGCCTTGCCGCTGCTACCGCAAGCGTTGCGGAGCTTCGTCCGGAAATTGAGCAGCGCTACCAGGAGCGGCTGACACAGCGGCTGGCCTCGGCTGCAGGTCCGGAGTTTAACCAGCAGCGTGTGCTTGAGGAGGTCGCCGTTCTCATCGAGCGCAGCGACATTAGCGAAGAGCTTGCGCGGCTCGGAGCGCACATCGAGCATTTCCGCGAACTGTTGCGCTCCGGCGGCGAAGCCGGCAAAAAACTTGACTTCCTGCTGCAGGAGATGAACCGAGAAGCCAATACGCTGCTTTCGAAGACTGGTGGCGTAAGCGGGAAGGGTATGCGCATTACCGAGTTGGGTCTGGCCATGAAGGCTGAGATCGAAAAAGCGCGTGAACAAGTGCAAAATGTGGAGTAAGGCAGGGAACAAGAGAATAGTGTGAGTGGATTAATACGCTGATTACTCACACTCAAAATCACAATCACACTGACCACTGTAAAGAAAGGCACGATCGACTTTGGCAGGCATTCTATTCATCATCTCGGCGCCGTCCGGCTCCGGTAAGAGCACGCTGGTGAGTGAGCTACGCAAGCAGGTGAGCAGCGTCGACTTTGCCATCTCCTGGACAACGCGCGCGCCGCGCGGCTCCGAGCGCGATGGGAGAGAATATCACTTCACCACGCGGGAAGACTTTGAGGCCATGGCCGGAGCTGGGATGTTTCTGGAGCATGCAGAGGTCTTCGGCAGCTACTACGGCACGGCTCGCCTATCGCTCGACGACGCTCTGGCCGCTGGCCACGACCTGATTCTGGACATCGACGTGCAGGGCGCCGCGCAGGTGCGCGCCAAAATGCCCGAAGCTGTTTCCATCTTTGTCATGCCGCCCAATCCCGACGTTCTGCGCACCCGCCTGCGCAACCGCAGCCGAGCCGAAGGCGTGCGGAACGAAGAGGAAGTTCATCGCCGTCTAAGCGCGGCGCGCCGCGAGATTGAGAATTATCGCCAGTACGGCTATATTCTCATCAATGACATTCTCGACCGGGCGGTCGCGCAGCTGGAAGCCATTGTTCTTGCCGAACGGTTTTATCGCAATGGCGAACCCATAGCGTTTCGCTCTCGGCGGGTGTTGGAGGTCGCCGCGGCCTGCCTGCAAGCGAACTCGCAGGAACGGCTCAAACCTGTGCTGGAGGCCTTCGGTATTGGCAAAGACCCCGACCAGCAGGGATTTCTTTTTGGAGGAGACTCCGATGACGATTGAGACCAATTTCGATTCGAACTACCGCAAAGTTTTGGTCGCGGCTCGCCGCGCGCGGCAGTTGCAGAAC
>JBAVGI010000368.1:0-11169 GCA_049684755.1 Candidatus Sulfotelmatobacter sp.
TTCAGCGCCACCATCTGGCTGGAATCAATCGGTCCGGTAATGCGGTCGGGCTGGGCGGCGAAGCACAGGGATGAGGCCAGAAGTGGCAGAAGAAACTTCCAGGATCGCATTAAATCTCCGTCAGCAATGGTTGGGTTGTCGGGTTGATGTATTTTAGCTTATACGGCTTACTTGCACTCTGATCAAGTCTCACGCGGACAAGGTTGTATCCTTACAAGCAATTTACAAACCCGGCCCGCGGAAAATAGTCGCTTTCTTAACCAACGTAATTTACATGCCCAGCAGATTGGGATGGAGCTTGGCGTAACCGTGCTCCTGCGCCCAGAGATCGAGCGGGACCGAGGCGAGTTCGTCGACCAGAGGATCGGCCAGGCCGTTTTTGCTCAGGTCAATCGACTTGATGTAAGTGTGGCAAGCATCGCAACACTCCACCCGGATATAGGGAAACTCTTCGGCGGTATAGACCGGAAGCTTGGCATGGTCTTTTTCGTCGCAACCGGGGCAGACGATGCGGCGGAACTCCCATTCACACAGGCAAAATCCGCATAGCAGATTGCGGCGCGCTCCTTCGCCCAGCGGACGAAGCACACCCATCACCGGCTTGCGGCTGCAAAAAGGACACAACGCGTAAGTGTAGTTTTGGAGTTGCAGCGGAACCCGGGCGCGAACGAATTCGGCGTAAGGCTGAAGAAAAGCGAGAGCAAGAAACTCGCTGGGCTCCGGCCCTTGTTCCGAAAGCTGATCCGGGCCCGACCAAAAATTATTTAATACTTCAGGCCACGAATCTGACGGCGCCCGGCCAAGCTCACGCGCAATCTGTGCCAGGCGGGCTGGCGCTTGCTTTTCGACCAGTGCCAGGAATGGAGGAAAGCTGGCCAGGAGCTGCGGCAATTCCGGAGGACCGGGATTTATAGCCCCAACGTCTTGCTGGCCCGAAAGTGGGCGAGTCGCCTGCTCTTTTCCTTGACCCTCTCCTTGAACAACAGCCGGTGAAACGCCAACGCTGGCCGCTGGTCTCTTTCCAGCGGAGGCACGTTGGATTCTCTGGTAGAGTTCCTGCTGAAATCGCGCCACCTGAATATAGAAGGCCAGGATCTGGCTCGCGAAGGGATGCTCGCTTGCCAGATGTTCGGCGCGCCGGATGCGCTGCTGCCATAAGGTTTCTGCCACGCCGCGATTATGCTGCTTCGCATCGCCCGCAAGCAACTCCGCGGAGGAAAGTTCGCCCCTGTTTCGGCCATTTGACTGAGGTGCGGTATTGGGAATATAGTTTTGGAAAATTTGGGGCGCAACCCGGCCGCGCGGCTAAACCCTGCGGTCGACGAGAATAACCAGCTTCAGTAAATCGGTTTCACAGGTTTTGAAGTCTGAGTTTAAAAGTCTGGCAGTTCGGTTCGGCCCTTCTGGTCCGATCGAGGCAGTCGGAGGATGCGCAAATGGAACTCTCCCGCAGAACCTTCCTCAAAGGCACGCTCGCTGGTGGTGCAGGCATTTCGCTCCTCGGATTCGATCTGACTCCCGCTTATGCGCAAACCCAAAGTCTCAAGATTTCGCGCGCCACGGAGACGCGCAGCACCTGCCCGTATTGTGCCGTCAGTTGCGGCGTGATCATTTACACGCTGGGCGATAAAGCGAAGAATGCGATTCCGCAAGTTGTGCATGTCGAGGGCGACCCCGATCATCCTATTAATCGCGGGACGCTTTGCCCGAAAGGATCGTCGCTGGAGCAGGACATCCTGAACGATCGCCGCCTGTTGAAGCCGCAGGTGCGGCGTCCCGGTGCGACAGACTGGGAGGATATTTCGTGGGAGCAGGCTTACGCCGAGATCGCGCAACGGGTGAAGAAAACGCGCGACGATACTTTCGTGGAGAAAGATGGCTCGGGTAAAACCGTGAACCGCTGCGAAGGCATCGCCTGGACCGGCGGCTGCACCGACACTAACGAATTCAATTATCTCGCGGTAAAGACGATGCGCAGCCTGGGGGTCTGCTACCTGGAAAACCAGGCCCGGGTTTGACACGGCCCTACGGTCTCCAGTTTGGGGCCAACATTCGGACGCGGGGCAATGACCAATGGCTGGATCGACATCAAAAACACCGACATGATGTTGATCATGGGTGGGAACCCGGCCGAAAACCATCCTTGCGGTTTCAAGTGGGCCGTCGAAGCCAAGATTCACCGCAATGCCAAAACAATCGTCGTAGATCCACGACTCACGCGCACCGCAGCCAATGCCGACATGTATGTGCAGATTCGCGCCGGCAGCGACATTGCTTTTCTTGGTGGATTGATCAATTACGCGATCGCGAACAACCGCATTGCGCACGAATATCTCGTTAACTACACCAACGCCGCCTTCATCATTAAAGACGGATTCAAGCTGCCCGAGGATGGACTGTATTCAGGCTTCGATACCGAGAAAAAAATTTACGACAAATCCACCTGGAATTATGAAGAAGGTGGAGACTTAACCGGCAAGCCTGTGATGCCGACGCCTGCAGCGCAAAACACGCCGCCCTCGGGGCACGAGGCGAAGGGCAGCGACACCGGCCAGGGACAGGGCCATCAAGGAGCCAGTCCGGCGGGCGCTAAAGGCGGAACCGGAGTGCCAGCGCTGCCCCCGAAGATTGCGTTCGATCTTTCCTTGCAGCATCCGCGCTGCGTGTTTCGGTTGATGAAGAAGCAGTACGAACGCTACACGCCGGAGATGGTGGAGCGCATCACGGGCATTCCGCAGGATCAATTCCTGAAAGCCGCCGATCTATATACTTCTGTCCGCAAAGATGGCGACATGAAGAAGGTGTCGACGATCATCTATGCCGTCGGCTGGACGCAGCACAGTTTCGGCACTCAAATTATCCGTACCGCGGCCATGCTGCAACTGCTGATGGGCAACGTGGGGCGCGCCGGTGGCGGCGTGAATGCCCTGCGCGGACATTCGAATATTCAGGGCGCCACCGACATGGCGGGAATATTCGACATTTTGCCCGGCTATTTGAAGATGCCCAATCCAGCTGACGTGGATTTGGCGACTTTCCTGAAGCGCACCACGCCCACAGTGTCGAAGCCCGATCCCTGGGAGTCGTTCAATTACTGGTCGAACACTCCTAAGTTTACGATCTCGTTTCTGAAAGCCATGTATGGCGCGGCTGCGACAAAAGACAACGACTGGGCCTTCCATTACTTGCCGAAAATCGACCGCAATTATTCCTGGGTCAACATTTGGAACGATATGTACGAAGGCAAGATCAAGGGCATATTCGCCTTCGGCATGAACGGCGTAATGATCGGTCCTGACTCCAATAAGAATATCGACGCCTTGAAGAAAGCTGACTGGCTGGTGGTGTGCGAGATCTATCCCGATGAAACCAGCGAGTTCTGGCGCGCACCGGGCATCACGGCCGACGATCAGAAGAAAATTAATACTACCGTGTACCGGCTGCCGGGCGCGGGTTTCGCGGAGAAGGATGGAACATTCGTGAATTCGGCGCGCTGGCTGCAGTGGAAAAATGCCGCCGTGCCGCCTCCAGGTCTGGCAAGGCTGGATCAGGAAATTCTGGCAACCATCTTTCTGAAGGTTCGCGATCTTTACAAAAAAGAGGGAGGCAAGTTCCCCGATCCGGTGCTGAATGCGACATTCGCGTACACGGACCCGTACAACCCGTCGCTGTCGGAAGTGGCGAAGGAACTGAATGGCAAAGCGCTCGCCGACATCACCGATCCGAAAACGAATATCACCATCAAAGCGGGACAGCAACTTCCCGGCTTCGCATGGCTGAAAGATGACGGAACGACATCTTCAGGCAACTGGCTTTATTGCGGATCGTGGACCGAGGCCGGCGCGATGATGCAGCGCCGTGGAACCGACGATCCCTCGGGAATGGGGGTTTATCCCAACTGGGGATGGTCGTGGCCGATGAATCGGCGCGTCCTCTACAACCGCGCCTCCTGCGACGGAAATGGCAAGCCTTGGGATCCGCAGCGGCGACAGGTCTGGTGGGACGAAGCCAAGCAAATCTGGGTGGGAAACGATGTTCCGGACTTCAAGCCGGACTCGGCGCCCAAAGATCACATGGGACCGTTCATCATGAATCCGGAAGGCGTTGGCCGGCTGTTTGTGCCGCTGGGTGCGATGGCCGACGGGCCGTTCCCGGAATATTACGAACCGATGGAGAGTCCAATCGCGAATCCGCTCCACCCGGCCCAATCCAACAATCCGGTGGTGAAGAAGTACAAGACCGATATGGACAAGTACGGCACGGTCGATCAGGGATATAACATTGTCTGCACTACCTACCGGCTCACCGAGCACTATCACTACTGGACGAAAAATAATCCGATGAATGTGGAGCTTGTGCCGGAGCCGTTCGTGGAGGTTCCCGCGGAACTGGCCGACCGCATGGGCATTCGCGGCGGCGAGAGAGTCAAGGTCACCAGCGCCCGCGCCCACTATATTGCAAAAGCCATGGTGACTCGCCGGATTCGCCCAATGAAGATCGATGGCAAAGAAACATTCCAGATCGGCATTCCCATTCACTGGGGATTCCGCGGAATCGTCGAAGATGAAGACAAGACAGCAAAGACTCTGGCGAATCAGTTAACGCCGACGGTAATTGATCCCAATGCATTCACGCCTGAGTTCAAGGGCTTTCTGGTTAAGCTGGAGAAAGTTTAGAACGTAGCGCCGCGACGTAGCCGGTAAGACGACGGCGCTAATCGAAGTGAGAGGAAATGAGCGATCGCAAGGCATTACAAGCCGAAAAAATATCCGGGCATTCTGGCCCATCTCCGGGCTTTGGGATGCAGCGCGATTACGAAGTCTGCAAGCTCGTTGATACCACCACTTGCATCGGCTGCAAGGCCTGCGAAGTGGCGTGCGTCGAATGGAACGACATGCCCTTCGGCGCGACTACTTTCGACAACACGTATCAGACCATGCCGCAGACGCGCTGGAACTTCTGGAATCTGATCAAGTTCAACGAACACCAGCGCGAAGACGGAACGATTCAATGGTTGATGAGGAAAGATCAGTGCATGCACTGCGCCGATCCCGGATGCCTTGCAGCCTGTCCCGCCGACGGCGCCATTGTGAAATACACCAACGGGATCGTGGATTTTAATCAGGACAACTGCATTGGCTGCGAGTTTTGTGTCTCTGGCTGCCCGTTCAATATTCCCCGATTCAATCCCGGCACGAAGAAAGTTTATAAGTGCACGCTGTGCTCAGATCGAGTCGGCGAAGGGCTGGAACCGGCATGCATCAAGGCTTGCCCCACCGGATGTTTGAAGTTCGGCAGCAAGGATGACATGAAGTTCATCGCCAACGAACGCGCCCGGCAGTTGAAAGAGAATTTCGGCATGGAGAATGCCGGGGTTTACGATCCGCAATCGATTGGCGGAACCCATGTAATTTATGTCCTGCATGATGCCACCGACCCCGAACGCTATGGCGGGCTGCCGAAGAATCCAACCATTCCCTGGAGCTACACCATCTGGAAGTGGCTGTTCAAGCCTGTTCTCGGCACGTTTGCGCTGTTCGGAGGGCTAGGCGTGCTGTTGCATTACGTCGCGGTCGGCCCGCGACGCCCACAGCCGGAATCACACGAGAAGGAGCCTGCCCATGGCAACGGCGATTGATCGCTTCGACGAAAAGGCGCGGCGGACTTTCGATTCGATCGGGCGCACCGAAGTATATCGCGGGGAACTGCTGCGGCACCCAGTCTACACACGCGTGCTCCATTGGGCGGTTGCTCTGTTCTTCTTTCTCGCGTTATTCACCGGCTTCGGGATTTATCTACCGTGGCTATTCCGCTGGTTCACTCCCATCTTTGGCGGAGGCGCTTTAAGCCGAATCTTGCATCCCTATTTCGGAGTGGCGTTCGTTTTCTTCTTCTTTCTGCAGATGCTGAACTGGCTGAGGCCCATGCTGTGGTGCCCCGGCGACACGAAATGGATACTTAATATCAGAAGAATTGTCAGCGGCGAGGAGACGCTTGAATCGCCCGACACCGGATTCTTTAACGCTGGTCAGAAAGCGATGTTCTGGGAGATCGTTGCCGGCTGCGTCGTCTACCTGATCACCGGAATTATTCTATGGATGGGGGCGCGCACCTTCGGCGCGATGGCCGTGGCCGTCAGTTACGTGCTGCACGATATCTCGGCGATCATTATGCTGGGTGGAATTTTCATCCACATTTATTTGAGCACGATTGGCGAGCCCGGAACTTTTCAAGCCATGACGCGTGGCGCGGTGAGCGAAGCGTGGGCCTGGACGTTCCATCCCGCATGGTTCAAGAAAGTCACGGGACGCGACCCCCGCGAGGCGTATGAGCAGGCGCGACGCGCGCAAGATGGCATCTCCGCTAAAAAACTTCCGCAATCCTGACGCCTTGTAAGTGCATCCAAAGTTTCGGGTAAAGTCGTCGAGTCAATCCCTGAGATGGAAATGTTTCTGAGAGGGTCCATGCGCTCATTTGCATATACTTTTACCATTATCGCGACAGCCGTTCTGCTATCCGCGCCCCTGCGACTCGCCGCACAGAATGTGGATGCCGCGTTTCATAACGCTCCAGCATCCACTCGTGCGACGAAAAATCCTTATGAAGGCAAAGCCGCTGCAGCGATGGCGGGAAGGCAACTCTACGCCAGCAACTGCGGCTCTTGCCACGGACAGACGGGAAAAGGTACAGGCAATGTTCCCTCCCTCGTCGACGGCAAACTGCAGACAGTCGCGCCCGGAGAAGTGTTCTGGTTTATCACCAAGGGTGACAAAGATAATGGAATGCCATCATGGGCTGCTCTACCGGAAAATCAGCGCTGGCAGATTGTCAGCTACGTGAAGTCGATCGCGACGTCTCCGAATTCACAAGCTGAAAGCGCGCCGGCGCCGGCCGATATGAGCACGTCAAAGTTGAAGGCTCCGCCGCCCAATCCGCCTTTCACCGACTTCCGCTATGAAAACCCAGGTACCACTCGCAAAATTACAGTGAAGGATCTGCCATCGCCCTACGCCACTCAATCCTCGGATAATGGCCCGAAGTTGGTGGCGCGTCCGGAGAACGTGTGGCCTTCGACGGTCCCCGGATTCAAAGTGGAGTTATATGCGAGTGGGCTCGACAATCCACGAACTCTGCGCACGGCTCCGAATGGCGACATCTTTCTGGCGGAAAGCGATCCCGGCCGCATTCGGGTGTTTCGCGGCCTAACCAGTGACGGCAAACCCGAACAGTCCGCTATTTTTTTCAGCGGCCTGAAGCGCCCTTATGGCCTGGCCTTCTATCCTCCTGGATCTGATCCGCAATGGTTATATGTTGGAAGCGAGCGCGAAGTGGTTCGCTTTGCCTATCACACCGGCGATCTGAAGGCCAGCGGAGCGCCGGAACACATCGCCGATCTGCCCGGCCCAGGCGGGCATTGGACGCGTGCCGTAGCGTTCTCGCAGGATGGCAAAAAAATGTTTGTCGCGGTGGGCTCGGGATCGAACATAGACGATCCTGACACAACTCCGCGCGAGAAAAACCGTGCCGACATTCTCTGGTGCGATCCCACGAACTGCAAGTTGAGTGTGTATGCCTATGGCATTCGCAACGCCGGAGGCGGAATTGCAATCGATCCGCAGACCGGCGAGTTGTGGTGCTCGGTAAATGAACGCGATGGATTGGGCGATAATCTTGTACCCGATTACATCACCCACGTACAAGAGGGTGGATTTTATGGCTGGCCGTGGTGGTACATGGGCGGCCATCAGGATCCGCGGCACAAAGGCACACACCCGGACTTGAAAGATAAAGTAATCGTCCCGGATGTGCTGCTGCAGCCGCACAATGCATCGCTCGAGTTCACTTTCTACGAAGGCCAGCAATTCCCTGCCGAATATAAGGGCGACATTTTTGCGTCGGAGCACGGCTCCTGGAACAAGTCAGTGCGCGTGGGTTACGAGGTGATTCGCGTGCCGTTGCATCAGAGCGGCGACGCCAGCGGTGAATATGAAGACTTCCTCACCGGGTTTGTACTGCCGGATGGCAACGTGTGGGGACGTCCCGTGGGGATGACAGTAGCTCCGGATGGCTCACTGCTGGTGAGCGACGACGGATCGAATTCGATCTGGAGGATCAGCTACAGCGGGAAATAAGCGGGGTTCAGCGAACCACGAAGGGCACAAAGCTACACGAAGAATTAGGTTCATCTTCGTGCAACTTCGTGTCCTTCGTGGTTTATGGTCAGGAATATATGGCTTGACAATTTCCACCCTCAAGGGCACAATTCTTACAGGCGAACAAAAAGCGAAATAGCCTCCGGCTTTCAACTCCGGCGCTCCCTGAAATCTTCCCGAGGAATTGTATGTCTTCCGCAGTGTTTTCCACTTCGGCGGCCCAAGGCCGCCCTTTTGTATTTGATAGCGAGAATGGTGGCGAGGTTTGCCCACAGCCCCTCCAGGACGAGCTTTTCGGCGAGCCGCGTCCGCCCCAGCGAGTTGTTTCTCCTGATGCCTTCAAGGACGCAAGACTTACCGGCATCACTTCAGCTTCGCGACTGGCAGTGCGTCCCCTGCCAGAAATGGTATCCAGTGGCATTGCCGCAATAGATCAGCTCACCGGAGGTCTGCCTCGTGGCTGCCTGACGGAAATTTGCGGTCCCGCCTCTTCCGGCCGCAGCACATTGATGTTATCCGCGCTGGCTGCTGCGACCCAACGCGGAGAATTTTGTGCCGTCGTGGATGCCAGCGATGCCCTCGATCCCCAATCTGTCGCCGCAACAGGGATTGAATTGGACCGTCTGCTGTGGGTGCGTTGCGGGGAGACTTCGCACTCTGCCGAGCATCGCTTGGAGCAACTTCTGCGCGTTACGGATCTGCTGCTCGAAAGCGGAGGCTTTGGATTGATCACGCTCGATCTCGGCGATCTGCCGCTGCAGACTGCGCGCCGCATCCCGCTGGCTACGTGGTTCCGTTTTCGCCGTGCCGTAGAGCCTACCTCCACAGTGCTCATGGCAATTGAGCGGCAGTCCATTGCCGGAAGCTGCTCCTCCTTATTGATTAAGTTGGCAGCGTTAAAACTGGATACGTCAGAAAATTTTTCGAACGATGCTCCTATCCACACGCAATTGCTGACTAACGTGGAAATCACCGCGGAGCTGGTGCGATCGCGCATGGAGCACAAACCGGCCCGTTCCGCCGAGATTACATTCACCAGCAAAACCGCCTGGGCGGGATGAAGAATTTTGAATGGATCAATGATTTATCGCGCACTGGATTTATGCTGCCATGCCTTTTGCCTGCATCTACGTACCGAATTTTCCCGTGGCAGCATTGTCTCGCGCCGAACCGGAGTTGCGCGCGCAGGCTGTAGCCATCTTCGAGGGCAAACCTCCGCTGGAAAAAGTTTTTGCTGTGAACGAACGCGCCCGGCGCATAGGCATCACGCCGGGAATGACGAAAGCTCAGGCTGAATTATGTTCCGAAGTGACGCTGCGTCCACGCTCTGCGCTGCAGGAATCCGTAGCCCACGCCGCTTTGCTGGATTGCGCACAATCGTTTTCGCCGTGCGTGGAAGATGCAACAATCGACACCGTAATTCTTGATCTCGCCGGCATGGAATCTTTGTTCGGCTCGCTGCCAGAAATTGCCCGTAACCTTTTTCGACGTGCCGCTGAATTTAGACTCGATGGAAACGTCGCCGTGGCCTCGAATCCTGATGCCGCCATACTTGCAGCTCACGGGTTTCCCGGCGTGACCGTGATTCCAGCAGGAGGAGAAAGTGAATCTCTGGGATCTCTGTCTCTGGAAGTTTTGTTTGCCGATGGATGTGAAGGAAAAAAAGAAGACGATCAGAAGAATGAATCTGGCTCGCACGGAACGCTATTCCAAACCCTGGATCGCTGGGGTGTGCGCAATTTGCGAGAATTAGCCGCACTGCCGGCAATTGCGTTGAGCGAGCGCCTGGGCCAGCAAGGCCTGCGTTTGCAGCAACTGGCGCGAGGCACAGCTTCGCGCACTTTGGTCCCAGTGGAGACGCCTCCGATGTTTGAAGAAGCAATAGAGTTGGAATATCCCATTGTGTTGTTAGAGCCGCTGGCCTTTCTGCTGAATCGTCTGCTGGAAAATATTTGTGCGCGTTTGGCCTCGCGCGCTTTAAACACGCAAGAATTACGGCTTACTCTGGAATTGCAAAGCTTTTTGTCATTGAATCAACAATCAGCAATCAACAATCAGCAATTTCGTCGCACCCTTAGTCTTCCTCTTCCCATGCTCGATCCAAAACTTTTTCTCAAACTGCTGCAATTGGATTTGAATGCGCATCCGCCGGGCGCGCCCATTCTGAAGATTCATCTTGCCGCGGAACCGGCGCGGCCACGGTCAGCGCAAGGCGGTTTGTTTCTGCCACCAACACCAGAACCGGAAAAATTGGAACTCACTCTGGCTCGCATTGCCGGGTTGGTTGGTGAATCTTGCGTAGGCTCGCTGGAGTTGCTGGATACGCATCGTGCGGAAAGCTTCCGCATGCGTCGCTTCGCGCCTGGATTGACACAAGAAATATCTACGCAGGAAAAATGTCCACTAAAGACGGCGTCCGAAGATAAATCCGCCATCGCCGCCCTTCGTATGTTCCGTCCTCCACCGCGAGCCACAGTGACTATGGAAAACGGGGAACTGGAACGCGTGGTGTGTTCGAAGAAAAAGGAAGTTCGGGGTAATGTTCTCTGGAAGGCCGGCCCCTGGCGCAGTTCCGGCGACTGGTGGGACAGGGAAGCGTGGGCGCGCGATGAATGGGATATTGCTTTGCAGAATGCAGAGAGCGTCGCTCTCTACCGCCTTGTGCATGATCTGCTCGGCGGATGCTGGTTCGTGGAAGGCACGTATGACTGAGTTAAAAAGCTCTGATTGCTGATGTTTGTCTGTGCCCTCTGTGGTTAAGGTTTAACTGATGTACATCGAGCTTCATGCCCGCTCTGCCTTCAGCTTCCTCGAAGGCTCTTCCCTGCCTGAGGATTTAGCAGGAATTTGCGCACGGTTCCAGATGCCTGCCATGGCATTGCTCGATAATGACGGCGTCTATGGCGCACCGCGTTTTCACATGGCGGCAACAAAACTCAAGATCAAAGCCCACATCGGCGCAGAAGTTACCTGCCAGATTGGCCCTGTCATCCTGAGCGGAGCAAGTGCTTCACGA
>JBAVGI010000369.1:0-4883 GCA_049684755.1 Candidatus Sulfotelmatobacter sp.
TCGAGCGCGGCATCGAACAAACCATCCTTCAGAAAAAAGTTACCTATGATTTCGAACGCCTGATGCAAGGCGCGACCAAAGTAAAAACCAGCCAGTTCGCCGACAGCATCATCGAGAACATGGGCGCAGCCGTGCTGGTGTAGTTAGCAATTGGCAATTGGCAGCTAGTAATCAGCAATTCGCAGTTAGCAATTAGCAGTCAGCATCCAGCACTCACCTCCCGTCCGCTTGTCATTCCGAGCGAAGCGAGGAACCTGCTTTTCGCCAACAGCGGCAAGCCCGCCGTGCTGGCTAAATGCCAACTGCTCATTGCTAATTGCTTAATCTGGAAAGGACTCATTCCATGCGCAAGAAAGTAACCATCGTAGGTTCCGGAAACGTAGGCGCCACCGCCGCTCATTGGATCGCCTCAAAGGAATTAGCCGACGTCGTACTCATCGACATCATCGAAGGCGTCCCGCAAGGCAAGGGCCTGGATCTCCTCGAAGCCATGCCCATCGAAAAGCGCGACTCCTACATCATCGGCACTAACGATTACAAAGACACTGCAAATTCCGACATCGTCGTCATCACCGCCGGCATCCCCCGCAAACCCGGCATGAGCCGTGACGATCTGCTCAACACGAATTACAAAATAATGAGTTCCGTCGTGGGCGAAGTGGTCAAGCATTCGCCAAACTGCATCTTGATCATCGTTTCGAACCCGCTCGATGCCATGGCGCAAGCCGCCTATAAGCTCAGTAAATTTCCCCGCGAGCGAGTGGTCGGCATGGCCGGAGTACTCGATTCCGCCCGCTTCCGCGCCTTCATCGCCGACGAACTTAAAGTGAGCGTCGAAAACGTCACCGCGTTCGTCCTCGGCGGCCACGGCGACACCATGGTCCCGCTTCCGCGCTATTCCACTGTCGCTGGAATTCCGATCACCGAGTTGATCGAGAAATCGAAACTCGAAGCCCTTGTGCAGCGCACCCGCGACGGCGGCGCCGAAATCGTGAAGTACCTCAAAACCGGCTCCGCGTACTACGCCCCCTCAGCCGCCGCAACCGAAATGGTGGAAGCCATCCTGAAAGACAAAAAGAAAATCCTCCCCTGCGCCGCCTATCTGCAAGGCGAATACGGAATCAGCGGCCTCTACGTCGGCGTCCCCGTAAAGCTAGGCTCGAAAGGCGTCGAGCAAATCATCGAAATCAAACTCACGGCAGAAGAAAAGGCCGGCCTGGATAAGAGCGCTGCCGCGGTGAAGGAATTGTGCGGGGTGATCGGGGTGTAAGTAGACGATGCCCTTCGGTACGCGTTGAAAAAGGCTCTGGGTACCAGCGTGCTTACGTGAATTTCGCACTACAAAAAGTCAATTAAGGCCTAACGTTTCCTCGGGCCCGCCGCGAAACGGGTTCACCACAACCACGCCATCCAACTCCTGGTCCGCCTGCAAATCCTCTGTCACCAGGTACCGGCAAGCAGCCGCCTTGGCCGCCGAAACAATCAACGAATCCCAGAACGAGAGTAGGTACCGCTCCTCGATCTTCCATGCATTCTCCAGAACGGCAGCATCGATGGATACAGGCCGCCACGCGAGCAGATTGCGTATCTCGGCGACGGCCTGTTCGCGCGCGGCGGGCCACCGCCTCGATACATTGGCCTAGAACTCCTGCAACACTTGAAAGCTAATGCGGCCGCGGCGACTCTTCCACAGTTCAGTCCGCCAGTGCTTGGCAGCTTCCTGTTTTTTGAGATTGGCTTCGTCAACCGCGTAGATCAGGACGTTTGTATCAACGAAGGCGAGTGCGGTCATGGACTTCCTCGCGGGAGAGATACCGGCCATCGGTCTTCAGGAAAGGCTTGCGCGCGAGCGCTTCACGCATAGCACGATCGTAGCTATCTTTTTCGCGCATGCGCTCTTTAAGAATATCGGCCAACAGCCGGGAGACGCTGGTATCCTGGCGTGCCGCCTCGATACGGGCCCATCGTGCGACCTTTTCTTCCAGAGTCACCGTTACGTTGCGAAGTTTAGCCTTCATAACGCTTACCAGTGTAACACGGAATCCGTGTGCCATTTGCCGCAGCTGGTTTGACCATAGTCATTGACCATGGTATAAACGACTCATGAAGGAAGTTGCCATCTCCGAGTTCAAAGCCAAGTGCCTCGGCATCCTGGAAGAAGTCCGCAAAACGCGCAAGCCGATCCGCGTCACCCGCTTTGGCAAGCCCGTGGCCGAAGTCATTCCGCCATCCCCGGCGAAGCCTACCGGAAGACGCCTCGGATCCATGGCCGGAACCGTGCAAATTCTGGGGGATATCGTCGGTCCTACGAGCAGCTGGGACGAGTGGGACGCCGCTCGGTGAAGCTACTTCTCGATACTCATATCTGGCTCTGGAGCGTAACCGACCCCAGTCGCTTAACCATCCGCGTTGCCAAGGCACTTGCGGATACTGAGAACGAATTGTGGCTCTCTTCCGTCAGCGTCTGGGAGTTGACTGTACTGCACCGAAAGCGGCGGCTCAAGATGCTGTCCGACATTCCTGCATGGGTAGCAACTTCGATGGAAGACTTGAAGCTCATCGAAGCACCTCTTACCGTGGAAGTCGCCCTGGCAGTTGCGTCGATCAGCTTTTCCCATGCCGACCCCGCCGACCATCTGCTCGCAGCTACCGCAAAAGTCTTCGAGCTGACACTGGTAACCGCGGACGAGCACCTGATCCACCTGCCTGGGATTCGCGTTCTGCCGAATCGCTGAACTTACTTCGTCCTGCCTGCTTTCCGTCTACTGCCACACCCCCGTAATCGCCGTCACCGACGAACTCTTCCCCACATAAGGCAACCCGTACATCGCCTCCAACGTTCGCAACACGTTGTAGTGCGTAATCTTGATGCTGTATTTTCCCGGCTTGACCATCGGCCCCACAAAGATGGTCGGGATCTTATTGACGGTCGTGTCATCGTCTTCATCCCACGTAACGATCAGCAGACTATTATTCTTCTTCGCCCAGGTCACATACTCCTGCAAGTGAGCCTGTAGCCAGCTGTCCCCCTGTTGAATCGTCCCATCATGCATGTCATCGTCAAGGTTGGGAATCACCCAGGAGATCGTAGGCAGATCGGCAAAGTCGCTGGGAAATTTGCTGAAAGGCTGATTATCTTTCGCGGGCACATCGGAGAAGTCCGTCCACGGAGAATGCTTGCGCGCGTATTCGCCCGAGTCGCAAACCTCCGATCCCGCCGAAGGCAGCCCTTCGGAGAAGCCCGTGAAAGACTTGCCAGAAGCAACTAATTCGCTCCCCAGGTTGGCAGCAGAGAATACGTGCGGGCACGAGTCGCTGGTCACCCCCTGCGTCGAGCCAGAAAACAATGCCAGATAGTTCGGCTGGCTCGGATGCGTGATGGCGTAAGACTCCGTGAACAAAGCCCCTTCGCTCGCCAGCGTGTTGATGTAAGGAGCATCCGACGATCCGATAATCTGTGAGTAGGCGTGATTCTCCTCCATCACGACCACTACATGCGCTGGTCGCGGCAGGCTTTGCGCGCGGGCATTCGAGGCGGCAATGAATATTGTGAAGTAAGTAATCGCCGCAAAAACCGCCCACGATAATTTCGGACAGCAGAATTTCCGCCTGATGATTTTCATAGATCTAAGTTTTCAGCTTTCCTGAATTGGATGGCGGCGGACGCCTATTTTCTTAGTTTAAGTATAAGTCCGCCCGAGAGGGAAGGAGCCAGCACGCCGCAGAAATGCCCCTAGATTTATTCTGCTTTGAGCCTTTTTGCAACTACTGCTCCCTCTTGGCCAGAAAATCGTCCCGGCACTTCTTCGCCTCCGAGACCAGCTCGGCAAACTCCGGTGTCCCGCGCAGCTTCGCCCATGACGAATCATTTTGCAGGCCCGCGTAAGCGCAAAAGTGATTGGCGACCGAACTCTTCAGCATATTCATCGCCAGCTCCTTCTGAGCGCAGAAGAGAATATCTGCGGCGGTAACGTAACGGACCTCGGGATCAGGATCTGCGGTAATAAAGGCTGCCGCTTCGCGCGCCTGTTTAACGGCTTCCTCGGACGACGGATTGTCCGTACAAGCCATCGCCAATCGCGCCCAGGGCAGGTCGTGAAAGTTTTGCGCGATGTCCCTGGCTTTCCCCAATTGCCCACCGCGAATGTACTCCCGCATCATGTTGCTGGAGGACCACTCGGTCCCAGCATCGAGTTCCAGGAATTGTATGGCGCGCGGATAGTTGCCCAGCTGATCGAACGTGAAGGAGCAGGAGCGAAAGCGATAATTTCCTGGATCCATAGACAGCGCCGTGTCGCACTCATGGGCGGATTCCTCGACGGCGCCGCCGTAGCGAAGCACGTAGGAGAGAGCGAAGTGGGCATACGCGTTCTCCGGATGCCGCGCCAACAAAGCCTTCCCGCTCTGATAAGCCTTGATCACCTCCCCGCGTTCCACCTCAGCAAGCATCATTTCAGCCGCCGGATCAATATAGTCGGGATCAAGGGCCAACGCTCTGGAGAACGCGGCGAGGCCCCGCTGAAAGGCCGCATCCCCGCCATTCGCGTAAGCGGAATCGTAGTGGTAGCGAACTCCAAGAGCGTCCCAGGCGGGTGCGTATGTAGGGTCGAGCCCCACCGCACGCTCCAGCATCGCGATCGCATCCTTGTTGGGCGCGGGATCGTGCGGTACCGCAATGCTGCGCAGGTACAAATCGTAAGCTTCTTCGTTCTTCGGCCGCGTCGCGGCATCCTCGGTATCTGTTCCTACGCCCAGCGCCGGCACCAGCCCCTGCCGAACCTTCGCCGTAATCTGCCCACGCATCGCGATCATGTCGGGCGCGGCAACGGTCATCGTGTCGCGCCAGATCGTTCGATTATCCGCAATGTCAATCGCTTCCAGCG
>JBAVGI010000370.1:0-2846 GCA_049684755.1 Candidatus Sulfotelmatobacter sp.
TCCGCCTACATCTTTTCTCCTTCCGTGAAGGGAATCGGCATCAATGTAGTTCGGTCCTTGATAGAAGGAGCGGGACAAGGGATTCAGACAATCCTGAGACGCACAAACCTCCTGCAGAAGGTCAAGAAGGCTTGGCGCGACCACGCAAAGCATAAAGAGCCCGCACACGTAGAAGCCTAAACGCTATGGAACCTCAGCATCTTCGATTTGGAGGCGGCGCGGCTGAAACTATGCTGCATCCGCTGGTGGCGATTTGGCTGCTGATCGCTATCGTGCTCATGCTCACGCGTCCGCGCGGGCAGGCTCTGATTGTTTTCCTGGTCTCTTGTTTCACCATCCCGATCGGACAAGTGGTCGTACTCGGGAGCCTGCATTTTACCGTGCTGCGGATTCTGGTCATAGCCGGATTAATACGTCGGGCCTGGAGCGGAGGTTCTTCGCCGCGTGGAAAGTTTCCTGGCGGATTCAATGGCGTGGACCAGATGGTCGTGCTCTGGACGGTGTCGGCTCTCGTCATCCTCTCCCTTCAATGGATGAACATGCAGGCGCTGATCCATAACTTGGGAGATTTTCTGGACGCGATTGGCGGTTATTTGGTGGTGAGATTCCTGATCCCCGACGGCGAAGCGATTAAGCGCACGATCAAGACGCTAGCTACGGTTTGCATCATTCAGGCGAGCTGCATGATCAACGAGCAGGTCACTCATCGAAACATCTTTGGGTACCTGGGAGGAATGTCGCTCGGAGTAACGGTGAGAGACGGAAAGATACGTTCCGAAGGAGTGATGGGGTGTATCTACGCCGGCGTGTTTGCTGGCGCCTTGATTCCGATGTTTTTATGGCTGTGGACGCAAGGAAAATCCCGAGTGGCAGCAAGCGCCGGACTTTTAGGGGCCACGGCCATGGTGATCACTTCAAACTCAAGCACATCATTGTTAGCTTTTGGCGGGAGCGTTGTGGGGATAGCGTTCTGGTACCTGCGCAAGAAAATGCGCATCGTTCGTTGGGGACTAGCGGTGACACTGATAGCGCTGCACCTGGTCATGAAAGCCCCTGTGTGGGCGTTGATCGCCCGCATCGATCTCACTGGCTCCTCGTCCGGCGATCACCGCTACATGTTGGTGGACAATACCATCCGGCATTTCAGGGACTGGTGGCTTCTCGGATGTACGTATTACAACATATGGGGATGGGACATGTGGGATCTCTGCAACCAGTTTGTTGTCATCGCTTTGACCGGAGGCCTGTTGACTCTGATTTTGTACATTATGATTTTCAAGCGCAGCTTTGCGGCACTCGGGACGGCACGGAAGAGGGTGAATGGGGATCTTGCACGGGAATGGCTTCTGTGGTGCCTAGGCGCTGATCTGTTTGCTAATGTAGTGGCGCATCTAGGCAGTAACTATATGACCCAATTGATGATGAGCCTGTTCCCGTTGCTGGCTTGCATTTCCGTAGCGGCTTTCGAGGCAAAGCAGGCGACAATGCGAAAAGCGGAGCCTGCGACTAAGCTGGATTTTGCGTCCGGTTCAGGTACCGCTGCTACCGAATCAGGCGAAGAAGCATGGCACATCGCAACACGCTAGATCGAGAACAGGAATCATGACCAAGCGAAACGAGCGTGTGCGGGTTCTGTACAGCTTCCCACTCCGGCTGGGTGCGGAGCGGATCTGTACGACAGCCTGGCACCAGGTGGACGGTTTGGCGGAGGCTGGGGCCAACATCATGGT
This sequence comes from Candidatus Sulfotelmatobacter sp., assembly GCA_049684755.1. GTDB lineage: Bacteria > Acidobacteriota > Terriglobia > Terriglobales > Acidobacteriaceae > Sulfotelmatobacter. Next base: position 1,731 of record JBAVGI010000370.1, read on the forward strand.
TCTTCCGGCTTCCATTTCCCGGCCGCTGCGCCATCAGGCGGAGGTGTCCCCGACATTAAGCTGGGGAAACCTGAGGCTACCCTACAAAATCCTCGGGGCAATGCGGGCCTGTGCGCTGCACGATCGAATCGTGGCACGGCGGCTGGAGAAACTTGCAGGACAGATCGATGTTATTCATACCTGGCCGTTGGGGGCCCTGGAGACTCTCAAGACAGCCAAAAGGCTAGGAATTCCAACTGTGCTCGAAAGATGCAACGCGCATACCGGCTTCGCCATGGAAGTCGTGCAAAAGGAGTGCGATCGCCTGGGCATAACGCTTCCGCCGGATCACGAGCATGCCTACAACCCGGAAAAACTGCGCAAGGAAGAGGAAGAATACAGCCTGGCTACGCGCCTACTGTGTCCTTCAGATTTTGTCTTGAAGACTTTCGTCGATAAAGGATATCCGCGAGAACAATTAGCGCGGCACATTTACGGATACGACGAAAGCGTTTACTATCCCGGCAACGAACCGCGAAATCTGAAGCGCGGACTTACGATGTTGTTTGTCGGTGCGTGCGCGGTACGAAAGGGCGTGCACTATGCGCTCGAGGCATGGTTGCGGTCTCCGGCATCGAAGGATGGAACGTTTCTCATCGCGGGAGGATTTCTGCCTGCCTACCAGGAAAAACTGTTGCCGATGTTGGCACATCCCAGTGTAAAAGTTCTGGGTCACCGGGACGACGTACCAGAGCTGATGAGGCATAGCGACGCTCTTGTTCTTCCAACGATTGAGGAAGGAAGTGCGCTTGTGACCTCGGAGGCCCGGGGGTGCGGATGCGTCCTGCTCGTGTCCGAAGCGGCCGGTGCAATTTGCAGGCATATGGAAACCGGCCTTATCCATCGCGTGGGAGATGTCGACGCGCTGACGCAGCACATCACGATGTTGCACGAAGATCGCGCCTTGCTGGAAAAGCTCCGCACTGCGGGTCTCGCAGCCGCCCCGGGAGTAACCTGGACCGCCGCCGGGCGCATCCTTCTCGATGTGTACCGCGAAACGATTGCAGCCCATAGAGCCGGAGCGATGCAGGAGACCAGTCGGAATCAAGCAGCGGACTGCGTTCGAGCATGAAGAAT
>JBAVGI010000371.1:0-7314 GCA_049684755.1 Candidatus Sulfotelmatobacter sp.
GATTCGAACAGCGCGGGACGCAGGCGGCCGCCACCGGTGGCCAGGCGATCGGCGAACTGGGGACGCACTCCGGTGGCTTTGAAGCAGCCACGAATTTTTCCGTTTTCATCCACCGAACGGCGTTCGAAAGTAAAAATTTCCTGCATGGCGATCAGATCGTTCTCCATGCCGGTGACTTCGGAGATGGAGATCACTTTGCGCGTGCCGTCGGATAATCGCGCGACTTGCACGACGGCGTGAATGGCGGAGGCGATCTGATGACGCACGGCGCGCTCGGGAATGTTGAGGTTCGCCATGGAAACCATGTTCTCGACGCGGGCGAGCGCGTCGCGGACAGAGTTGGCGTGAATGGTGGTGAGCGAGCCCTCGTGGCCGGTGTTCATGGCCTGCAACATGTCGAAGGCTTCTTCGCCGCGGACCTCGCCGACGACGATGCGGTCGGGGCGCATACGCAAACTGTTGATGACGAGTTGTCGCATGCGGACGGCGCCTTTGCCTTCGATGTTGGGGGCGCGGGTTTCGAGGCGGACGATGTGTTCCTGCTTGAGTTGCAGTTCGGCAGCGTCTTCGATAGTGACGATGCGCTCAACGTTGGGAATGTAGCCGGAGAGCACATTGAGCAGAGTGGTTTTGCCGGCGCCGGTGCCTCCGGAGATGAGGAGATTCAACTTTCCTTTGACCATGACGGAGAGCAATTCGAGCATGGCTTCGGTGAGGGTGTGATTCTCCAGCATATTGCGGGCGGTGACGGGATCGCGGCCGAAACGGCGGATGGAGAGGCAAGCACCGTCGAGGGCGAGCGGAGGGATGATGGCGTTGACGCGGGAGCCGTCGGCGAGACGGGCGTCGACCATGGGAGAAGATTCATCCACGCGGCGACCGACGCGGGAAACGATGCGCTCGATGATCTGCATGAGGTGCGGATTATCTTTGAACGATAAGCCGGTCAGTTCAAGCTTTCCGGCGCGCTCGATGTATACCCGGTCGAAGCGGTTAACCAGAATGTCGGAGATGGTGTGGTCCTTGAGCAGAGGCTCGAGCGGACCGAGGCCGAAGATTTCGTCGAGAATTTCGCGGGAGAGGCGTTCCCGTTCGGCGAAGCTGAGAGGGACGGCTTCGTTGTTGACGGCGTTGCGGATGAGAACGAGGACTTCGTCGCGCGCGGCATCGCCGTTGGAGCGGCCGAGTTTTTCGAGATCCAGGCGATCGAGGATTTTGCGGTGCAGGTCGGATTTTACCTGCTGGTATTGGCTGTGCTCGAAGGTTTGCTGCAGGTTACCCATATGGTTTTCGAGGACCGAACCTCGGCGGCTAAAGCCGCCTTTTCTGCGGTGCTTGCGGCGCGGCTGAAGCCGCGCCCTTTCAAAACTGTGGCGACTCACGCCGCCCAACTCTATACGCTCTTAAATAAGGACCAGGCGGCGCGCTTTACGTCGACGTCGTTGTTGGTCAGTTCTTGCGCCAGCCCGGAAAAGCAACGGGCGATATCAGTATGACTTTGTTCCATGACTGGCGAGCCGCGATCGATGGCCGAAGAGATGGCGAAATATTGATTGGGGACGCGCCATATCAATTTTACTCCTGCGGCGTTTTCGGCGTCGGATTCGGTGAATCCGGGGACTTTTCGAAAACGGTTGAGGACGAGGCGCAGGCGCTCGCGGTTGCCGGTTTCTCCGAGATATTGCTGGACGCGGGCGGCGCTCCACAGGGATGCCACGTCGGTGCAGGCGACGAGCAGTACGCATTCCGATAGATTCGAGACCAGGCGGCTGGCGGCGTCGAGACGGGAAGAGTTGTCGACGACGACATATTTGTAATGACCCACCAGCATGTCGAAGAGGCGGACAAATTCGGCGGTGGAGGGTTCGATGGCGGCGGGGGCGTTGGTTCCGGCGAGCAGTTGCAGGCCACCGTTGTGCCGGGTCATGAAACTCTCGAGCAGGGAACTATCCATGCGGTGAAGATTGCGGGTGGCGTCGGAAATATTGAACAGAGGCTTGAGATTGAGATGCAGCGCGGTATGGCCGAGCGGAGCGAGATCGACCAGAGCGGTGGATCCATGGGCCGATTGCAGGGCGAGAGCGAGATTGACCGCCACCGTGGTGGCTCCGCTACCGCCTTTGGCATTGACAACGGTAAAGACTTTGCCGCGCGGCCCTTCTTTGTGAACCCGGCGCTGGGCTGCGGTAAGGCGAACAAAGGCTTCCAGCAGATCGGTGGTGGTGGTGGGACGCTCGATGAATTCGCGGGCACCGGCGCGCATCGCGCTGACAATCACCTGAGGCTGGCTCAGGCTTCCGATGGCGAAGACGGCGGAGTCGGGGAGTTCCTGGCGCAGAAGTTCGATGGCGCGCATGGCCGGGGCATGGTTGTCGGTGGGGATGTCGATCAGCAGCACATCCGGATTGGCGGCCTGAACGCGGCGCATAATGGGATCGGAGCCGGCGACGGGGAAGTTGGCGCAGGTATGCACGGTGCTGGCTACGCTGGTGCCGTCGACCAATACCTGGAGCACGGTGCGCTGCTCGCTGTCGGTGGCAACGATGACTACGGTGAGTTCTGGCATGTGCGAACTTCCAATTTCCGATTTCCGACTTCCAATTTTTCTTCTCGCTCGTTACTTTCCTGAGGGCTTGGGCTTGGTTCCATCGAATTTGTCGTTGTTGATAAAGGGTTGCGGATTCGCGGGACCGGGGCGTGGTTGATTGTCGGGTGAGATCTTGTGCACGGTACACAGGACCATCAGCTCCGAGTTGCTTTTGGAAACGCTTTTACTTTTGAAAAAAGCGCCCAGGATTGGAATATCACCCAGGCCGGGAATTTTGTTCCAAGTATCGGTGACTCGATTATCGATTAATCCGGCGATGACGAAGCTTTGTCCGTCGCGCAATTCGAATTCGGTTTCCGCTTTGCGGGTGCTCAGGGCGGGAACGGTAAAACCGGAGATGGTGAGCGCGTCGGCGAAATCGAGGGTGCTGACCTCGGGCGCGACGACGAGATGAATGTTGCCGTTGGGCATGATGACCGGAGTGAACTCCAGCTTGACGCCAAATTCCTTGAAGGAAATGGTAACGGCGGTGAATCCGGCGCCGGGCTGCACGATCGGGAACGGGAACTGGCCTCCGGCGAGGAAGCTGGCTTTCTTTCCGTTGACGGCTATGAGATTGGGTTCGGACAAAATCTGGAGAAGATTTTGGGTTTGCAGGGCCTGGATCACGGCGCCGAGGTGGATGTTGGGTTGAAAAAGAAATAAGTTGAGCACGCTGCTGAGAGTTTCCGTGGCGGGAAACGGAGTGCTTTGTCCTTGCGTTTGGGTAATGGACGGAGGGGTGAAGCCGCCGTACTGGCCGGTGGTGGAGGTTCCGACGACATTGGCGGCTCCGTTGGAGAAGACGTTGGCGCCGAGTTGAGTGAGGGCGGAGCGATCGACTTCGGCAAACTTTACTTCGAGAAGAACTTCTTGTGCGCCGACGGGACCGAAGGTGAGGACGTTGATGACGTTTTTGGAGTAAGCGGAGGCGAGTTCTCCGGCGCGCTTGGCAACATCTTCGGTAGTGACGTGGCCGGAGAGAACGATGGCGGCGCGGGAGGGTGAGACGGAAATTTGTTCGTCGGGAAAGACGCGACGTTCTTCTTCGGCGCAGGCGCTGACGTCGACGTCGACGCGGAGATCGAAGCTGCGCGAGCGTTCGTTTTCGTCCCAGATGAGTAACGAAACTTCGCCGGGAGCAAGGCCGTGGACGAGAATCTGGGTGGGAGTGATGACGCGCACCGTGGCGATGGTGGGATCGGTGACGGAGATGCGTTTGAGGCGCTCGGTGGTATTGATGAGGAGCGATTTATCGACCATGACGCGCAGCGGGGCTGAGCCTTGCGGCTGCGCAGACTGAGGGGGAAGCGTGGTCTGGTTCGAGGGAACTGGCTGGTCTTGCGGCGGCACAGCGGGAGGAGCAGTGGGGTCCTGGAGGGAATTCAGAGAAAACGAGGACGTGGTGACGAAGAACAGAGCGATGGCTGTCAAAAGTGCCGTGCGAAACTTCATCGTAGGATTTATCTCCACGGGAGAGAGCCCGCGATGCAGTAGTGAGACACGCATGCAAGATTCGTCTTTCAACTATTTGGGCTCCTCACTACCTTCGGGGAAGTTGACGACCTCTTTTTTCTTGTCTCCCTGATAAACCTCAATACCCAGAATGGAAGCGGGCTGGGGCTGAACTTTCGGCGGCCTCACGGAGTGCACGTGCGGCGCGGGCACAGCTACGACGGGAGTTCCACCTCTGTAGAGTCCTTTGGCATTGACTGCGCCGACATCGTCCTGGCGAGTATCGAGGGGGTTGCGCAGGGCGAGTTGAATACGGCCTTCGGCGCTGGCGAGAGTGAGACGCTCGGCATCGTCGGGAGAAACCAGAACCGTGATGACGGGAGTGTTTTGAGCATCGCCGGCGGCGTTGCGCTCGAGGCGCTGGCCAGACGCGATCACGGCGACGTTCTGCAGTACGGTGGTGGTTTGATCTTCCGTGCTGCCGTTGGGAGTTCCGGTGAGGAGTATATCGACGCGAGTGCCGGGACCGACGAAGCCGGCGACGGAGACGACCTCATTGACGCGAACCGAAACCGCGCGCATTCCGGGAGGAATAAGGGAGGGCAAGCCGGAGCCGGCGTTTTCCGGTGCGAGCTTGCTGGGGAGGATGAACTCGCCCCTGGAAATGGGAAGGATTACGCCACGGCCCATGACCTTGGAGCGTGCGCTGTAGGTTCCGGCCGGCAGAGACGAAGCTGGATATTTGACGGTGCGGACATCGTGCTCTTCGATTCGGGCACCGACCTGAATATCGTCGGCCGCCACCAGAACGTCTACTCCGGGCTCGCCATTGGAGGGACCTCTTCCTTGCAGATTTTTATAGACGAACAGGCTGACGAAGGCGCCCAGGGCCAAGGCTACGACTCCGATCATCAGCAAACGCGTACGATTCATAGCACTCCGTTAAGACCAGCAGAGACGACGATACGCGCCGAAATTCCGGTGGCTGTCCGACTGCTGTGTTACGCCAGGAGAAAGTTTACTAAGCAAAATCTTATTGAATGGAGCTGGCGACGTTCGAAAACACGTTGTTTGCATTCGAGCCAATCAGCCGGATGGTGCCAACGACGATGACGAGAATGACGGCCAGCATCACGGCGTATTCGGCAATGTCCTGGCCTTGGTCGTCGCGCCAGATCCTGTAAAGATGCTGCATAGTTTGTCTCCTAGATAAACATCAGAGTTTGTACTGGAAATTGAAAGCGGACACAAGCGTCGGCCTCCGGAGAGCCATTACCGGTTGCTTGCTTTGTTCTGCGGAGGATTGTTGAGAATATAAACCATAATAGGGTGGGAATTGGTCAAAAGTGTAATTTATTGCATACCGAGAGTAACCGGTATGACGCGGCGGAATCGAGCTGCGCTCGATTGGAAAGCCGAGGGCGGCTGTCCCCACATTAGCAGTCGCTGGGGCGCAGAGCTTTGTCAGGATGATGGCTTGGGAATCGAGGTAGGAGATGGTCCAACCGGGGGCGCTTTGCAGACCAACGGCCAGGGCGGAGGTTGGGGGAACGATGACGGTCTGGATATGCCAGCGCTGCAGGATTTGTTGCCAGTTGTTTTTGAATTGGTAGGCGTCGGCGAAATCGTGGAAGAGGTCGGGGCCGTAGAGGTCGGCGCGGCCGTCGATGAAAACCGGGGTGGTGGGATAGAGCTTCCAGATGAGATAGCCGCCCCAATCGTAGAGGTTGAAGATGGGGCCGGCGGGCGGATGTTGCTGAAGAAAGGCGACGGCGCGGGCGGGAAATTCCGAGGTCTCGGCCGCGCGCTGGTGATGGATTATTTGGGAGGTGCGGACGATGGCGAACGTGGTCATTGCGAGGATGATGACAGCGTTCAGCAAACGGCGGAAATGATTGCGAGGGTGGGGACGGGAGCGAGGCCAATCTCCGAGACGCTTCGCGATTAGGGGCGTGGCAATTAAAACGAAAAGGGGGATCATGCGGATGGAAATGAGACTGGAATAGAGGGCGACGAAAAGAAGGATTAGATCACGCGGACGCAGCGGATTTTGCGACCAACAAAGAGTGGCGAACGTGGCCAGAAGGATCAGAAGGAAAGGCCAATACTCAGGGCGATGGAAATTGGGAGAAGCCCATTCGACGATGTAGTTCTGCATGGTAGTGGAGCGCAGGGTTGCGATGGGATAGGAGAACATGCGCGGGCCGTTGGGATTCAGCGGGACCAGGAGGAGATCGAGAAGAAGGATCAGAGTTGCTTTTGGCAGATACAAGTTGGTCTTGGGAAAAGAGCTGTGACGTTGTGCGAGCCGATGCTCGACGAAATCGCCGGCGAGAAAAAGTGCGGAGAGGACCAGACCTAAGGCGAATCCGGCGTGCAGGTTGACCCACAGGAGGGTGAGCGGAAGAGTCCACCAAAGAAGCTTGGGATTATTCTCGGAGCGCTCGAGAATCAAGAGCCAGAGGCTGGTCAAGAGCAGGGAAAGAACTTGCGGACGGACGCCCCAGAGCGGCGCGGTGGCCCAGGCGGCGCAGAGCGTGACGATGCCGGCGAGGTAGGAAGCGGGTGCGCAGCGCAGGTAGAGAAGGAAAAATGCGATTGAGGTGATTGCGGCGAAGAGAACGATGAGAGATCCGAATCCGGCGTGGAATTGAAGTTCGTACATTCCAAGTTCGGTGAGCCATTCGTGAGCGACCCAGGAGTGACCGGCGCGAGTATAAGAAAAAGGATCGGTGCGAGGAACGGATTTGTGTTGGGCGATGTACTCGCCGGTTCTGAGGTGCCACCAGACATCGGGATCGACGACATTGCGCGCCGTCATGGTGAAGAGCCCAAGGAAGAGGACGGCGAGGAAGGTGTGTTTCGTGGTGAGGGCTGAGGTCATGATCGGGAGAGCGTGGCGTCATCCGCAGTGGGCTGGGTGCGGAAGAGAACAATGACCAACATCGGCAGGTAGAGAAAGATCACCGCGATGCGGCCAACCTGGGTGAAATTGTGCGGGGTGTAATACCAGCGCCAGATGCCTGCGCCCCAACTGAGCAGAACTGTGGCGGAAAGCTCACGCCAGGATTTTGGGATGAGCCAGAGAGTCAGCATGTCGTAAAACCAGCGCTGCGGGACGATGGCCATCAAGAAGAGAAGGCGGGCGTCGTTAGAGCGGTAACGGAACAGAGCCAAGGCGAGCAACGGACCGGGGAGGACGAGCAAGGGAAAAAATCGCGCATATTGATGAAAGCTACCCACCCATAGCCAGGGCCAGTTCGGCAGAAATA
>JBAVGI010000372.1:0-2349 GCA_049684755.1 Candidatus Sulfotelmatobacter sp.
CCACTCGACTTAGCTCTTTCCTGCTCAATCCCGTTCTCCCCAATCTCCGTTCCTCCTCGACCGAGGAACTCTAATGGGGACACTTCTATTATGGTTTCAGGGGGACACTTTTAATGTGGTTCAACAGCGAGCGCCCGAACCCACGCCCGCTTCAAGACCTCAGATGCGCCCGCCGACCGATAAAGATGCCGCGCACGACCCAGAAAACACAGGGCCGAGAAAACAAACTGCCGAGGAAACATAGCACGAAGGTGGAAGGAAACATCCTGGAGACCATAGCTACAGGAGATTTCTGCAAATTGCTGCATATAACCGCGCCGCAAGAGTCTACGCAGGGCATAGGAGCAGTTGATTCTCCGCGCAAAATGCATCTGTCCCTTCGCGCGAGGATGGTCATCCGATTGCTAACTTATAGGGGTACCGTTGTGCAATCTCCTCCAACGCCGCTTGCCGGGTAAGCTCAACCGTTTACCGAATCAGTGCATGAGCTTTTTTGCTCTTGCAAAGTGCCGGTAAATCTATAGAGTGGACTGCTATCAGGACCTGCCAGAGGCAGGATCCAGCCTTCCAGCCTGGTTGCTGTTTCCGCATTAAGATTTTTCTTTGTCGGGGAACAATGCTTTCGGAAAATACGCTTCGGATGCAACCGGATTCTCAGGAACGACGGCTGATGCGGCGCTTCGATATGCGCTTGCCCGCCTTGGTCCGTCTCGATGCGAACAATGAATTCCAAACCGAAACCCAGAATGTGAGCGCACGCGGAGTCTTTTTCTATCTCGATCGTCCGCTTCCCGCTGGCACCCGCTGCGAAGTTACGCTGACGTTTCCTCCGCACATCACGCTGACTGACGCTGTGCGCGTGCGCTTCACCGCCCGCGTAATCCGCTCGGAGTCGCCCTTGCCCTCATTACGCATCGGCACCGCCGCCATGATCGAGGATTACGAATTCCTTCGCTCCTCTGGCGCCACCGATTTCCTGAGCGAACTGCAAAGAGATTGGAAAGCGACGAACTGAAGTGAGCAATTAGCAGTTAGCGAATCGGCCGTTGAGCCTCGATCCCCAACAAATAGCTGCATTAGCTAATGGCGGGCGCCAATTGCTAGAGGCTAACTGCGATTCCCTCTTCCCAATTCCTTCATCCTCTGTCGCACCCGCCGGTAGCGCCGCGCAACGCTGCCGATATAGAAACCGTGAATCACCCAGGTCGCGATGTAGGCAGCCCAGAGAAATTTGATCGAGTTCACTGCGCTACTCCACTTAACGATTCCAGGCTTTCCAACTCATCCACCTCGCGTTGCAAAATCTCCAGCCGGTAGCGCCACCAGCTAACCAGCAAGGCAAAGCAGGAAAACGCAAGCCAATTGATCAGGAGCACATGCAGCATGCGCGGATCAATCGACCCGCCGCCGCCAATTACTGGCTGCGGATGCTGCGTGCGAAAAAACCAGATCGAAAAGTAAACCAGCGGCACATCCAGCGCTCCAAAAATCGCCAGCACCGCCGCCAGCTTCGGAGTCTGCGAGCTGTCGGAGAACTTGCGCAGAACCAGATAGCTGACGTAAATCAGCCAGAGCACCAACGTCAGCGTAAGCCGCAAATCCCACGTCCACCAGATCCCCCACACTGGCCTCGCCCAGATGGGCCCAGTCACCAGCACCACGGTGCAGAAAACCACTCCTACTTCTGCGGAGACTAATGCAACAGCATCCGCCTTCGCGCTTTTTCGAACCAAATAAACGACGGAGGCCACCAGATTTACGAAGAACAGCAGGAACGCCGTCCAGGCCGAAGGCACGTGGTAGTAAAAGATGCGTTGCACGTCGCCCATGGTCCGTTCCATGGGAGCAACCCAAATCGCTTCATAGAAAGCGTACGCCAGCAATAGCGCCGTAAGCACTGCGAGGATGGGAGAAGCCCGTTTCATTCGGCCTGCAGAATGGTTTCAAACAATGCCAGACAAGCTGTAGTAAACACCACATCGTAGGTGAGAAGCAATACGATCCAGAAGCGCGCCGAACCGTCGCCGGAGAGAATGATGCGCGTCGCCTCCACCATCGACTGCACCGCTGGAATCGAGATGGGAAACAGCAATAGCGGCAACATAATTTCGCGGCTGCGCGTACGCAACGACATGGCCGCAAAAAAAGTTCCGTTGACCACCAGCGCCCACGTTCCCAGAATCGCGACGGGAATCAACTGCCACGCCGGACCCACCACGCGCAAGTTGTAGAAAATCATGAAGAGCGGTGCCATTACCGCTTCTAGCACCGTCACAAGAATAAAGTTTCCCAGCGCTTTAGCGATAAACAACGAGTTCGCCGGAGCCGGAGACACCCGGTAAGCGTCCA
>JBAVGI010000373.1:0-3315 GCA_049684755.1 Candidatus Sulfotelmatobacter sp.
GCAATTCCATGATGAGCGAACAGGCGAAGAAGAGGATTCAGATTGCGCTGGCGCTGGCCATTGTGGTGGCGGGAGCGCGGGCCGGGTACATCCTTTATCAACGGCATGAGGATTATGTTGCGGCGCAAAAGCAGCAGGTGGCGAAGAATGCCGGGTACTCGAATGCGGAATATTATGTGACGCCAAAGAAATTGTATCCGTTTGATTTGAAGTCGGCGAAGCAATTGATGGAGCAGCCGGTTTGGGTGAAGGAAGGATACCGATATACATATTATCCGTACGATGCCTCGCGAAAGAGAGTGGAGTTTGGTCACGAGGCTGGGCTGCTGTTGCCGATTGAGCGGTTGGAGATTAAAGATGTGGTGACGGATATTCCCAGTGGAGCAGGGAATCGGCGGCAGGTGATGGCGGTGTTCCAGAAAGATGGGAAGAGCTACGCGGTTCCGATCGGTTTCGAGAATGACGGTCAGTACAAAATCTATTCGGATGAAATGTTTTATGTGCAGGATCCGCGCGAGTTGTATAAATTCTGGCCGCCTGATGTTTGGCAGGCGATTGAGCAGCATGAAATAAAGCCGGGGATGGATGAACTGCAAGCCGTTTTTGCCGTGGGCATGGGAGTGCCGGATGCGGGGGCGTCGTCGGATGATAAGACGGTGAGGTATCCGAATGGAGGGAAGCCACTGGTGGTGAATTATCAGGGTGGGAAGGCGCGGGAGGTTAAGGCGGGGACCTAAGGGAGTCAAACCTCCACCCTCTCGCAAAAGGCGCGAGAAGGATGGGGCACCCGGCAAGCTTTCGACTGCGGTTGGTCCTAGCGCGAAGGCGCAAGGACCAATCTTCGCTCAGGATGACAAATTCATTTAACTTCGGATAGCGCTTTGGATACTTCGGTGATGTCGGGCACGACGGGGATATCGTAGTTTTTTTGCCAGGCGAGTTTGCCGTTGCGGTCGATGATGAAGATGGCGCGTCCGGTGATGCCCTTGTCTTCCAGATAGACGCCGTATTTGGCGGCGACAGCGCCGCGGGGATGGAAGTCGGCGAGCAACGGATAGTGAATGCCCATCTTGTCGGCGTACGCCTTATGCGACCAAACGCTGTCGACGCTGAGGCCGAGAACTTGGGCATCGAGTTGGTCAAATTGCTTTTTGTCATTGACCATGCAGGCATGCTCCTTGGTGCAGACCGGGCTCCAGTCGAGCGGATAGAAGACGAGGACCACGTTCTTCTTGCCGCGGTAGTCGCTGAGTTTTACTTCTTTCTGATCTTGATCTTTCAGTGTGAATTCAGGCGCGGGCGCGCCGACGGTTGCTGACATGATTCCTCCGTTTTGGTTTTTAGAATAATTTCATCTTCATCATAAACCGAGGATTGGTTAAAAGAATGGCCAGTGATGGAAATACCTCGCAAGGGCAAACGGCGCGTATGGTGCAAGGGGTCCTTCGACTCCGCCTGAGCTTCGCATTCGCGAAGTTCACGCTCCGCTCAGGATGACAAGTCAAAAAAGCCCCTTCAGAAAAGATCATTTCACCACCGGCGAGTCTAGACCGGCGGGTTTGTCTTCTTCGGCATGGATTTTGCCGTCGTCTTCGGCGTAAAAGGAACGGTGCTCGGCGTCGAGATGCTGCGGCGTCATCGTCAGGATGAAGCTGTCTTTCTTGCCTTTGAATCTGGCCAGGTAATCTCCGCGGTCGGGGTTGACCATGCGTTTGGTGAAGGAGCCGGAGTGGACCAGTTCGTCCAGAGACGTGGCGAAGTGGCCGTACTGCTTCTGAAAGCGGTGCTGGGCGCGGAGTACGACGCGCATATAGGCGAGAGCGGCGGCTTCGGAATCAGAGCGGGCGGGGTCTCCGGGAAATTTTGGTTTATAAGTTGAGGCGGGGGTTTGGGCGGCGAGCGGGGCAGCCAGCACAAATAAATTGGTTAACGTTAATGCAATACCGATCGTTAGGGCTAACAAAGAAGTAGAACATTTTCCCATGCTGATTATTCTCCGCAAATGAATCGTACAAGAAATAACCGCCAATTTCGGGGGTGAAAGATTCCTTTTGGGCGCTTTTTCATGTTACTCCCGTAATTCGACTTCGGTCACGTTCTCTTTGCATTGCGAGGAATTGCCGCTATGCTTTTGTTACGTAATTACGCCCAACAGGGAAACCTAATGAAAGCAGCCGTAGCGAGAAAACCGATTATCAAGATTGCCGTAGTGGAAAGCGATCCCCTGCGGTTTGTGGGATTCCGCGCCTTGTTCGATACCGAGCCTGAGTTCGAACTGATCTCCGCAGGCCTGCCTGAGATTTCCACTTTGCAGGATGTGGACCTGATCCTGCTCGGAAACCGCTCGGGCCAAAACTTGTTTGATGTAATGGCCAGCCTGAAGGCGACTCGTCCGGATCTGCGAATTATTGTGACGGGGTCGGGAGTGGATGAAGAGACCATTCTTAAGGCGATCGCCTCGGGAGCCAAGGGCTATGTGGACGAAGCGGCTTCGCCGGCGGAATTCGCGCAGGCGATACGCATCGTGAGCCAGGGATCGGTGTGGGCTCCGCGCAGAGTGCTATCGATGTTCATCGAGCGAGTATCGTCGGCGCCAGGGAGGATCTTTCCCGCGGGCCGCGTGACCTTTACGGATCGCGAAAAAGAAGTGCTGGAAATGTTGGTGGCGGGCCGCTCCAACAAAGAGATTGGCGCTCAGTTGGGGATTGAAGAGCGCACTGTGAAAGCTCATGTGGCGAAGCTGATGCGGAAGGTGGGCGTGCAGAATCGGATTGCGCTGTCAGTTCATGCGATTACGCATTCGCTGGTGGCAGCGAAGTAAGGCAGCTTTTTGTGACGACTTGACGAATGGTCAGATAACAAATTATGTATGCTTTTTCACGAAATATCCCGCACGAAGATAGAGCGGCGAATCTAGTAGAAAGCTTAGTGCTGGCTTATCCGCCAGAACGTCAAGCTGAAGGCATAACCCCACACGACCTGCGAAGAGATTACCCAGAACAGTTGAAAGACGGAAGGACTGTAAAGGGGGCCTTGGCGTTGCTTGCTGAAGAGGGCAGGATCAAATTCTACCGGCAGTAGAGAAAAGCCGGATGCCAGTCCGAGCTTTTTAGAGCAGTTGAAATTCAGGCCACTACCTAGTCTAGCTTCCGATTACTAGCTCCTTTACTTGGTAACTTTGGGGCCGGGACCTCGGTAATCTTGCAGGGAAATTTAGCGCGCGGCATACTCGCTTCACCTACCACAGAACCTGGGAGACGGGGTTGAGAGTGGCGATTAGGGTCACTACTTTCAGCCCCGATTTTTTGTCTTTTT
>JBAVGI010000374.1:0-37964 GCA_049684755.1 Candidatus Sulfotelmatobacter sp.
AGGTTCCAAGGAATTGGGGTTGATCGAGTTCAAATAGCTGGGCACGGCGACGGAAGCCTACCGGGATTCTTCCGCGATCAGGCGCAGCAAGGCGAATTTCTCTGGAGCGTGGAACGTATGACTCATCGTGGGTTGCCACACAATTTCGGTCCGGTTCGGCGGCGGCCCTTGGCTGCGAAACAAATTGATTCGAAACTTGTCGCCAACAGACGGAGCATGGCTCTGCAAAGCCGAGAATGGAATGCGCATGGCTCCGTACCAAATTTTCGCGGCTGGATCGATGCGGGCGGCCACGGTGAAGCCAGAATTCCACTTCCAGCCATCTTCGTGATGCGGCTGAGATAGGTCAATGTCGAGATCAACCCACTCCCCTTGCGGCGAGATCTCGAACTCCTTATATCTGCGGATGTTTTCGAAATCCGAACCAATGAAGACCTCGGCAACATCCCAATCCCAAAGCTGATATGTTTCGCTTGCGCTGTCGGGCGAGGGCTTGAGATTCAGCGCTTCATAAGGACAAACGAATAAGAAGTACAGATTCTTCTCCGTCCAGCGCGAGAGGATCTCAGTGCGGTAGCGCGGTTGGCTCTGGCCGTAAGGAGCTTTGTCGGTATAGACGGCTCGAGCCCCGCGCCAGAATGCGATGGTCGGATCCGTACTCGGCGCCATGTCTTCTCGAGCTTTTGTACTCTCCATCACAGCAGGTTCGGCTGCCATGACTATCTGGGCTGCGACCAAAACGAGAACGCAAGCGATGACGCTGTCGCGTATGCGCGTTTTCCAGGAAACTGAATCTGAGCACAAACCGGCGGTGTGGAGATGGCTTCGCCAAATGACGCCACTCATTGATTGACCCCGCTGGCAAGGAATCCACCGTCGACTACGATGGCCTGCCCGGTGACAAAACTGGCCGCGTCAGAAGCAAGAAATACTGCGGCCCCCACGAGTTCCTCGAGCTGACCGAACCGCCCCATCGGCGTACGCAGCAAAAACTCCTTCCCGCGGGCTGTACCATCGAGCAACGTTGCATTCAACTCTGTGCGAAATACGCCTGGCACCAGGGCATTGACGCAGACTCCATGTCGAGCCCATTCGACTGCCAACGATTTCGTAAGAGACAGTACGCCTGACTTGCTGGCGCCGTAGGCTGCGACTTCATAGAGACCAAGAAAGCTGGAAAGCGAACCTATGTTAATAATGCGACCGTACCTTTGCTCGATCATGTGCCGGCCGAAGACCTGCATAGCGCGCAACGTGCCCGTGAGGTTCGTTTCCAAAATCGCGTTCCATTCCGCCTCGCATAAATCCAGAGTGGGAGTCCGCTTGGTTTGGCCAGCGCAGTTTACGAGGATATGCACGCTGCCAAATGTGCGGCAAACCCCATCAAGCAGTGCCTTCAGACTTTCTTCGCTGGTCACGTCGCAGGTGACCGGCAGCGACTTTCGGCCGAGCGCCACAATTTCGTCGCTGGCCTTACGAGCCAGTTCGGAGCGGCGTCCGGTCGGAATCACATTTGCGCCGGCCATTGCCAGCCCGCGGGCCAGGGTCAGTCCAATGCCGCTGGTTCCGCCAATCACGACTGCCGTCTTGTCGGTGAGGTCTAAGAGAGGATGGCCCATTGTTTTCTCTGCGAGCTGGATTCGCGGCATCCGATCACAGAGAGACGCCTCTCTTCCAGGGAATGAAGTCGTCCTGCCCGAGCAACTCTGCCTTAGTTCGAACCTGGCCGCTCGCCACTTCAATCACCCGCTCCAGCAGTGCGTCTCCCATCTCTTCGATCGTGCTCTCACCAGAGATGACAGCACCCGTGTCCATATCAATGATGTCTTGCATCCGTTGGGCGAGCGGCGAATTTGTTGAGATCTTGAGCACCGGCGCAATGGGATTTCCCGTCGGCGTCCCTAGCCCGGTGGTGAACAGAATAAGGTTGGCGCCTGCGCCCACCTGCGCGGTGACGCACTCGACGTCATTGCCCGGCGTGCACTGGAGGTTTAATCCCGGCGCAAGGCAGTATTCAGGATAATCGAGCACCGCAGTCACCGGCGAAGCTCCTCCTTTTCTGGCCGCCCCAGCGGATTTCATGGCGTCAGTCACTAATCCATCCCGAATATTTCCCGGCGAAGGATTCATCTCGAAGCCCGAGCCGACAGCTTTTGCCCGATTCGCATAATCGCGCATCAATTGAATGAACCGATCGGCAACTGCCTTTCCGATGCAACGATCGACTAGTTCCTGCTCGACGCCGCAGAGTTCAGGAAATTCGGAGAGCAGGCTCCTAGCCCTGAGAGCTGCCAGCGCATCCGATACCCGGCCAACAGCGGGGTTCGCAGATATACCAGAAAACCCATCGGAGCCGCCGCACTTCAAACCCACGCACAAGTGTGAGAGAGAGGCGGGGGCACGCCGACATCTGTTCGCCTCTGTGAGCCCGATGAAAGTTGACTGGAGCGCTTCCGAAAGCATCTTGAACTCGGAGCCGCTCTGTTGCTGCTCAAACACGAACATAGGCTTGCTGAAATGCGAATCGCGCCGGGCGATCTGTTCTCGGAGAATGGCAACTTGTGAATTCTGGCATCCCAGACTGAGAACAGTCGCTCCCGCGACGTTCGGATGATGGATATACCCCGCAAGCAGCCCGCAAAGATTGTTGGCATCTTCACGCGTTCCGCCGCAACCACCCTCATGCATGAGAAACTTGATTCCATCGACATTCTCAAAAACCTTGGAACGGATGGGCGAGTAAGAGTTTGGTTCCAGTGCATGTGTCTCACCGGTTTTGGTTTTGCCTTCAGCATAAAGCCTGACAAGTTCCGCTACCTGTTGCCGGTAGATGTTCGGCCGGGCAAAGCCCAGTTCCTCGTGGAACGCCTGTTTTAGCACGGCAATGTTTCTGTTCTCACAGAAAACCAGCGGCACCACTAACCAATAGTTTCGCGTGCCGACTTGACCATCGGGCCTGTGGTATCCACGGAAGGTTCGCTCCCGCCACCGAGACACATCAGGAGGAGTCCACTCGTATCGCCGCGAATGCTCGGAGTAGCGCGAAGCCTCGTGCCGTACATTGCGCGTCGTCAGTACTTCCCCGGCTTGGACTGTGGCTCCGGCTTTGCCGATGAGAACACCGTACATCACGACATCGTCACCGGGTGACAGATTCTGCGTACAAAACTTATGTTTGGCCGGAACATCTGACGTAAGAGTGTGGACTTGGTCTAAGTAGGCGATGCGCTCGCCTTTGTGCAGATCGGTCAACGCAATTAAGACATTGTCTTTGGGGTCGATCTTCAGAACATTATTCTGCATCGCGGTTCCGCGCTAACCGGGGTGAGGCCGAGTTACGCCGGCCGCATTTAAACGGGGCACCCACCTGACTCATCAGTGTAATCTGTCCAGTCGTCAGCGGGGACCGCGACCTTAGACTTTTAGAATCCGAGACCAACTGTGCTTTCAATCCATTCCGTTCTCGGGCAGCATCGGCGCGGCTTGTGGTGGTTCGAGTTCTTGTATACTTTTCGGGCATCTCACTGGGCACGCACTCGGGATTACCGGAGAAAGAAGCCAAGAAATGGTGCTAAGGGTTTTCGATGACAAGAATTCATTGGCAAAGGCGGCCGCCCAAAAGGCGGCAGCTACGATCCGCAGCGCCATCCGGAACCGTGGCCAGGCACGCGTCATAGCCGCCACTGGTACGTCCCAGTTCGAGTTCCTCGCTGCCATCACCGAATCCTCTGATATTGACTGGGGACGAGTCGAACTGTTTCACCTCGATGAATATATCGGCCTGCCTGCGACCCATCCCGCAAGCTTTCGCAGGATACTTCTCGATCGGTTGGTGAACAAAACCGGAATCGCGAAGTTTCATCCGCTCGACGGCGACGCACGCGATCTTTCCGAGGTCATCCGCCAGGTGGGCGAAGCGCTCGCATTTGCCGCGGTGGATATCGCCTTCGTGGGTATCGGGGAGAACGGCCATCTTGCCTTCAACGACCCGCCGGCAGACTTCGAAACGGAAGAGCCATACCTGATCGTCAACCTTGACGAAGCCTGCCGCCGCCAGCAGGTCGGAGAAGGTTGGTTCAGCGATATATCAGAGGTCCCGAAGCAGGCGATCTCGATGTCGATCCGGCAGATCCTGAAGGCGAGTGAGATTCTAGCGGTCGTGCCCGACTCGCGAAAGGCACAGGCAGTGAAGGCCTGCTTCGAGGGCGAGGTTACTCCGATGGCGCCTGCATCGATTCTGCGCGCGCACGCCAACGCCAACGTGTATCTCGACGAGGAGTCCGCCAGTTTGCTCAGTTCGGCATTAGAGACCTCCGCATAGGGTCGCGGGAGAAGACCCCCAGACTTAACTCACTCACAATTAATTCAGCACCGACATGGATAAGACCGGACAGTCCCCGTCACGCAGCGCACGCTCCATCCCCGCCCTGCGCTGGTGGATCGGTGGCCTGTTGTTTGCCTCCACCGTCATCAACTACATCGACCGTCAAACTCTCTCCTGGCTGGCTCCCTATCTCGAATCTCAGTACCACTGGACCAATAGCGACTATGCCAATCTCGCGATCGCGTTCCGCGTCGCGTACGCGATCGGGCAGACGGTTTTCGGCAAACTGATGGATCGGATCGGCACGCGCCGAGGCCTCACACTGAGCGTCCTCGGGTATTCGATGGTCTCGATGATGACTTCGCTGGCGCGTGGGTTTTATAGCCTCGCTTGTTTCCGTTTCCTGCTGGGTGCCGGCGAATCCGCCAACTGGCCAGCCGCGACAAAAGCCGTCTCGGAATGGTTTCCGAAGCGTGAACGCGGCCTGGCGACGGCGCTCTTTGACAGCGGTTCTTCCATTGGAGCGGCGATTACCCCCTTTCTCACTTATTCGATCTACTCGCGCTGGGGATGGCGCCCCGCGTTCATGGTTCCCGGCGCGCTCGGATTCCTCTGGCTCATCCTCTGGCGATGGTTTTATTATCCGCCGGAAAGTCACCCTCGCATCAGCGACGCCGAACTTCGGATGATCGTAGCCGACAAGCGTGACGCGGATGTAGAGCAAGTGGGCACGGCCCGCCCGCGCTGGCGCGACCTGCTCAAACTCCCGCAGACCTGGGGGACGATCATCGCGAGGAGCTTTAGCGACCCGGTTTTCTTTTTCGTCGCCGAGTGGTTTCCGATTTATTTGGTCGCGAAGGGAATCGAACTGAAAACCAGCCTGATCGCGGTGTGGATACCGTTCGTCGCCGCTGATGTGGGCAGTTTTTTCGGCGGAGCCGTGTCGGGCTACCTGATCAAGCGGGGATGGTCGGTGGGTGCAGCCCGCAAGGCCGTGATGATTTACGGCGGGATCGGAGTGACGCTGCTCATCCCTACTATCTTCACGACGAATCTCTATCTGATTTCTCTTCTGTTCGCAGTCGCGACGTTTTCCTATGCTGGATTCACGATCATGGCAAACGTGCTGCCCTCCGATCTTTATCACAGCGAATCCGTGGCGTCGGTGAGCGGCCTGAGCGGCACCGGCGCCGGAATCGGAACTATTGTGGCCTTCAAATTGATCGGCCATTTTTCCGATGCGCGCCAGGGCACCGGAACACATTCCTTCGATCCGATCATCATTGTCGCGGGCCTGGTTCCGTTCGTCGGAATGCTTCTCGTGTTGCTGCTGGTCCGTAATACGCAGGCCACCGACCAGGGTCTGGTGCGCAGAATTTGAGGAGTTCGATTCTCGCCGACTATCCGGTGGCTGATGGTTTCCTCGGCCTGGTGTGGCTCAGAGATGGCGAAAACGCCGGTTCCCGGCCCGAGGACAAACCTGTGGAGGCTCGGCTATTTCCTGAAAAGCACATCCAGCAGTCGGACGAGCTTGGCCTTCTCCTGTGTGCCGCTTGCGTTGTCGGGAGTGTCCTCGGTGAGTTGCGCGAGTTCTTGTGCCAGGACGCGCTCGGCTATGTGCTGAGGAAGGTATATCGCGTTCCGTGAAGGTGTGAGCTTCCATGCCCTTTTATCTTCGCGGCTGAGAACCCATCGTTGCCGTTCCGACTGCTTGTGAATCTCCGCGTTGCCTTCGGTAAGAGAAAACAGCTCATCAAGCTGAATTTCAACCCACCCCTGGTTTCCCGTGATATGAACCTTCTTCACTTCGAAATGGTCGAAGACGACGAAAGATTGAGCCGACCTGAAGAGGTCACGCCCACGAAGCTGCTCCTCCGAATCGTTGCAGGCTTGCAAGAATGCCGAACTTACCTGATAGGATTTGGGCCGAACGGAAGTTGGAATCAAAATGGGAAATGCCTCTGCATCTACGGGCATATTTTTCGCAAGTTTTGCGGACCCTGCGACCTCACTCAATGGCCTCCCCACTATCTCAGACACCCGCCCATCAGGAACCGACTCATACGGTTCCGCATCGTTCAGAGCGGCGGGTTGCCAGCTCGCATTCCGCATCGAGCTATCGAGAACTCCACTCGGCGCGGACTTGAGGTAGCGAAAGAAACGAGGCTGTCCCCGCTGTCTCCAATATGGCGAATCGTATGAATCGATACCAGGACCTGAATGCAACACACTGAAAAAGGAATGCTGAGCGGGATTCACCACGATGCCCGCATGTCCGCGCCAGACAGCCAAGTCACCCACTTGCGGGGTTGCGACTCGCCGAAACTCGCCGCTCCCTTGATAAAGGTCTGAAGAGTTCGCGTACTCAAAGGGGAACCCTGCGCGCTCATAGAGTGCGTGGACAAAATGGGAGCAATCGAAGGAGAAATCCGAGCGATGATGGTACGAATCCAGCGCGGCGCCGACAATCGCCAAACCCTCATTGGGAGTTAAGAGGTGGGGCACGGTCGAGTGCTCGTTAAGATCGGGAGTTTTGCGGGTGACTCGATCACCTCCGTTAGTGCTTGCCCGCTTCTCTTTCTCTCGCTTTCGCTCCTGCGCCAACCCGGGGCGAGCCGCAACCAGGTAGAGCAAAATGATAAACAGGCTGCCTTTGGCGTGGAACCGCATAGTCCATTTTCATAACGAACCTTCAGAAAGCACAGGTCACAGGGGTGCCCCCAGGTCCGGGAAAGTGTCGTGAGCTGAGATGCACCTTAGGGTCGAAGAAGTTTCCAACTTTTTGGTTGTCGGGGGGTTGAGGTGCATTTGAGGACAGAGGCTTCCATCCCCGGTTCGTACTCAACAAACCCGATTCCGTTAACCGTGCAAAGTGAAGGAGCTATAGAGTTGCGGCTGTGCCGAAAACCCCGATCCCACGAACGTTCGCGTGCTCGCTACGACAGACGATGCAGGTCGAGTTCTCGCATTCGAGGAGCCCTGCACGCGGTTTCGGAGGTCCTAGGGCGATCCGAGATTCCTGCAGCCCACCCCAAAAAACTCAAAGCTGGGAAATGTCGCGGTGCAGTAAACGTCGGAAAAGAAATGGCTCCTCAGGTAGGATTCGAACCTACAACCCTCCGGTTAACAGCCGGATGCTCTGCCATTGAGCTACTGAGGAGTGTTGGGAACGGCGCTCGCGGAGCGCGCGGCGGTCGCTGGTTCATCATAACATTTGAGGGCGTGGGTGAAAACTCTTCCGGTGGTTTTGGATTTTGGTAGGCTGAAGGTTTGCGAGGTGGGTATGGGTGCGGGGGTGCGTTTGGTTTTGATTGTTATTTCTTTCATTTCTTTGATGGTATTGGCGGCCGCGGTTTTTGCGGGCGACGATGCGAAGTCCGCCGATAAAGGGCATGCGGGGCCGCCGATAACGGAGAAGCGTCCGCTAGAAGAGACGACGCAGGGAGTGAAGATTGTCGATAACTACCGGTGGCTGGAAGATGGAACCTCTCCCGATACGAAGAAATGGGTGGCGGAAGAAATGGCCTACACGCAGAGCGTGCTCGATCCGCTGCCAGGGCGCGATGCGATTCACAAACGGCTGACTGAGTTGTTAAGCATCGGCAGCATCAGTCAACCGGAGATTGGCGGGAAATATTATTTCTACACGCGGCGCGAGGGGATGCAGAACCAGCCAGTGCTCTATGTGCGGGAAGGTGTGGAGGGAAAAGACCGGGTGCTGCTGGATCCGAATCAGTTGGCGGCGGATGGAACCATTGCGCTCGATTGGTATCACGCTTCGGAGAATGGAAAATATTTAGCCTACGGAACCTCGCCGAGCGGATCGGAGATGAGCACCCTGCACATTCTTGAAACCAAGACGGGCAAGCTGCTGCCCGATACGATTGAGCGAACGCGGGCGTGCAGCATTGCATGGATGCACGACAACTCGGGCTTTTATTACACGCGATATCCCAAGAAGGGCGACGTGCCGGAGGGACAGGAGATGTACAACCGGCATGTGTTCTATCACGAACTGGGAGCCGATCCGGCGACCGATACGCCGATTTTTGGCGAGGGCCGCGATCCGGAAGACTGGCCCAGCGTGAGCCTCGACAACGATGGCCGATTGCTGTTAATCAGCGTGTCGCAGGGCTGGACTAAGACCGAACTGTTTTTAATGGACCTGAAAGCGGGAACGCCCCCCACGCGCATCACTACGGGAAAGAATTTTCTTTATAGCGGGTCGGTTTACAACGGAAGGCTCTACATCGTGACCAATGAAGATGCTCCGCGTTACCGGATGTTTATGGCGGAAGCCGGGAACTACGAGCGCGACGACTGGAAAGAAATTATTCCGCAAACGGAAGCAGTGTTGCAGGGTGCGGCGCTGTGGGGCGGAAAAATATTTGCGCAATATGAACAGGATGCAAGCTCGCAGTTGCGCCTTTTCGATCTCGAAGGAAAAGTGATCACCGACATTCATCTTCCCGCGCTGGGTACGGTTTTTGGGTCGGAAGGGAAATGGAATCATGACGAGATTTTTTACGGGTTTCTGTCGTTCACGGTTCCGCCTACGGTTTATCGGTACGATTTGAAAACTGGTTCGTCGTCCGTGTGGGCGAAGGTGGATGCGCCTTCGATTGATCCTTCAGCTTATGAAGTGACCCAGGAGTGGTACCACTCGAAGGATGGAACGAAGGTGCCGATGTTTGTTGTGCACAAGAAGGGATTGAAAAAAGATGGGCACAATCCCACGTTGCTTACGGGTTATGGCGGATTCAACATCAGCATGTTGCCGTCGTTCAGCCGCACGGCTTATCTGTGGATGGAGCATGGCGGAATTTATGTTGTTGCCAATTTGCGCGGTGGGGCAGAATTTGGAGAGGACTGGCACCGAGCCGGGATGCTCGACAAGAAGCAGAATGTTTTTGACGACATGATTGCGGGCGCGGAACATCTGATCGGGGAAAAATATACGGACAAGGATCATCTGGCGATTCAGGGAGGGTCGAATGGCGGGTTGCTGATGGGAGCGATGATCACGCAGAGGCCGGATTTATTCCGCGCGGTGGTTAGCCAGGTGCCGCTGCTCGACATGCTGCGCTACCAGTATTTTCAGATTGCCAAGTTGTGGATTCCGGAGTACGGGAGTTCGGATGATCCCGAGCAGTTCAAGTGGCTCTATGCTTATTCACCGTACCACCACGTGAAGGCGGGGACGGAGTATCCGGCTGTCTTATTTATGACCGCCGACACGGACACGCGTGTCGATCCGATGCACGCGAAGAAGATGGCGGCGCTTATGCAGGATGAAGCGGAGAACGGGAAGAGCAGGACGCGTCCTATTTTGCTGCGGATTGAAACGAAGGCGGGGCATGGTGCGGGGAAACCGGTGACGAAGCAGATTGAGGAGTTCACGGATGTTTATTCGTTTTTGTTTTGGCAGTTGGGAGTGAAGGAGTAGGGCTTTGCGCATGCCGTCCCATGTCTCGCAAAGGAAGCGAGACATGGGGCACCCGCAGTCGAGACTTGGCCTGAGGCGGAGGGAGGAGCTAAAGATACTTCGACTGCTCTCAGGATGGGCTGTGAATGGTGGGTTCCTCGGGGGGCTGAAGCCCTCAGTCAAGGGACGGCTTATCGCAGCGCTGAAGCGCTGC
This sequence comes from Candidatus Sulfotelmatobacter sp., assembly GCA_049684755.1. Taxonomy (GTDB): domain Bacteria; phylum Acidobacteriota; class Terriglobia; order Terriglobales; family Acidobacteriaceae; genus Sulfotelmatobacter. The sequence continues at coordinate 9,964 of JBAVGI010000374.1, forward strand.
GCCACCCAAAAGCAACGCCAAAATCAACCTCCAAGGCAACGGACAGGAGTGTCCGTTCTACACGGGCAACGTCAACGTTAAGGCCAATGCTGCTGGGGTTCGTGATTCCCACCTTTCGCAAAAGACGCGAAAGACGGGGCATCCCCTTCCTGATGAGGGTTCGGTTCCGACCAAAGTCAAAGGCAGCGGGCGGGGGCGCCCGCCCTACACAATCTTTCGTTTCTACTCCAGCCTGTGTGATGGATGAACATTCTCGAGCTGTGGGAATCGTGCATGAATCGTCTTGCTCTCGATTGAGATGCGGGATAGGCTATAGCTATCGGGAAACATTTATTGATTTTACTTTGCTGTGCGGCGGGCGCAGAGGGAGAGATACGCGAATGGCAAGGGATGGCGGGCACGGGGCGGAAACGGATGGGCGATTTGACAATTTTATTCCGTGGATTTTTGCGGGAGCGGATGACGGGTGGAAGGAGCGGAGAAAGAGGAATCCGAAGCGGATGGGGGAAAGATCGCAGGCGGCTTTTTTGCTGAAGGCACAGAGTTTGGGATTTGGGCTGGCGGTGCCCTGGGGAGACAGCGAGAAGTTTGATTTTGTGGTTTGGGCGGGACGGGGCGGGCGATTGTTGCGGGTGCAGGTGAAGGCGACAGGGCGATTGCATCGCGGTGGATATGATGTGCAGCCGGTTTATTCGACGCGAGGCGAGGGGAAAAAGCGATATACGGCGCGGGAGATTGATGTGCTGGCGGCGCATGTGGTGTTGCAGGGGAAAGAGGGGATGGACGTGTGGTATCTGCTGCCGGTGCGTGTGATTGCGAGAGTGAAGAGTTTGCGATTGTTTCCGGAGTTGAAGGGGAGGAATCCGCGATGGGAAGGGTATCGGGAGGCTTGGAAGTGGTTGGAGGAGGCGGGTAAATGAGATTGGCGGACGGAAGAAGAGTCGCAAGCTGTTCCCGGCCTGCAAGAGAGTGGATGCAAGATCTTCGTTTTTAGTCTCTGGCTTTAGTCTTAGTTTTTAGCAATGCTCGGGGATGGGAACTCGAAACAGGATTCGTATAACATCTATCTGGACAATTTGACTTTCACTTATGAGTGATTTCAGTTTAACGAGTCATGGATCTTAGAAGACTCGATCGAGCGACGAGGAACTGCGATATGGTGGATTTATCTATTTCTGGCGACCGGTTGGTGCTGGATGTACGGGGAGCCGACAAGCTCTGGGCGCTGAAGAGTTCGTTGGAAATTCCGTTGGCACACGTGACGGAGATCAGAGCAGACGCTTCCGTCGCGCAGGGTTGGTGGCATGGGCTGAGAATGCCGGGCACAAGTATTCCTGGAGTAATCACGGCTGGAACTTTTTATCAGGATGGCAAGCGAATATTTTGGGACGTTCACCGTCCGGAAAACACGGTTGTGATTGAGTTGAAGGATGAAAGATACAACGAGTTAATCGTCGAAGTTGCCGACCCGAAAGGCGCGGTGAAAATTGTGAAGACCGCTTTAGGCCACTGAAGCGGCGCCCCCGGATCGGAAGCAATATCCGATGGCGACGCGTTTAATAGTTACGGATCACAAGGAGTTCCGTTATGAGCAGCCTAGGAATTTTGCAATCGTTAAGAGACGGCATCCTAAGCCAAGCGAGCGTGAAAGCTATTTATGGCGAGCCGGTCTCGGTGCAAGGAAAAACGGTGATACCCGTGGCGAAAATAATGTATGGCTATGGCGCTGGAGCGGGCACAGGAGGCGTCGGTAACACCAGCGCTCGAGGCGAAGGTGGCGGTGGTGGCGGCGGAGTGCGGGCGATTCCGATTGGGGTGATTGAGATTACGGACCAGCAGACGCGCTTCGTTCCCATTACCGACCGCAAAAGACTGGCCGGAGCCATTTTGGCGGGCATCGGTCTCGGGATGTTGTTGGGTTGGCGCAGGCGGCGTTAGTGCTGGAGTCCCGTTGAGATTCCCGGAAAGAACTTAGGAACCAGGCCAGGAATCAGTAAAGATACGTAAAATGTGTTGACCGATTTGAGGATTCCGGGTAGAGTGTGTTGTTCCACGGACATCCGGGTGCCATTTTGGTCAGTTGTAAGTTCCTCGACCGAAATCCCAAATCAGGAAAAAGTGAGCATCTTCGGGGTCCGGTCACGCATCTATTCTAGGTAGGAATTGCGCCAACTCCTAACAATCCCAGTAGAATCAGTGACTTGGCAAAGCGTGGGACGTTGCTGAGTTTCTACGGCGAAAAGGCGAAGGCGGGATTACTCATATACTTATAAAGGAAGGGGAAAGGCACACATGCGCTCTGATCGTGTGTTTGACGCTTTACAGACCTTGCGGAATCGTTATATGCTTTGTCAGCTCGCCTCGAAGGCCACGCGGAAGTTCCATCGGCCCAGCACCAGAATCCAGGAAACGATGAATGGAGTTTTGGACCGGATCGCGGGCGCGGAGCGGCAGGAAATTTTGTCGGAACCGGAGAATTTTGCCGAGGCACAACGGCGGGCTGCTTAAACAGCCCCGCCTACCCGCCTCGTGGTGTTTTGTCTTCCCTGAATACCCTCCTTTGAAAATCTCCCGAAAAGCTTAAGCGAACACGTTTGAGTGGCCCGGGTTTAGGTGAATCATGACCATCGCTGAGCTGAAAGAAAAAAACATTACCGAGCTGACCAAGATCGCAAGGACCTTGGAGCTGCCCGGCGCCAGTGGACTGCGCAAGCAAGACCTCATCTTTAAAATCCTGCAGGCGCAGAGTGAAAAAGAAGGCCACATTTTTGCCGAGGGCGTGCTGGAAATTCTGCCCGACGGCTACGGATTTTTGCGCTCGCCGGACTACAACTATTTGCCGGGACCGGACGACATTTATGTCTCGCCGTCGCAGATTCGCAAATTTGATTTGAAAACTGGCGACACCATCAGCGGTCAGGTGCGGCCTCCGCACGAGGGCGAAAAGTATTTCGCGCTGGTGAAGATCGAGGCGGTGAATTTCGAGTCGCCCGACGAAGCGCGCAACAAGATTCTGTTTGACAATTTGACGCCGCTGTATCCGCAGGAGCGCCTCAAGCTGGAGACCACTCGGGAAAACTCCAGCGCGCGAGTGATGGATTTGCTGACGCCTCTCGGCAAAGGGCAGCGCGGCCTGATTGTTTCTCCGCCGCGCGCCGGTAAGACGATGTTGCTGCAGAATGTGGCGAACTCGATTACGACGAACCATCCGGAAGTGGTGCTGATGGTGCTGCTGATCGACGAGCGTCCGGAAGAAGTTACGGACATGCAGCGGTCGGTAAAGGGCGAGGTTATCTCGTCGACTTTTGATGAGCCTGCGGCGCGGCACGTGCAGGTTGCCGAAATGGTGATCGAAAAAGCGAAGCGTCTCGTTGAACACAAGCGCGATGTGGTGATCCTGCTGGATTCGATTACGCGGTTGGCGCGGGCTTACAACACGATTGTTCCGCCTTCAGGCAAAGTGCTCTCCGGCGGCGTGGATTCGAATGCATTGCAGCGGCCGAAGCGATTCTTTGGATCCGCGCGAAATATTGAAGAAGGCGGGTCGTTAACTATAATTGCAACCGCCTTGATTGACACCGGATCGCGTATGGACGATGTGATCTTCGAAGAGTTCAAGGGCACGGGCAACTCGGAAATCATTCTGGAGCGCAAACTGGTGGATAAGCGCGTGTTCCCGGCGATCGATATTCAACGTTCGGGCACTCGTAAGGAAGAATTGTTGATCCCGCGCGAGGATCTGTCGCGAATCTGGGTGCTGCGCAAGGTGCTGAACCCGCTGTCGCCGGTGGAAGCGATGGAATTGTTGATCGACAAGCTGAGCAAGACGAAATCGAATGGCGAGTTTTTGTCGAATATGAGTTCGTTGTAATTGGACCCGACCTCGCGACCATAGCGCCCTCGCGGTCTTCAGTTCATAACCACGATGGGCACGAAGGTTCACGAAGGAACCGTTCTCTGGTCGCTTCGCTGCCGCTACGATCTTCTTCCCAAGGCTCAGTTTTTCACCAGCCCCCTAGCTCGCGGATTTCCCGTTGCTGTCTCCGCTAAAAATAGCCATACTTTAGGAACGGGCAGAAGGTCCGCGTCCGTTTTCGAGGATCCCGTGCAAGCGAAACAGTTGCTGTGGAGTCTCTCGCTGTTTTTGTTGTTCACGATTTCCAGCTATGCGCAGAGACCATTGACGCCACCGAGGGTCGATGGCAGCGTGGTGCCGCCTGCCGAAGATGAAAATCGGGAGCGCATCGAGCGCGATATTGCTAAGAAGGCGAACCTGGAGCGTCAGGCCGTACTGAAAGCCGATACCGACAAACTGCTTAAGTTGGCGACCGAACTGAAAGCGTCTGTCGATAAGTCGAACGAGAACACGCTTTCGATCGATGTATTGAGGAAGGCGGAAGAGATCGAGAAGCTAGCCCACAACGTGAGGGATAAAATGAAAGGCCCGAACTAAGGAAAGAGCGCTTCGTGGGCTACGGGGTGATCGTCACCATCACGACCGCGTGCGACGGCACGCTGGCGGAAAACTTGTCGGTGAATTTCCCTAGATCTTTGTGCTGCCACAAATCGCGCACAGAAGCGCTGATCTGACTGGGATAGCCAATATCTTCCCATCTCGCGGAGATTTCCTGTTCCGCACTCCCGCGGTTTAATAAAATCACGGCTCGGCTGCCATCGTGCAATTGCTTCGACCACACTTCCAGATCACCGTTTTTCCAGACCCGTTCACCTTCGCGCCCCATCGCATCCTGATCTACCGCGATGACTTCTCTGTTGGTAAGAATGTCGTGGATTTCAGGACGCATGTCGCGCAGGTCGTTCCCCGCGATCAGTGGCGCGGCCAGAATTGCCCACAGGCTGAAGTGGGAGCGGTATTCGGTATCAGTCATGCCGGCGTTGCCCACTTCGAGCATGTCAGGATCGTTCCAGTGGCCCGGGCTGGCGTAGGATTGCAGGCCGACTTGCTGATCGAGAATCCCCAGCACGCCATTTGAGCAACAACTTCCGTCCGGCCACTTCTCCGGACCTCCCCACCTGTCTTTAATGTCGCCGGTGGTGCGCCACAAATTACCGCCGACTTCTTTTCCCCAAAGCCAAGGCTTGGCAGTTCCCCATTCGCAGATGCTGAGCACGATGGCGCGTCCTGAGGCGTCGAGAGCGGCGCGGATGTTGGCGTAGGAAGCTTTCGCATCCTGAGTAGTGGTGTTACACCAATCGTATTTCAGATAGTCAACGCCCCAGGCTGCATATTGCAAAGCATCCTGATATTCGTGGCCGAGGCCGCCGGGGCGTCCGGCGCAGGTTTTCGAACCAGCGTCAGAGTACACGCCGAATTTGAGTCCGAGCGAGTGAATGTAATCGCCGACTGACTTCATGCCGTGGGGAAAGCTTTGCGGGTCGGCCACGATATTGCCGTTTGCGTCGCGGCTGACTTGCCAGCAGTCGTCAATATTGACGTATTGATACCCGGCGTCTTTCATGCCGGATTTCACCATCGCATCCACCATGCTCTTGATCATGTCTTCGCTGACGTTGCAGGCAAATTTGTTCCATGAATTCCAGCCCATGGGTGGAGTGAGGGCGAGGTTGGCCGAGACCGCGCTGCTGGATTGGCCGAGCGCTGGCACGCCGGAGACAAGCAGTATAGAGGCGGCAACTAGAGAGAGGAATTTGGCTGTCATCGTGACGAGTTTGAGAGAGCGCAACAATAAGAACGCAAGAGATACATGATCGCTTATGCCAGCGTGTACTTTCCGCGCTCGATTACTGTCTGCGCAATTTGCTGGCGGAGCTCGATGGTGTTAAACGGCTCGTACTTGGCCAGTCGACGCAGGATTGCGAGTTGAGTGCGCAACATGTCGCCATCGGCGACGGCGGCGATTACTTTCTTCGCAGCCGCCTCGATCTTCTCCATCGCTTGCGAGAGGTAGACGCGAGTCATGGCGATGGGCAGAGCGGCGGCAGCTTCGCCTTTGGTCTCGGCGATTTTTTGCGCGCGCAGAACAGCGGATTCCATGGCGTAGCTTTCAATGGTCATGTCGGCGATGGCGCCCATGATTTCCTGCTGGTCCTGAATGGCCTGCATGTATTTTTGCGTAGCGGCACCGGAGACGAAGAGGCCAAGTTTCTTGGCTTGACCGACCACTTTGCGTTCTTCGGCGAGCGGACCGTCGAGATCTTCAGCGGCGGAGGGGCCGGAGAGGACTTCATCCATCAGCTTTTTGATTGCGGGCATCAGCTGCAACTGGCCGCTCATGGCGCGCTTCAGCAGGAAGCCGGTAATGATGAGGCGGTTGATTTCGTTGGTGCCTTCGAAGATGCGGTTGATGCGGGCGTCGCGGTAGGCGCGCTCGGCGGGATACTCTTCGACAAATCCGTAGCCGGCGTAGATCTGCAGGGTTTCGTCGACGATGTAATCGACCATCTCGGAGCCCCACACTTTGATGATGGAACATTCGACGGCATATTCCTCGATTGCTTTGCGGGTTTCTTTGATCGCGTCGGCGCCGGACTTGTCGACTTCGGCGAGCGCGACATCCATCATTCCAACCGTGCGGTAGACGAGAGATTCGCCGACGAAGAGCAGCATGGCCATGTTGGCGATTTTTTCACGCACTAGGCCGAAATCCCCGATCGGCTTGCCGAAGGCTTTGCGCTGCTTGGCATAGCTGATGGCATTTTGCAGGGACACGCGCCCGCCACCCACGCACATCGCGCCAAGTTTGAAGCGTCCGATGTTGAGGATGTTGAAAGCGATCACCTGGCCTTTGTCGATCTCGCCCAGCAGATTTTCCGCGGGAACTTTGCAGTCATTCAAAATGATGGGGCAAGTGGAGGAACCGCGGATGCCCATCTTGTGCTCTTCGGCGCCGACGGAAAAGCCGGGGAAGGTTCTCTCGACCAGAAACGCGGTGAGTTTGTCGTGGCCATCGACTTTGGCGAAGACGGTGAAAAGATCGGCGAAGCCGGCATTGGTGATCCACATTTTTTCGCCGTTCAGAGTGTAGTGCTTGCCGTCGCCGGAGAGAGTGGCGCGGGTGCGGCAGTTCATGGCGTCGGAGCCGGAAGTGGATTCTGACAGGGCATAGGCACCCACAATTTCACCGGAGGCGAGACGTGGGAGATACTTTTTCTTTTGATCTTCCGTGCCGAAATAGACGATGGGCAGCAATCCAATGCCGCTATGCGCGCCCCAGGTGGTGGCGAAGCCGGCATATTGCGCGATGTGATCGGCGATAACGGCGGCGGTAACCTTGTCCATTTCGAGGCCGCCGTAGGCTTCGGGAATTTCTACGCCGCTCAGGCCCAGTTCCCCGGCTTTTTTCAGGAGATCGCGGGAGATAGAGAAATCCTTGTGCTCGATTTTTTCCGCGTTGGGTAGGATTTCGTTGACGGCAAATTCTTCCGCCGTCTGGCCTATGAGTTGGTGCTGCTCGGTGAAATCTTCGGGAGTGAAAACTTCGTCGGGACGGCGGGATTCCAGAAGGAAGCTGCCGCCTGTGATCTTCGCATTGGGAGTTGCGATGGTGCTTGCCATAGAACCTTTCAACCACGAAGGACACTAAGGAGAGCCTGAGTCAAAAGCCTTCGTGCAACTTCGTGACTTTTGTGGTGAATGCCTTTATTTCAAGTTTGTGCCGTTGACGAAGCGCTTGATGCCGTCTTTCAAATGGACAACACTGAAGTTTATAAGCAATCCGATGGATTTACCACTGGGCTTGAGGTACGAAAGAATCTGCGCGTGATGCACTGGACAAACTAAGTCAACTAAGGGAATCCCTGCGAAAGTTTTCCCCGTAGAGGTTCGTGCCTGACGATATTTGTGGTCTAGTGCGTCACAGGCGGAACTGAATAAATGATGCTATGCGTTTGGAAACGTGCGGCCGGAGTGCATGTCGAATAAGCAACAGGGTGGGTGGAATCCGTGTTCGGTCCGTCGCGTGCGACTTTGTAGGTGCGCAGCTTGAGGCACGTATTATCTGTCCGCGACTGCCAATCCGAATCGTTATGCAACCAGGTGTGAGGCACGCCGAACTGAGCCGGCTGCGAAGAAAAACGATTCGTAACCAATGAACTTGGCGGTGCAGGATTAGTTGCCTGAGACTGCGCTGCCAACGTCGCGGCGACGAAGAGGACCAGCAGCGATAATGGCAAGAGACGGAAGATTGACATGGGGCTCCCTCCCTGCGAAAGATTATACTGCTGCGCGTCTCACTTAATTCAAATTCTCGAAAATTCCTGCGGCGCCCATGCCGCCGCCAACGCACATGGTGACCAGACCGTAGCGGGCATTACGGCGTTTGAGTTCGCGGATGATGGTTGCGGTGAGTTTGGCTCCGGTGCAACCCAGGGGATGGCCGAGAGCGATTGCACCGCCATTAGGATTTACTTTTTCGGGATCGAGACCGGCTTCTTTGATCACGGCCAGGGACTGCGCGGCGAAGGCTTCGTTTAATTCGATCACGTCGATATCGGTAAGCTTGAGGCCCGCCATCTTTAATGCTTTTGGAATTGCGAAAACAGGGCCGAGCCCCATCTCTTCGGGCTTGTATCCGGCAGTTGCGAAGGAAACGTAGCGCACGAGCGGCTTGATGCCGAGGGCCTTTGCGCGCTCGGCGGACATGACTACGGCGGCGGCCGCGCCATCGGACATTTGCGAAGAATTTCCGGCGGTGACTGTGCCTTTCGCGTGGAACGCTGGCTTGAGCGAAAGAAGAGCTTCGAGTGAGGTATCGGCGCGCGGGCCTTCGTCCATTTTGAAAACAATTTCCTGACGTTTGGGCTTCGATCCGTTTGGAGTGGTAAAGCTTACCGGCACGGCGACGACTTCGTCATCGAACTTGCCGGCCTGAATCGCGGCTAAAGCTTTTTGGTGGCTGCGCAGAGAAAATTCGTCAGCGGCTTCGCGGGTGATGCCGAAGCGCTGGCCGACTCGCTCGGCGGTGAGCCCCATGTTGAGATAGGCGTCGGGATAATGATCGACCAGCCACGGGTTCGGCGAAACTTTGTGGCCACCCATGGGAATCATCGACATAGATTCGGTGCCACCGGCGACGATGACTTCCGCGCCGCCGCTCATGATGCGTTCGGCAGCCATTGCGATTGATTGCAGGCCGGACGAGCAAAAACGGTTGATGGTGAGCGCTGAGACTTCGACTGGAAGTCCGGCGCGAAGCGAAGCGATGCGGGCGACGTTCATTCCCTGTTCGGCTTCGGGCATGGCGCAGCCGAGGATGACGTCTTCGATTTCTTTGGGATCGAGTTGCGGAACGCGGTCGAGGGCGCCTTTGATGGCAATGGCGGCGAGTTCATCGGGACGAGTGGCGCGGAGCGTGCCTTTGAAGGCGCGCCCTATGGGCGTGCGGATGGAGGAGGCGATGATGACTTCACGCATAAAAGTCTCGCTATCTTGTGTTCGCCCTATTCGATGCGGACCGTGAGGCTCCAGCTTCACTTCGCTGGAGCGTAGAAGTAATAGTCCGCTGTATAGCTGCTTTTGGTTTCAGAGTTAACGTGCGCGGCGTCGCATCCTTCGGCAGGAGGCTGGCCGCCGTGGGTGTGCACTCGCTGAATTGCGGCGACGTTGCTGAGCAGGCCATTGCCGGTATGGCTGACAACGTTGACCAGCAGCCAGGGAACGGAGTCGGCATGGAGCGAGTTGATGTGCGCCACGGCTTTTCCCGTGACTTCACTGCCATCCGTCAGCTTCCAGGTGGGACCGGCGAAATGATGGCCGATCACTTTGTCTTTGCGGTCGTGCAGGTCGGCGTCGGGAGCTCTGAGGGTCCAACTGAATTTGCCATCCGGCGTGGACTGGCAGGTATAGATTTGCGAGCCGGTCGCGTGGGCGTAGACAACAACGTGCAATCCGGCGGGGGCCTGAATTGCGTCGGGAACGTCGGGGACGGGTTCTTCGGTCGAAGCGGATTGCGCATCGGTGAAAGCACATCCTGCGATCATGGCTACGACGATAAGTGCGGCGGCGGAGACGAATCGTTTCATGAGCATCGATTGTAACGCTGCCCGGAGCGAAATTCCTGGGTAAAACGCACCGAGGGTCCGTAGTATCAGTTCGCCCAGTCTTGCCACGAGAGTCCTGTAACACGCGAGAACTTGGATATGTTAGCGGTAATGAGGGTGAGTTGGCGAGCCAAGGCTTGGCCAGCGATGAGTACGTCGTAAGCGCCGATCGGAGTACCGGACTTCTCGAGTTCCGCCCGGATGGAAGCAGAAACGCGCGAGTCTTCCTCTTCGAGGGAAAGCACAGTCACGGGGCCGGAGAGGAATATTTCGAGACGCTGAGTATTCAGCAAAACACGGGTGCTTTTGGCGACGCCATGCCACAGTTCAAAGGTAACGATGGATGGTACGTAAATCCGGCTGCCGCGCACAGCTTTCTGAAAGCGGTTACGAACCAGCTTAGGAGCACCGTTGATCAGCGCGATGCAAGCGTTAGTGTCGAGCAAATAATCCACGGCTTACTTGAAGATTTCGCGCTTGGGCGCGGGTGGCTGATGGCGGCGAGACGGGAAAGGCTCGGAGTTCAATTCATCAAGATTGTGGAACCAATCTTTCGGGTTTTCGATCAGCGGTTCGAGGAGAACTCCCTGAGCTACGCGGCGAACCCGTACGCGATCGCCGTCGAAGCGGAACTCGCGCGGCAGGCGCACCGCCTGGCTGCGACCGTTCTGAAATAGTTTGGCTATGTCGCTTTTTGACATTTCGCGCTTCCCCGGCCCAGTTCGAGTATATATCATTGATATATACCAAGCAATTCTTTCAATTCCGTAGCGTCTTACCCGTTTTCAGTGTGTACTGAATTCGTTCCTGAGTTTTCTTTTCGCCGCAGAGGGATTTGAAACCTTCGCGTTCCAGGTCGAGGATGTACTGCTCGCTTACCGGAGTGCCGGGGGTGACGTTGCCGCCACAGAGGACTTCCGCGATTTTGCCGCCGAGTTTTACTTCGTAGTCGGTGATGTAGTCAGCTTGATGCATTAAGTGGACACCCATTTTTAACGTGGCTAGAAGGTTCTCACCGGGAGCGGGAATATCGGTGCGCGGAATGGGCGGCTCGTATCCGGCGCGAACGAGTTCGAGGGCACGGGTTTTGGCGTCGGAGAGAACGCGCTCGCGGTTCATCGTGATGTGGTCGTTGTCGGATAGAAATCCGAGGGCGCGCGCTTCGTGGGCGGAGGTGGCGACTTTGGCGGTGGCGATGGTTTCGAAGGCGCGCTTCATGGCTTCGAGTATTTCGATGGATCCGGCGAGAGCTTCGGGGGAAACTTTGCCGCCGCGGGCGGCGGTCGCGGCGTCGACTGCGCGCAGCAACATTTCTTTGCAGCCTCCGCCGCCGGGAAGCAGGCCCACGCCGACTTCGACTAATCCGGTATAGAGTTCGGCATGTGGCTGGCGGGACGCGGCGTGCAGAGAAATTTCTGTTCCGCCGCCCAGGCACAGGCCAAATGGCGCGGAGACGACTGGCTTCGGCGAGAACTTGATGGCTTGCGTCATGTTCTGGAATTGGCGGATGGCTAGATCGACGTCGTCCCACTCTTCTTCTTGCACGCTCATGAGCAGCAGCATGAGGTTGGCGCCGACGGAAAAATTGGTGGCGTCGTTGGTGATCACGAAGGCGTCAAAGTTGTCGCCGGGGCCGCCGGGTTTTAGGGTTTGCAAGATCAGGCTGATGATGTCGGCGCCGAGCGAATTCATCTTGCTGTGGAATTCGAGGCAGGCGACGCCATCGCCAAGGTCAACTAGCGAGGCGCCGGAATTTTTCTTGACTACGCCGTTTGATTTTTTTGCCACTGTGACCGACCAGACGCCGGCGGGAACTTTCACTGGTTGCAAGGTGCCGCTTGCCAGGTCGAAGTAGGCGCGTCCTGAGGTTGATTTTGGATCATCGGCGTACCAGGATTTTTTTCCCGCGGCGAGAAGTTTTTCGACATTAGCCGCGACCGGCTTGCCTTCTTTTTTCATGCGGGCGACGGTAGCTTCTATTCCGGCGGCGTCCCAGAGTTCGAAGGGGCCGAGTTCCCAGTTGAATCCAAGACGCATGGCGCGGTCGATTTCGACGATGGAATCAGAAATTTCTGGAATGCGGTTGGCGGAGTAGGTCCATAGATCGGACAGAGACAACCACAGGAATGTTCCGGCTTTGTCGGCTTTTTGCGGGGCGCCTTCGAGTCCGAGCAGCATGCGAAGGCGCGCGCCGGTGTCTTCGATGTTCTTGGCCATGTCGAGCGCGGCGAATTTTGGTGTCTGGCGAGGACGATATTCCAGAGTTTTCCAGTCGAGGGCGAGGCGCTCGTCTTCCTTGCCGGGTTCTTCTTTGGCGGCTTCGGCGGGCGAGGGCGCCCGCGCCACATTTTTTTTGTAGAAGCCGCCTTTGGTTTTGTCACCCAGCCATTTTCGCTGGAGCATCTGGGTGAAGAAATCCGGCAGGCGAAGGTCGCTACGTTCGTCGCGGACGTTCGCGGTCATGTTGCCGACGACGTGGCCGAGGATGTCCAGTCCAACCAAATCGATGGTGCGGAAGGTTGCTGATTTCGGCCAGCCGACAGCTTGTCCGGTGAGCGCGTCGACATCTTCGATGGTCAGATCCAGCTCTTGCATCAGGCGCATGACATTCAACACCGAAAAAGTGCCGATGCGGTTGGCGATGAAGTTGGGAGTATCTTTGGCGAGCACCACTCCTTTGCCGAGTCGCACGTCGCAGAAGCGGGAGATGAGATCGATCAGCACGGGGTCGGCTTCGGGAGTGGGAATGAGTTCGAGCAGGCGCATGTAGCGCGGGGGATTGAAGAAGTGCGTGCCGAACCAGGAGCGGCGGAAATCGTCGGAGAAGCCTTCGGCAATTTTTCCGACGGGCAAGCCGCTGGTGTTGGTGGTGATGATGGTGCCGGGCTTGCGGATGGCTTCGACTTTGCGCAGCAAGGCGCGCTTGAGCTCAAGATTTTCGACGACGGCTTCGATGATCCAGTCGACTTCGGAGAGTTTTTTCAGATCATCGTCAAAGTTTCCGACGGTGACGAAGCGGGTAAGAGAGGAATCCATGAATGCGGCGGGCTTGGATTTTTTTGCGGCATCGAGACCGGCGGCGGCGATCCTGTTTCGCGCCGCAGAGTTTGCGCCGGATGGAACATCTGCGGGAACGATATCGAGCAGATAGCTGGGGACGCCGGCGTTGGCGAAGTGGGCGGCGATGCGGGCGCCCATGGTTCCGGCGCCGAGGATGGCTACTTTATTAATGCGCTTCATTATCTTGCCTCGGGACGAACTTAACGGTGACGACGGATTGCCAATTGGCAATTTCCGATTGCCCAATGAAAAGCCGGTCGCGACGCTTTTTAATCGACAATTGGAAATCGGCAATCGACAATGTCGTCTATGGCAGTTTATCTATGGCCCAGTCATCGCCGCTACTATGCAAAACAATGATGCTGGAAGATCGGCGGCGGGAATGGTTGGCTTTCGAGGTATCGAGCAGGACTACGGGGAACTCGTAGCGACCATGCGCAAGTAATTTACCGCGGCCGATTTCGAAAGCGGATAGAGCGGAATTGGAGAAAAATTTCTCGATGGCATCGGTGGAAGTGGCTTGCTTGGTGCGGCTGCTGAGCAATGCTATGCCGTTCTCGGGGTCGGCGGATTGCCAGGCTTGCAGGAAATGGTCTGCGGCGGCCAGGGCGGAGGCATAGTCGGTGGTGAGGTAGCCCGCATTCTTCGATGCGAGCCGGGATGCGGCGAATGCGTCTGATGATTGAAATACGAGAAATAGGGCTGTTAGCAGAATTGCAAACCGAAGGCGAACCATGAAGTTATTATGCGCGAGGAAAGGTAACAGGACAGAAAAAGGAATCAGGACAGTATCGTCTGGCGACGGAGCTACTTATTCATGCGCCGCTTGCAATTCGGGATGTGCAATTACATACTCCAGAGCGCGCTGCGCCATTTGTTTTTCGCCCTTGTAGGCCAGGAGTTTTGGAGCATCTTGGAGAAGAATCCAACGAGCGCCGGCGACTTCGATGCGCATTTCGGGCACAATCTGGTTGATGCGACCGGAGCGGTAGAGCATTAAATAAAAGCTGACGATCTTGAAGACGCGCTGGCCGTCGCCCCAGGTACGCGAATATACATATTTGATATCAGCGAGCTTGACGACGAGATCAGCGATGATTCCAGTCTCTTCGAAGACTTCGCGGACCGCGGTTTCGGCTGGTTTCTCACCGGGGTCAACCAGACCCTTGGGCAAGGCAAGCACCGGTTTGGGCTTGCGCAGGGAGGTTTTTGGCGCGGTCGCGGAGGGAGCAGGCTCACTCGCGGGCTCAATGGCGGCCATCCAACAGGCTCCATTCCGTTTCCGGATCACTACGCCGCCGGCAGAGATTTCTCGCAGCATGGTGTGTAACTTAGCAGAGCGATGGAGGTTAGTCACGAGTAGAGCGGTGCAATTCCTGCCTGGCAATCAAGGGTAATACAGGCTCCTCCTGCCCTAAGTAATGCAAAATGGCACTATCGGGCACTGCAGCACAGAGGGCATTTGTGGCATCTTAGGTTAGTAGAGTTGAAGTGCACGTTGAAGCCGTGGATGCCCGGTAGGGGCATGTGGGGTAGCGGTGAAAAGTCTCGGCAAGATCGTACGGTCGGTGCAGGCCTTTGGGCGGGAGCTTTCGCGCAAAGCCGCTATGCCTGAGCCGCGAATGCCGGCGATCGGGCTTGCGCTGGGTGGTGGATTTGCCCGCGGCATGGCCCACATCGGCGTCCTGAAAGTTCTCGAAGAAGAAGGCATTCCGATTCGCGCGGTTGCTGGGACGAGTGTGGGCGCGCTGATTGGCGCGCTTTACTGCGGCGGTTTGAATGTCGAGGAAATGGAGCGAGTGGCGCGCTCCTGCCGGTTTACGACGTTTGCGCGATGGACGGTCTCGCGCTACGGATTTGCTTCCAACGACCGCATGGTGTCCTTCCTTAATCAGACACTGAAAGTGAAGAGCTTCGAAGAGTTGCGCATTCCGCTGGGTGTGACGGCGACGGATTTTAATACCGGCGAAGGCGTGGTATTTCATTCCGGTTCGATCATCGATCCGGTGCGGGCAAGTTGCGCTTATCCGGGAATGTTTTTGCCGGTGAATATCCGCGGAAGATGGCTGGTGGATGGCATGCTGTCGCATCCCGTGCCGACTCGGCCTTTGCGCGAAATGGGCGCGGAGCGGGTGCTGGCGATCCATTTGAAAGGTCAGTGGACGAAGAACGGCGCGCCACGGCATCTGTTTGATGTGATTGGACAGTCTTTCGCCATTGCGCAGGACACGATGAGCCATTTGTGGCGCGGAGCGGCCGATTTGGTGGTCGAGCCTGACGTGGCCGGTTTTGCTTACGACGACTTCAGGCGCGCGGGAGAATTAATTCGCTCCGGCGAAGTGGCGATGCGGCAGGCGCTGCCAGAAGTTCGGAAGTGGCTGCAGGTTCCGGCGGAAAGCGCTGTCGCTTTGAAAGCTCGCCCTTCGATGACGCGCCCTGCGCCTATGGCGGCGGACTAGCAGGCTTCCCCGATCGCGCCGATAGAACTGTGCTCCAACTCCTGGCGGCAGGCCTCCGTGCTCGGGGAGATTTGTCCGTAGTCTCCGATCTGGGATTGAGCCATTGCGTAGCGTGGAACCACGGCTCTCATGGTAGTTCCGTGGCCGTCCGATTCGATTTCGAGTTTGCCGTTCAGCTCGCGAAGGCGCTCGCGCATTCCGGCCAGACCGACTCCGGTTTCCGCACTGACTTCGCGCAGCAAAGGCAGCCGTTCGGCAGATATTCCCTTCCCGAAATCACGAATCTCGAGGGTGATCGTGTCGGGATCATGTTGCAAACTGACAGTGGCATTGGTCGCATCGGAGTGGCGAAGGACGTTGGTTAGGCTCTCCTGGAGCACACGGAAGAGGACAATCTCCATCCTCTTGGGCAGGCGTTCCTGCGAGGGCGCGAAGTCCGCCTTTATGCTGATTCCGCTGCGTTTGGCGAAACCCTCGATATACCATGCGGCGGCGCAAGAAAATCCCACTTCGTCCAACAGAGGCGGATGCAGCAGGTAAGACATGGTACGAATTTCTTCGAGCGCCTGGTCGGCCAGTTGACCAACGTTTTGAACAATTGGCAGCATCGCTGGAAGATTCTTACATTGATCCTCGAGCATTGTGACGCTTATTCTGAGCGCGGCCAGGGTTTGGCCGGTGGTGTCATGCAGGTCGCGGGCGATCTTGCGCCTTTCCTCATCCTGCACTCTAAGCAAGCGCTGCGAAAGAGCCTGTAGTTCGGTGGTACGTTCCGAAATCAGCAATTCGAGTTCGGAATGGGCCAGAGCCAGTTGCTTCGACTGCTTCGACAGAATCCACATAAGTCCTCCTAAGGGCGGTTGGGGGAAGAGTCTTTCTTAAAGTTCCTTAATGGTCCTCTCTTTCCGTTTCGGGCGCTGTTCAAAATTGATCACGGGGACTGAAAATCCGCTCTGAGCACTATTGCTCATATATAATCGAGCTCTTCCTTCATAATCCAAGTTGACTACATTCTTACGGGCGCTGGACAGGCCTTGATCACCCGAAATGACAAACGCGCAGAAGAGACTCGATTTCAATCCGCGCACCTTTCTCTCAAGTATTGGGAAAGGCAGGACCATGGTGTCATTCGAAAAGAAGAGTCCGATTTTAGCTCAGGGTGAGCCGACGGATGGACTGTACTTTATCCAGGATGGGAAGGTGCAGCTTAGCGTGGTATCGGAAAATGGCAAAGAGGCGACTCTCGGAATTCTGGGCGTCGGCGATTTCTTTGGCGAAGGCGGTCTCGCCGGGCAGGCTCATCAAATGTCATCAGCCGTCGCAATGACGGACTGCGTCCTTCTGCATATTGAAAAAAACGCAATGGTGCGAGCGCTGGTTGCTGAGCCGAAACTCTCTTCCCTGTTTCTTAAGTACCTGCTGAAGCGAAACATTCGATATCAGGATGATCTGGTTGACCAGCTTTTCAATTCCAGCGAAAAGCGGCTGGCGCGAGTTCTGCTCTTGATGGCGCAGTTTGGCAAAGAGGGAGTCTCGGAAATGACGGTGCCGAGATTAAGCCAGGAGATTCTGGCGGAGATGGTAGGGACAACACGGTCGCGCGTAAGTTTTTTTATGAATCAATTCAGGAAGCTGGGATTTATTGAGTATGATCTCGGCGATCATATCCGTGTTCATAGCTCGCTGTTGAATGTGCTTCTACGCGACGAAGATGGGAGCACGCTGATTCAGGGGGATAAGAGCCCAAGCGGTCCGGTCAAGAAACGAGCCGAGGCTCCACGCCAGCCCGGCGAACCTTTCGATCGAGAGCGAGCCAAGAGGCCGCCGCTACCGATTCTTGAACGAAGAAGGAACTGATCGCGCTTAGCGGTCTGGGGGCGAAGAGTTCCGCCGGTTGTGCGGCTTAGGCCGCATTCAGGCTGGTGTCGAGTTTTGAAGTCACGGTTGCATCCTTTTCCCCGACCTCTTTTTCCGCAGTTTTGTCTGCGGCGTTCGCTTCCTCTCCCTTCTCATTTTTTCCATTCTCATTTTCGGCGGGTTGCGACTTTTTCTTAGCGTCCTCGGCAGGCCTCATGGCCGAAGAAAGAAGATGATCGATTCTGGGGAAATTCGAAAGGAATTGCGGGATTACCGCAGGTTAGCGCCGTACGCATTTGGAGTCCTGGTTGGAATTGGAGCTGCGCGGCCGCTTCGCCGGGAGGAGTCTTTCTATCGACGGCGCGGTCGCCGACCGGTGGAGACTGCTCGCCGCCGAGGCCAAGCGCACAGGAAGTTCCCTTTCGGCCATCGATGGATTGCTGGCGGCAACAGCTATCGAGCACAACCTCACCATCGTTTCGCGGAATGTGGCTGACTTCGCAAACACGCCGGCGCCCATTGTGAAATGCCGGAAAACATAATCTGCATGAAGCGCCCAGCCTGGGCGGACGCTACCCCTAGCGATGCACAAGCACCGGAATGCGGGAATGCGTGAGGACCTTCACGGTTACGCTGCCGAGAACGATGGCTGAGACTCCGCGACGTCCGTGGGAAGCCATAACGATCAGATCACATCCCCTGGCTTTGGCCGATTCAATGATGGCTTGATAGACATGCTCGTGCTCGACTGCCACGGTGTCGCAGAGGACACCTGCGGCCTGCACCGTCTCGGCGGCGGACGCGAGCAATTTCGCGGCATCGGCTTGAACGTCCTTGGCGTATTCCGCAGGCGTGTCTTCTACCATTTTCGTTTCCATGGTGAAAATGTGGTAGGGCGTAGTCACCGTTAACAGCGTGACCTTAGCCCCCAGGTATTTGGCCAGGTTGGCGCCATGGAGGATGGCCTTCCAAGCCAGCTCTGAGCCGTCCGTAGGGACGAGGATGCTTTTGTACATAAGTTCCCTCCTCTCGATCAGCTCCGTTACGGTTATTACACGCTGGTGATTCGCCTTGCGTCTGTGACAAAAATCACATGCCGAATGCAGCCAGTTCGATGTGGCTTTCGCGCTTGCGCGCCGGCCCATTCGGAGCTAGGATTCGGCTGCTGTTGGAAGTGAGATTCCACTCTCACCGTAGCGGAGGTGACCTATGAACCGCTTCTTTGGGTCGCTGGGGTCGGCTGTTGTTTTCCTCTTTTTTCTTGTAGCACTCACACTTGTTTTCCTCGCACCGCAGGCCTGCGCCCAGATGGAAAAGATTGTGATCCCGGCGGGCACGCCGGAAGACCACGATCTGCAGGCGATTTCGAACGAAGCGGACGCGGGGAAAAAACTCGGAATGTATCAGGAGTTTGTGCAGAAGTATTCGGCGAATCCTGCGGCGGTGACTTATGGCGACTGGCAGATTTCGCAGGCCTACCAGGCGACGGGAGATTTCGCCAAAGCGCTGGAATATGGAGACAAGGCTTTAGCGGGGACACCCCGTAATCTCGATATTCTGGTCTCGCAGGGCAGCATCGCGCAGCAGGCCAAGAACAATTCGAAGTTGATGGAATACGTTGCCAAGGGCGGGATGGTTTGCGGATCGATTGAAAAGCAGCCCAAGCCCGATGGCATGAGCGATGAGGATTTCAAGAGACAAGTAGCGGAAGATAAAAGTGCGGCCCAGAACAGCTGCGATTTTCTGGAGTCGGCTGGTTTCAACGTGATCGCCAGTGAGAGCAACGCTAAGAATCGGATGGAATTTATCGAGGAATATTCCGCGGCCTTCCCGGCTTCGAAGTTTCAGGAGCAGGTTTCCAACTACGCCATGTATACGCTGGGTCCGGGGCAGTTGAACGATCAGGCTCGGCTGTTGGCGTATGGAGAGAAAACTCTGGCGGCGAATCCGAATTCGCTTCCGGCGCTGCTGCTGATGGCTGGATCTTACATTGATGATGCCAAGGCGGGCAGTGTTGGCAAGGCGATAACCTATTCGCAGAGAGCGATTGCGGTTGCCAATGCGGACGCGCCGGATGCGGACAAATCGCGCAAACTTTCGGCGGGAGTGGCGCACTCAATTGTGGGCTACGGGTATATCAAGCAGGACAAAACGGCGGCGGCGATTCCGGAGTTGCGGTCAGCGGCCGGACTGTTGAAGGGACAGGATGATCAGCAGTACTCCGTCACGCTCTATCGGTTGGGGTTTGCTTATGCGAAGCTTAACAAGGTGAACGAGGCGCGCGATGTTCTGAGCGAGGCGGTGAAGGTTTCGGGGCCGGCGCAGAGTATGTCGCAGGATTTGCTGGCGAAGGTGAATGCGGCGCGGGCGAAGGGAAGGTGAGGCGGTGTCGCACCCTGCGGCACTCGGGCGATCTTTATCGGTATCGCTACCGCTTAAAAGCTCAGCAAAATCAGGCCGTGGGCTGGTTCACCCACGGCCAAAGGTCTGTGCTTACCAGATCATGGTTACAACGCCCGTCATAGTGATGCTGTTTCCGTTGTGAATCAGGAAAGTGTCCGGGCTGGCAACTTGAATCTGTACCAAGTGGGAATAATCCAGGTAGAGAATGTGTGTGCCTGCGGCGCCGCTAAAGCCGGAGGTGAGGGCTGCGGCGGCGGGTGATTCGATTCCCGTCCACTCCAGAAAGCTGGAAGGAACGTGTAGCAATGCTACCTGCCCCACACCGCGGTATCCGAGGCTGTTTTGTACACCCATGACGAGAACCGGCGTGCTGACGGCGGGTGTTACGGCGGCACTGTTGTCTCCAGCACCAAGACTGTACTTGACCTCGGCTGCGTTGGGAGTGGTGATGGTTTGGGCAGCGTGTAGACCGACGGCCAGCGTTAGCACAGCGACGAGGCCGGCCAGGAACAGCGTACCTAAGCGAGGAAATCTTTTATTGATCATCGTAATCTCTCCACAGTGTGGTTGTGCCCTGCGCTACATCTCAGGGAGTTAGGGACGATCGCACCGAGTCACGAGCTCTCGTCGAGTGGTGGTGGACAGGCAATAGTTAACGGAGCTTTGGTAAACAAACTCTGGGGGGATGGAGTTTTTTTATCTTGCTTGCGGCAGTAGCCGTTAGCGACCTTGCAGATCGAAACTGCGGCGCAGGAGCAATGCGTTGGCCAGGGTTCGCCGGTTCCAGAAAGCGAGTGCGATGGCGCCGCCGATGGTGAGAATACCGGCAGCCCACTGCATGCGACGTTCGTGGTCGACCAGGGCGTCAGGACGAATTTGTGCTCCCTGCTGCATGACCGTTGGCGGCATGACGAAGGCGTGATTCTCGATCTTGAGACCTGGCGCGAGTAGCTCAATCGCAATCCCAGAGGCAAAAACTACCCAAAGACTCATGCTGAGTAGGGCGCGGCGGAATGGCGTTTGGGTTCGTCTTGTTTGGTCGTCGTGTTTTCTGCGCATCGGATGTGCTCCCTCTGGGCAGATAGTGCAAGGCGGCGGAAAAACGTATCAGGAAAAAATAATGTACAGCGTTCGAAGTGGCGTTGGAGGCAATGCGAACAAGACTGAGCGCGATTGGCTGGGTGACGAGGGACAAATCATACGCGTCAACCAACTCTTGCTGTCTCCCTCCCTTGATTGACTTGGTCCGCTGCGCGCACGTAGGATTCTGCTCCAGTAGTTGAGCATCTCATCGCTCGCAATCGTATCGTTGAAAGCTTCGCGGAGGGGACCGGCATGCAATGTTCATTTTTCCGTCATAAACGCGCTGGAGTAGTTTTCGCAGTTGTATTCATTGCTTCTACAATCATGCTG
The DNA here is from genome assembly GCA_049684755.1 of Candidatus Sulfotelmatobacter sp. Taxonomy (GTDB): domain Bacteria; phylum Acidobacteriota; class Terriglobia; order Terriglobales; family Acidobacteriaceae; genus Sulfotelmatobacter. The sequence goes on from JBAVGI010000374.1 coordinate 31,176, forward strand.
GCGCAGAATTCGCCGGGCCCGCAGCCTGTGCCGATGTCTCCGCCCGTCATTGCGCCGGCGGACACGCCTTATCCTGGAACAATTTCGCTGGCCGTGGATATCACCAACGTGAATGATCGCGTGCTAAATGTGCATGAAACGATTCCCATCAAAGGCCGCGACATCACACTGCTTTACCCCGAATGGCTTCCCGGGACGCACTCGCCCTCGAACCCAATTGGCGAACTTGCCGGTCTTGACATCACTGTGAATGGCAAGACCATTGCGTGGACGCGCGACCGCGTAAATATGTACGCGTTCCATATCGAAGCGCCGCAGGATGCAACGGCGCTGGACGTAACCTTCCAGTTTCTGGCGCCGCTGGATTCAAAGCGTGGCCGCGTTTCGACGAAATTCGCCGACGTCACCTGGAACAGTGTTCTTCTCTATCCGGCGGGATACTTCTCGCGGGATATCAAATTTGAAACTGCGATCCGTTTGCCGGACGGATGGAAGTTTGCCTGCGCGTTGGATGCGAAATCGCAGAATGGCAGCGAGGTTCAGTTCAAAGAAACGACGCTGAACACACTGGTTGATGCGCCGCTGTATGCGGGCGCTAATTTCAAACGCTTAGATCTATCCACGGGGCCGGACAACCCGGTATATCTCGATGTCTTCGCCGATAAGCCGGCGGATCTTGAGATCACGCCGGATGAATTGCAATACCACAAGAATCTTGTGATCGAAGCGCAGAAGCTTTTCAAATCGCACCATTACGATCATTATGATTTTTTGTTTTCCGTGAGTGACACGATAGGCGGCAAGGGGTTGGAGCATCACCAATCGAGTGAGGATGGTTCTCCTGCCAAGTACTTTACGGATTGGGACGCCGGAGTTGCCGGCCGGGCTCTGCTGCCGCACGAATACACTCACTCCTGGAATGGCAAGTTCCGCCGGCCAGCCGATCTGTGGACGCCCAACTACAACGTGCCCATGCGTAATGATCTGTTATGGGTTTACGAGGGCTTGACGGATTATTACGGAAACGTTCTGACAGCACGCTCTGGAATGCGCACTCCCGAGCAGGGCCGCGATGTATTTGCACAAATCGCCGCGTCTTTTGAAATCAGCCCGGGACGCACCTGGCGCTCTCTGGAAGACACGACCAATCAGCCGATTGTTTCCTCCCACGGCATGCTCCCAGAGGCTTGGCCAAGCTGGCAGCGTTCTTACGACTACTATCCAGAGTCAGATCTGATCTGGCTCGACGCCGATACCAAGATCCGCGAATTGAGTGACGGGAAGAAATCTCTTGACGATTTCGCGAAGCTTTTTTATGGGATCGACAATGGAAGCTACGTCACCGTTCCTTATACGCTGGAGGATCTGGTGAAAGCGCTGAATAGCGTGCAACCGTTCGATTGGGCGGGATTCTTCCGCTCGCGGGTGTATGAGGTCAACCCGCAAGTTCCGGAGAACGGGTTTACACAGGGTGGCTATCGGCTCGTCTACAACGATAACGAGCCGGAGTGGCTGAAGAAAGCAGGAAGTTCTCGTGGAGTGAGCTTCGCCACCTCGCTGGGCTTCTCGATGAAGTCGGAGAGCGGCTCTGATTCTCATGGCAGCCTCGAAAATGTTTGGTGGGACAGTCCGGCATATAAAGCAGGTTTAACGCCAGACATGCAACTGCAAGCGGTTGACGACCAGAAATACACGCCTGCGGTGCTGCGCGAAACGATTCTCGCCGCAGAGAAGAGTAAGGAACCGATCAAGCTCTTGCTGAAGCGTGGCGACGAGTTTGTCACAGTATCTCTGGACTACCACAACGGAATGCGATACCCGCATCTGGAGCGAGTTGAAACAACGCCTGATCGTCTGGATGCGATACTCGCGCCTGCGAAATAGAAGTCAGAAGTTAATCGGTAAGTCGGTAAATTGCATTCTGGAGGTGATTTGGCAACTACGGTTGTTCCATCCGCTTACGCTCCATCTCCCGCGCCGGTTCGCCGCTACGACCATTTCTTTTTTTCGGGCATGGCGTTGCTGATTCTCGTTACCATTTTTATCGGGTTTGGCCGTTCGTATTACCTTGCGGGAGTTTTTCAAGCACCGCTGCCAAATCGACTGGTACACATTCATGGCGCCATCTTCACCTGCTGGATTGTTCTACTGATCGCGCAAACGCTGCTGGTCTCGGCGCATCGGGTGGATATTCACCGTCGGCTGGGCCTGGCCGGGTTCGGGCTGGCCTGCATTATGCCGGTGGTCGCGATACTTGCGGCAATCGACTCGATGGTGCGGCACGCCAGCCGGCCGAGTGCGCTGGCTTTTTTTGTCGTCCCAACATTCGACATTCTGGCTTTCGTGCCGCTGGTTTTTTTTCGCGTGGAAGTATCGCTCCGACGCGGCGACTCACAAGCGGCTGATTCTTCTGGCTACGATTGCCATTCTCGACGCAGCGGTGGCGCGCTGGCCGGTTCACGCTGCATGGTGGGGCCTGCATCCCTCGGAATGGACAACCGATTTGTTCCTGATTCCGCTGTTCGCTTACGATCTTTTTTCGATCAGGAAGATTCATCGCGCCACGCTGTGGGGCAGCGCTGTGTTTCTATTTCTCCAGCACATCCGCGGGCCAATTGGACAGAGCCATGTCTGGCAGACTTTTGCTGCGTGGGTGCAGCATGCGGCGAGATGAGGCGGCCGGGGCAAGGATAGTTGATGCGATCCGCGGCTAGCGCTCGGATGCGGCTTCCTGGGTCAATGAGTGAAATCGGGGACGATAGCGCTCATTGAGGGCCGTCCCCCCGGTCGATAGGTGTAACAGGGATGCTTCCCGCCAGCCACAGGCTCGCGTAGGTTTCGGTTGGCAGACCATCCGGAAGTTGACTGGCGAGATGCCCGTTTCTGGGCAGCTTCCTGTTTACCGACCTTTTGTCGCAAGCGCATTGACTGGACGAAATCCACCACTCCTGGCCGAAATCAGCCAGTGTAAGTCGATCAAAAGAACGGAACTCTTCCGCATTCCCAGTGTTCAAACTAATGACGGGAATTCTGGGAGCATCTATTCTGGAGCATCTATGAAAACCAAATTATCGAGCACGCTTCTTGCCGCGGTATTGACGAGCGCAATGGCGCTGGGGACTGGGACTTCCTTAGGGGCGCAGGACCAGTCAATGAACAAGCCCTCGGCGGGTGTAAGCGTTCAAGTGGATCAAGGACCTCCGCCGGAGCAGGCAGCTCCGCAATACAACGCTCCGCAGTACAACGCGCCGCAATATAATGAGCAAGACCAGAGCGCGCCTCAGGATGTCGCGCCTCCACCGCCGCAAGATCAAGGTGCATACCAAGATCGCGCCTACCAAGACCAGACGCAGGCGCCTCCGCCTGCAATGGGACCGAACCAACCCTCGTATACATCGTTGCCTCCGGAGCAGTTGAATAAGCTGGTAGCTCCGATTGCGTTGTATCCTGACGCGCTCGTGGCGCAGATCCTGGCCGCGTCAGCATACCCCACGCAGATTGTAGAGGCGGACCGGATGGCGCGGGAGAACCCGGGGCTGAAGGGACGGGATCTGGCCGAGGAAGTGGACCGTCAGGATTGGGATCCGAGCGTGAAATCTCTGGTGGAGTTTCCCACTGTGCTGGCGAACCTGGACAAGAATTTGTCGTGGACCTCAGAGCTGGGCGAAGCCTATCAGAGCCAGCCGGATGACGTGATGCGGGCGGTCCAGGACATGCGTCACAAAGCTTACGACGCGGGCAATCTGCGGACTACGCCTCAGGAACGCGTGTACGAGCAGGGGCCGGATGTGGACATCCAGCCGGCTGATCCGGATGTGGTGTATGTGCCCACTTACAACCCGGCGTATGTGTACGGATATCCCGTAGGCCTGTGGCCTGGGTTCTATCCGTGGTGGGGAGTCGGATTTGGCGGCCCGTACATTTCGTTTGGCATCGGCTTCCCGATCGCGCCGTTCTTCGGCTTCGGCTGGGGGTGGCATGGATGGGGAATCGGCTGGGGATTCCACGGTGGAGTCTTCTTCGGCGGCCATCCTTGGGCCTATCGTGGCGGAGCGTTTTATAACCATGCCGCCTTTGTGCACGGAAACTATCGAGGATTCTCTTCCGCACGCGGCGGATTCGGAGCGCGCGGGTTTGCGGGTCGCGGTGGACACGGGTTTGGATCAGCCGCAGGTCGCGGATATGCAGGTCACGGATATGCGGGCGCATCTCGAGGGTATGCGGGGACGTCCCGCGGCTTCGCCGGCAGCAATCGCGGTGCAGCAGTTAACCGTGGGGCTGCAAGTAATCGAGCCTACGCAAGCAACCGGGGATTCTCGGGCGGCAACCGAGGTTACGCTGGACGCGGATCAAACGCACCGCGGGCTGGTGGCTTCAGCGGCAGCCGCGGCAGTGCTTCGCACGGATTCTCGTCGCATGGAGGCTCGGGTGGTTCGCAGGGTGGCGGACACCCTAGCGGCGGACATGCCAGCGGCGGTCACAGCGGCGGCGGCGGCGGTCACAGTGGCGGTGGCGGACACGGCGGCAGGCGGTAACTTTCCTCTAGAGTCGTCATCCTTCCGGCCCAAAATCAAAAGCCCCGCTCTCTCGAGCGGGGCTTTCTTGTAAAAGAGAGTTTCGTTCTCGGCAACACGGCAGGTTCTTAAAAATGCGGGAGCGGAGTTCCTGATAGGGCAGATTGGATGATCGTGCCAGCGTAGGCTATATCGACTGACACTGGAGTGGTGAAGTTCATCGATTCCCGCCAGGTCTCTGGAGCCTCGGGGTGGACGCCGGTGAAGATTACAAATCCGTTCCCGGATTGGCCTTCGGCAATTGCCGGGGTGCCATCGGGAAATTTGGCGACTACATCGCCCCAGCCTGAAAGCTGAGGACCATCCTGCCAGTAAACGTCAAGCGAAGGGCCAGCAGGAAAAGAAAGCTCGACTGGCTCCAAGTGGATTCCCTGGTATTCAGCGGCGTAGAAGTCGAAGGATACGCCCGCGGTGAGATTGACTCCGTTGTATGTGGAATATCCGCCGAAGAATGCGCCGGCACAAAGTCCCAGGTAATGAACGCCGTAGTCCTGCACTGCGCCGCGGATCGCCGATGAAGCGTCCGTAGTGAGATTTTCGCCGATCGTGATGGAGTTCCCCCCGGGGATGATGATCAGCTTGTATCCGGCGAGCTGCGGTTCGGACATCGCATTCAACTGGGTTGCGTCTGCAGTTAAATAGCCGATGCCCAACGTGGCGAGAACCGCTTCGACCGCCAGGACATCCGAAGAGGTGCCGATTCCGTTGTAAAGAAGGACGGGTTCGGCCGCAGGTATCGCGGGGGGTAGCACTGCCGGTGGCAGCATCGCGGCCGGTTGCTCAGCTTTAGATCCGCACGCAGTGAAGCTGATTGGGGCTATGAGCGAAACGATCACTAGAATCAAGGATGGTGCACTCGCAACGAATCGAACCAGACAGGAATGCACAGCTGCTGCCTCAGATAGACCGGACGAATTTAAGCCGGCATAATTTAGTCGGGTACGCTTAGATGGGGCGCTTCAGTACGCGTGCAGTGCGCAGGGCAGGGCTGTGCGCTCCCTCTCGCGGGCTAATAAAGGGATTTTCGTCCCTGCGGATAAAGGAAGTCAAGCGTGTAGGAACTGGAACTATCTATTTCAGTTTTACGAAGAGCAGAACGAAGATCGACCACACTCCAACGGTGACCGGAAACTGCACTATGGCTGCCTCGCGCACAGCGCCACCTCGGGGCAGCGTATACGTAAGGAACATCATCGCCAGAGCGGTGAGCACGCCAAGAATCAGTTTGCTTGTCCACTTCATGGGTGTTTGACCTCGCTTTCCTTTTTTCCCGACCGATCTTCTCGGAGGCGGGGAGTATACGCCTCAGAAGGCAGCCGAACAAGCGGCATGCGGCGGCTGTTTTTAAGCGAACTTTCGTTGATTGAGTAGTGATTGAAACGCGATTTCTCGCCGGTTACGATTCCGAAAGAATGCAAAACCTCTCGCACTGGCACGTCGCTTCAGCGCGTTGCGCAGCAACTTTTTTGTCTTCTTTCTCTGCGGATCGCACTCACGCCAAGCAATCCGGTGCCGAAGAGGAGCCAAATACCAGGCTCGGGAACAGCGGTTTTTCCAACCACTTCGAAAGCGCCGGATGGGACCTCCGCTGTAAGCCAAACCCCTCCGAAATTAACGGCGCCGAGGCCGGTGATGCCGGTCGAGTTCACGTTCCAGACAGCTTGCGTGTTCGCAGCGAATGGGGCCGTCACCAACCAATAGGTCTGACCTTTTTGCAGCACGATCGCATCTGCGAAGGTCATCGCCTGCACGATGCTGCTGGTTGTCCCGAGTTGTGGCAGTCCAAGGAAAGACCACGACGCGAGCGTTTTTCCAGGGGCTCCGCCGATACTGGTGTCCAAACTTATCGTGACACCGTTCGAGCCGGTGACCGAACCCAGCGCCATCGTAATTGCGGATAAATCAAATTTGGCGTTCGCAGTAAATGCCTCGCCCCATTCAACAAATCCCGGCGTAGAGTTTTTTCCTCCGATCGCCAGGCCGGTTTTGCCGTTGTAAGTATGCCCGGTACCGAAGTCGTTGAAGATGATCGAGTCGGCTCTCGACGCAACAGGAAAGGCAGCCATTAGCACAAGAAGAAAAAGTGCCGAGCGCGAGATGCTTTTGGTTTTCATGGGGAGTGAACTTCCTTGTCTGCGATCTGCTTCGAGCGGTACAGAAGTGTACTGTTCCCGGTAGACGAAAAACAAGTACCGAAAACGGCACCAGTTAGGCG
>JBAVGI010000375.1:0-6682 GCA_049684755.1 Candidatus Sulfotelmatobacter sp.
ACCACAGCCACGCCTGCGCCCATTTCCACTTCGTCTCCTTCTCGTACCAGAAGGCGCACCACCTTACCCGGCATGGGAGCGACAATGTTCTTCGGGCCATGATCGTCCGCCGCCCGCGCGCGGCCGCGGAGAGACCGCGGGTCGCGCACTTCGGCAGCGAACCTCGTGCTGCCGACCCACAAATGCAAATCGTTCGCCACTCGCTCGGATTTGATTTCATAAGCGTGGTTCCCGATGCGAAGAGAGAGAACGTCCGGGCGCGCGAGAACAGCATCCACTTCAATTTCGCGACCATCGAGAAGGCAGGACCAGCGTCCGTTGGTGCGGTTCAGATCGAGCCGATACTTTTTGCCGTCGATGCTAACTTCGTAAATCATAAAGAAGTCTTTTCTACTTATCTGAATCAGCCGACCTATCGTAAGGCCTCTTTGCGGCCGGCATTCTTCCAGTTCGAAGCAGTTGGGTCGGCCGCACGCGACCCTGTAGCAGCGCCTTCGACCCCAGAACCGAGCGTGGCAAACATCCCGGCCGCAATGGCGGCGACTTCCGCTGCTCGCGCATCGGCAGCCTTATGCTCGCTTCTTTTCAGCATGCGGTCGAGAAATCCGGTATCAAGTTTCGCTGCGCGGAAATCCGGATCGCACAAGATCCGTCGAAATAAAGAAATATTCGTCTTGATTCCGCCGACGAAATATTCGCTGAGCGCACGAGTTAACCTCGCGATAGCCTGATCGCGATCGGTGCCATACCCGATCAGCTTGGCTAGCAGAGGATCGTAATCGATCGGCACATTCCATCCTTCATACATTCCGCTGTCGCGGCGAATGCCCGGCCCCGAGGGCGCCAGCAGCAGGGTAATTTTGCCGGGGCTGGGGAAATAATTATTGTCGGGATCTTCCGCGTATATGCGGCACTCGATGGCGTGACCACGAATGGTGATGTCGCGCTGCGTGAAGGGCAATGGTTCCCCTGCCGCAATGCGAATCTGCAAGTGAACCAAATCGAGTCCGGTGATCAGTTCCGTCACCGGGTGTTCTACCTGCAGCCGCGTGTTCATCTCGAGGAAATAGAAATTCTTCTTCTCGTCGACCAGAAACTCGACCGTGCCAGCGTTGGTGTAGGCCGCGGCCTGGGCTACGCGAACCGCCACTTCACCCATCCGGCGCCGCATGTCGGCGTCGACGATTGGAGAAGGCGCTTCTTCCAATACTTTCTGGTGGCGCCGTTGCAGCGAGCATTCGCGCTCACCAAGATAAACTGTGTTCCCGTGTTCGTCCGCTAAAACCTGCATTTCGATGTGGCGGGGATTGATGATTGCCTTCTCGATGTAAACTTCGCTGTCGCCGAATGATCGCTGCGCCTCGCTGCGAGCCGCATCGAGAGCAGACTTCAATTGCTCGCGCGCATGCACCAGCCGCATGCCTTTTCCCCCGCCACCAGCCGCCGCTTTGAGCATCACTGGATAACCGATGCTCGCGGCTACCGTTTCAGCCTCCTCGAACGACTCAACACCACGCGACGTGCCTGGCACGAAAGGAACGCCGGTCTTCTCCATGGCTTGCCGCGCGCGGGTTTTCGACCCCATTGCTTCCATCGCAGCGGCGGTTGGGCCGATGAATTTCACTCCGGCGTCGGCGCAAGCCTGAGCAAACTTGGCATTCTCGGAGAGGAATCCGTAGCCGGGATGAATCGCGTCGGCTCCGGAGCGCCGCGCGATGTCGAGAATTTTCGTAATGTTGAGATACGATTCGGTGGCTGGCGCCGGACCGATTGGGTAGGCTTCGTCGGCTTTGCGGACGTGCAATGAAGCGCGGTCTACATCCGAATAAACCACTACCGCGGCGATACCCATCTCATGGCATGCGCGCAGCACGCGCACTGCAATCTCTCCACGATTGGCGATGAGGATTTTTTTGAACATATTCTTGTGAACAACTTCTGTTGAACAATAAGACGGCCGCGAAGAACTCAAGATTTTACAGTAGATTCCGCGTTTCAGAATCGGCGGATTGAGTGGTTGATCGCTTTCCGGTCTGCAGTAACAAGAACACGGCCAGGATCAGCAACTCGGGTTCAATCGGATGACGATAGCGGGCGTGAGGGAAGACAAAGTAATAAGTTGTGGGGTAGGTGAGAATGAGTCCCGCGAAGAGCCATGCTCCGCGGATTTTCATCCGTACCGCGCGGCCCGCGCCCCAGATCGCCAGCACCGACCACGCCAAGAAAAGTGAATTGCGAAAGTCCCAGGGAGCGCGGCTATCGGTAGGTTTGGGTACGCCGTTCCAGTAGTAAAAAAACCTTCTCAGGCTGACAACAGCAAAGCGAACGGGATTTTCGCGAATCCATTCGAATGCCAGGCGCTGGCACTCTTTCGCATAGGCAATCTCGCCCATGCACTGGAACTTTTCAAACTCCAGCTTGTTTAAATTAGGCTGAAGATAAGCCATCAACATGCCCTCCGCGCTATTCGAATTACCCAAGCGGAACTGAAGACCGAAATCGTCACGCAGAAAAACGAATCGCCCGAAGACTTCATAGTTCCGGAAAAGCCACGGAGAGAGCACTAGAAAGAAAATCACAGAAGATAGCGCGACTCCGGAAAATGAAGGCAATCCATTCTTGAATCTCTGCCGCCATATCCAAAGTCCGCAGAATGGCAGAAAGGCCAGCATCGATGGATTGGCCAATGCGGCTACGCCCCACAAACAGCCAAATATCAACCATCCGCGAAAGCCCCGCCACTGCTGCAGTTCGAGAGCCACTAAAAAAATCAAACTTAAAACTAGCGGAGTGAACGTAGTATCCCAAATCCAGTGAATCGACCAGTACCAAATGTAGGGGTTGAGCGCCCATCCCCATGCCGACCAGCTCGCCACACGACTACCGAACGTTCTCCTGGCAATCAGAAAAATTGGAATCGTTGTGAGCGAAGCGAAAAGGCTGTTAATCGTTAACAGAACCCACGCGGAGGCATACGTGTAAATGCCAAAGACTTTGAAAACCCCGGCCATCAGATATGGATAAAGCGGCGGTTCCCAAGCTGTGGGACCTGTATTGCCGCCGTAAGGATTGCTGAAACCTTTCCCGAGAGCGATGGATCGAGCCACACGTCCCATCTCCCACCCGAAAGCAAAGTGATCTTCGATGGACCGGGTACGATACTCGTGGAATACACCGATCATCGCGATCTGTAGAAAAAATGACACGAGAATGAGCCAGAAGACAGACTTGGGAATCGGCGGTAACGACGTTTTTTCCATTGAGCGGGAGTGTATCAGGAGCAACAAACGAGCCGATGAAATCAGCGTTGAGTGGCGGCGTTACTGCTCAGGCAGGCGAACAAGGCTCACCATAAATAACTGCCGGGGTTGATGTTCAGACCCTTTTATCCATCGCTCTCTGCGCCCGAAGCGGTAACGCAGAAGCGTCCAGATGGCCAGCCATCCATCGGAGTGGCGAATCTTTTTACCTTCACCCGCGGAGCGGGGAACATAAGAGATGGGAACCTCGGCGATCTTCTCTCCCATGCGGCACAACTTCGCCGTTACTTCGGGGCAAAACTCAAAACGTCGGCAATCCAAATTGATTTTTGAAATCAAAGACCGGCGAAAAACTTTATAACAGGTCGCCTCGTCGTGGATGCCCGCTCGATACAAAAGATTCGCTAGATGAGTTAAAAGCTTTGCGCCCAGGAAAAATCGCAGCCCTCGTTCCGGGCGGTCAGGACGCATGCCGTAAACGACGTTTGCTTCTCCGAGTTCGAGTGGCCGCAGCAACGCTGGATAATCCTGCGGATCGTATTCGAGATCGGAATCCTGTATGAGAACGTATTCGCCGTGAGCGTATTCGAGCGCCGTGCGAATGGCTGCACCCTTGCCGCAATTCTTTTCGTGGAAGATCACGGTGACGTCATCGGCGAGCGGCATCGCCTGAAGTTTCTCTCGAGTGCCGTCAGAGGAACCATCATCCACGATGACGATTTCTTTCCTTACCGGGGAGGCATGGATGGCCTGCAGCAACTCGTCCACATGAGCCGCCTCGTTGTAAACCGGGACAATCACCGACACATATCCCGCCCACCGGTCATCCGGACTGCCCGCGTTACTGCGCGGCGACGGTTCCAATGAAGTTACACTCATTGTGCTAAAGCCAGCCATGGACCGTAGCCCGCTAAAATCTGAGTCTACTAAAATCCCGGCTATTGTTAGCATAATATCATTTGGAATCGCGCCTTTTACCCTACGACTCATGCCGTCTTCAATAGCCCGCGCAACAAAAGAGGCCGACCACTCGCAGCCAGCGAGTTCAGCGCAGCCGCTTTGCACGCCAGTTTCGATCGCCACTCTGACCTTGCTGGGTGCGGCTGCCGCCGCATTACGATTCTCATTTCTTGTACGGAAACCTGTTTGGTTCGATGAGTGTTTCAGCGTGGAAGTAGCCCGGCTCGGCTGGACTGATTTTTGGAGGCTGATGTGGCGGCGCGAAGCCAACATGTCGCTCTACTATCTGTTTTTGCGCGGGTGGCTGCATCTGGGCTCCAGTCCATTTTTTATTCGCAGCTTGTCGGTGATCATTTCTCTCGTCACTTTGCCGGCAATTTTCTGGCTGGCATCAGAGCTGTTTGATCGGCGCACAGGATTGCTCGCCGTCGCGCTGATGAGCTTTAACGCCTTTCATATTCGCTACGCGCAGGAGGCGCGCAGCTATTCGCTGTTTGTACTGCTGGCGATTTTGTCGAGTGAGTTTTTCGTCGCGGCATTGCGAGAACCATTGCGCCGCAACCGCCTAGGGTATGTTCTGGCCAGCGTTCTTGCCGTTTACGCTCATCTTTATGCGTTGCTGTTAGCGGCCGCGCAGTGGTTGTCTGTGCGGGGTGAGAACGAACGGACGCGCTCGCGGCCCCTTCGCAGAGCCTGGATTTGGATTGGTGTGGCGTCGCTGCCTTTGATCGTTTTCGCGGCCAAGACCGGCGCTGGTCCTATCCGCTGGATACAACGACCGGAATTTCACGACCTCTTGCATTTCATGGAGCAGATGGCGGGAAACGGCGGATTGCTCCTGCTCTCTCTCTATGCCGCAGCTTGCTTGGCTGCGATCGCGCCCTATGAAGGCAACACGAGGTTGTTCCGCCCTCAGGCTAAAGCGGACAGTTGGAGTATTCGCTTCCTCTTGATCTGGCTGGTGTTTCCAGTGGCGCTGACGCTATTGCTCTCACTGGCGCGTCCACTTTTCCTGGGACGCTACTTCATCTTCTGCCTGCCGGCGCTGGTTATTCTGGCAGCGGCAGGTCTGGCCAAGTTGCGTCCAGCGTGGCTGCTGGGCGTGGGGCTCGGCGTTATGCTTTTGCTCTCGCTGCAGGGGACTTGTTCTTATTACGATCACGATTTCGATCTGGAGCGGGATGGGTCCGAAGCAGCCGTGAGCTATATCCTGGAACACGCACAGCCCGGCGACGCGATTCTGTTTCACATCGCGGAGGCGCGCGTGCCTTACGAGTTTTTCAGGTCGTTGAGGGCCGACGAGTCGCCAGCCGGGCCCGGGGTTATCTATCCACAGCACGGGGATCATCTCGACTACCGGGATTTCAGTGGCAAGCCTACCAGCGCGTTCGTGCATTCGATACCTGATCGCTACTCTCGAGTGTGGGTCGTGCTCATGAGCAACCAAGCGAACGGGCGTCCTGATCCCACCACGTTGATGCTGAATCGGATTCTCGGCGAGTCTTTCCCTCGACTCGAGGAGGCGCAATTCTCCCAGGTGGAAGTGCGAGTCTACAGCAAGCCTTGATTATCGAAAGTGCAATGACTAAACAATTCCCTGCGTCTTTGGCGCAAGTCTTTGCACTCGTCAGCGCCTCAGCCAGCCCGAACTGGCGTGAAAACAACCAAAACGGCGTAGATATCAATCCCAAGTTGGCAGAGCTCTAGTGGCATCGTATCTGCTGCAGGATAGGCAGAGTAAGTCTTCCGGGAGGTTTTATGAGCAAGTTTGCGGTACTGGGTTCCATTCTTCTGTTGTCGGTTTTGAGCTATGGCCAGGATTGGCGCGGCGTTCCGGGGTATTGTCCGTACGGCTGCGGTCCCTATGTTCCACTGATTACGACTCCGAGCTTGGCGCTCACAACATTTTCTCCGAATCCTGTGGGGGCTACCAACGCCACCGGCGGACTGATTGCGGGTGCGACTAATTCCACGCTCTCCGAGATTTCCGGCGACACTGATGCAGTTTACACAGTGCCGGTGTGGTATTCGGGCGGGCAGGTTCCGATCACTTCTCCCATGACAGCCGGACCGGATCATCGTGGGCGAGAGCGGGGAATGCGTGAATTCGAAGCTGAAAACCGTCCCGAGCGCGAGCAGGGGATGCGGCGCAGGGGACAGGAAAACGAGCCGGAGCACGGACACAGGATGATGCGGATGGAGTCAGAGCAGGAAATGAGCGGCCAACCACAGGCTCAAACGGCGTGGATATTTATTGGCGCCTCACAGCAACCAGCCGCCGCCAGTAAGGCGAAGCCGGCAAAGCGGGCCTATACGAATGACGACGTGACGAGGCAAAACCAACAGAACGGCACTGTGAAGTACGACGGCAAAACCGAGAAGATTTAGCCCTCGACTGGCAGTGACCGCTAAAAATTCGTTGACGGCTTTGTACAAAAAATAAGGGGCGGACAGGAATGTCC
>JBAVGI010000376.1:0-1968 GCA_049684755.1 Candidatus Sulfotelmatobacter sp.
GTCGGCGAACTTCGCTGGCGCGCTCCGCAGCCTGTGCAGCCGTGGTCCGATGTGCGGCAGGCCAGCGCTTACTCCGCAGATTGCATGCAGGTGCCATTCCCAAGCGACGCTGCTCCGCTCGGCACCAAGCCGGCAGAAGATTGCCTTTATCTCAACGTGTGGCGTCCAGCCGGCACCAAGCCGGAAGCAAAGCTGCCGGTCATGTTCTGGATCTACGGTGGCGGCTTCGTCAATGGTGGCAGCTCGCCCGAGGTGTACGCCGGCAACAAGTTCGCCGAAAAGGGCGTGGTCTTCGTCAGCGCCAACTATCGCCTGGGCCGTTTCGGCTTCTTCGCGTTTCCTGAGCTAACCAAGGAGAACGCCGACGGCATGGTCGGCAACTACGGCTTCATGGACCAGATCGCCGCATTGCAGTGGATTCAAAAAAACATCGGCGCGTTCGGCGGTGACCCCGCCAACGTGACCGTATTTGGCGAGTCTGCAGGCGGATTCTCGGTAAGCATGTTGCTCACCTCGCCTCTGGCGCAGGGATTGTTCTCGAAAGCGATCATTGAGTCCGGCGGCGGCCGCACCAACCTTGGCGGTGAGCGTTACCTCAACACTGCCCTGCCGAACGGGCCTGCCTCGGCTGAATCGGTTGGCATCGAATTCGCACGCAGCATGGGAGTGGATGGAACTGATAAGGACGCCCTGGACAAACTGCGGGCTCTCTCCGCCGAAAAAGTGCTCGGCAATCTCAACATGGCAACCATGAATCAGCCCGGATATGCAGGGCCCTTTATCGACGGCCGCGTGGTTCTTGCCGATCCGCAATCCGTCTACCTGTCCGGCGCCGGGTGGCGTGTCCCAATCATGATCGGGACCAACAGTATGGATATCGGCTTCGGCTTCGCGCGCGATAAGGAAGAGCTGTTCGCGCCATTCGGTGCCGATCGCGAGGAGGCGATTGCGGCCTATGATCCGACGGGAAAGGGCGATTTGCGGGCCGTGCAGTACGAGGTCAACATGGATCGATTCATGGTTGAGCCTGCTCGTTTCGTAGCCAGCGTATTCGCTTCGGAAGGCCTGCCTGCCTACGAATACAGATTCTCGTACGTCGCAAAATCCATGCGCAGCAAATGGCCGGGCGCGCCCCATGCCACCGAGATACCTTTTGTCTTCGATACCGTGCAGGCGAAGTATGGGAAAGATCTCGCGCCCGAGGATGAAAAGATTTCGCAGGCGATGCTGAGTTACTGGGTTTCATTTGCCAAGACAGGCGATCCCAGCACGGGCAACATGCCGGCCTGGCCGCGGTACTCGCCCACAACCGACATGCTGATTGATTTCACCGCAAACGGTCCGGTAGCCGAAAAGGATCCAATGAAAGCGAAGCTCGATGTTACGGCCGCATATGTGACAAGCTCAGCTCCTGCGCCGGCGCCAAAGCCTCCGGCCCGCCCATAAAGTGGGCATTGGCAAAAAACGAATGCGACCCTCAACAATTCAGGCGTGATGCAACTCTGCGAATGTAGCGATTCATTTGTGTTGCTGGAGCAGATGGGAAGTCGGTATAGTCGAGAGTTCCGCGGGCCGTGTCTACCAGACGCGTGCGTACTTCCTGAAAGGCAATTTCAATGAGGCACTCAGAATTCGGAATCCTCCTGTTCGTCGCATGTTTGATTGCAGCACACGCACAATCTGAATCGTCGAACCGCTGCACCGCCTTGAAGAGCATAACGCTCACCGGAGTCGAGATCACAAATTCCGAGGCGGTTCCGGCGGGGAAAACCATTGCGCCTGCCTATCAAGGGGCAACGGCCGTCGGTCCCTTACCGGCGCATTGTCGCATTGACGGCATCATCAACCGCCGCAAGGGAGTTGATGGCGTGGAGTACGGCATCGGGTTTTCAGTAGCTCTTCCGGAGCCGGGTGCGTGGAATGGTGACTTCATGATGCAGGGCGGTGGAGGCGGCAACGGCGTAGTGT
>JBAVGI010000377.1:0-2033 GCA_049684755.1 Candidatus Sulfotelmatobacter sp.
ACCTTAGGCGACCCGATCTACCGGGAAATCCTCTGGCGCGTCGCGCGAGCGGGGCAAGCGAACGCTATTCCCAATGCGCAACTTCAGGCGACTGTCGCAGAGGCGATGGAACGCGCCTCGCGGGGAATCCGCAAGGCGCACAACCTGGCCGAGTCGATCGGCGATACGCAATTCGTCTCTGCGCTTGATCGGCTGCACATCGAGTCAATGACAACAATCAGCAATCTCGAAGCACTCAAGCAACTGGTCTCGGAACTCGAAGGCCTGGCTGGACAACCAGCCGCCTGACCGGCGGAGAGTCGCGCGGCACCTCGCATCTTGCCAAGGGAGAGCCCTGCGTACGGTGCAGGTGATTCGCCGTGTCCAGGAATCTGCATTGGTCTCCTTCCGCCAGGCTGCCCGCCTGGATAACCGAAACAAATTGCATACGCAGCAACTCTGCCGAACGAGTGAAGAGTTGCTGCGCCAAGGAGCTTTGAATGGGAGCCGCAGAAAAACGTCCTCGAACACTTGTCGAGCGGGTCTTGAATCTCCTGGAAGAACGCTTTCCATGGCTGGGTTCAGAACAAGATGAACCCGTCAGCGGAGCGGATGTAGTCGACGAACTGAGCGACCTGTACCGGTCGCTAAAACAGGAACGCGACAAAACGCATCGCGAAGACGGCGAGCCACAGGGGTGACCGGAATTGGTCGACGCATGGAGGTTCTATGTGCAATGTACGGATGATTCGACCGGAGGCTGGTCTAGTTTCAATTCCCGTGGAGAAGGCAGTCTATTGCGAAAACTGCAAGATGGTCACCTCTTCGGCCCGGCGGCGGTGTGGTCTCTGCGGGTCGGAGAGGACCGTGGGACTGGCTCCGCTGCTTACGGAGCCGTGGGACCCAGGACCGGCCCCAGCGGCCGCATTGGCCGCGTAGCGCGGACAGTCACGATCACGAGAGACGGAGATAACCATGTGTTGCTGCGGAAAACCCATTGTCAATGGGGAGTTCGGCTACAAGTGGCAGCCGAATGATGCACCAGGTGTGCGGGAGTCCGATCCGCCCGAACTTCGCGACGGTGACGAGCTCATTTATGACGAACCCGGCCGTTGCGGCGGCCTCGATTCCCATTCTCATCACTACCGGGTTGTGGCCCGTACCGGCTACTTCGAGCTTCTCGTTCGTCACGGCGGCGGTGAGGATCGTGTCTCTCTTGGCCCCAAGAAGGTGCTCGCTGACGCTTTTGCAGCCCTTGATTCAACGGAGCGGTACTGGATACTCAATACCATCTACCACGCCTACCGAGACGGCAAACGCCGGGGAGCGGAAGAATCGGACTCGCGCTGGCGGCAGGCTGCTGCTGAGAAGCGCATCAAGGTCCGTAAGGTTCGCGGATCGGCGACCGTGAAGGTGTCGATTGAGACGAAAGTTCTTCTGCCGGCTTAAGGCAACAAGGGGGAGCCCTCAAACGCTCTGTGCCAATCTGGCATTTTTGTTTTGCCATTATGTCGAATTCCTGGAGTAGAATAAGAGTATGCCATTAGCGTCCTCCAAAGCCACCCCCTTCGTCCTTCCGCCCCAGACGGCAGGAAAATCCTCGCCTGGTCGGATACTTGGTTTGAAAGACATGAGTCTGCCTTCCTTGATCCGACTGATGGACAAGGGCCTTGCTTGGTCGGCCGTTTCGGCGTTTGCCCGAGTCTCCGGATTCACTCAACAGGAACTGGCTTCCTTTCTCGGCATTCCGGCCCGTACGTTTGCCCGTCGTAGGAATTCGGGTGCGCTGGATCCTGCTGAATCAGAACGTCTACTGCGACTGGCGGAAATTTTTGATGCCGCGTTGCACCTCTTTGATGGGGATCAGGACAGCGCACGGCAGTGGTTGATCTCGCCTATCCGCGGCCTGAACAACGCGCGCCCGATCGATTACGCGAGAACCGAACTGGGTGCGAGAGAGGTTCGCAATCTTATTGGTCGCCTTGAAGACGGAGTGTTTTCCTGATGGAAGGATGGAGAATCACCAGGGCGAAAAAGTTGGGGGAGGCATTCTC
>JBAVGI010000378.1:0-31357 GCA_049684755.1 Candidatus Sulfotelmatobacter sp.
GCCGTCGGCGTGATCCTACCTCCTAGTTCCAAGCTGAAGGGCGGCACTCTGGCCGTCGACTTTACGATTTTCGGGCCGGTCGACAAGCTGGCCGAGACTGGAACCGTTCGCATGCAGAACTCGGCACTGGCCGGGTTTAGTCTGGGTTCGAAGATGTCGGCTATTTCCGCGCTCGGTGGAAAGGGTGCAGGCGAAAAAGACACAAGCATTCAGAACTTCAGCGCCAACGTGCATGCGACTCCTGAGAGCACGCGCGCCGACAACATCGACCTGGTCGTTCCCTCGCTGGGCACGGTCACTGGAGCCGGGACCATAAGCGCCAGCAATGCCCTCGACTTCAAAATGAAAGCCGACATAATCCCTTTTTTAATCCAGGGGACTACCGCTGATCCGAAATTCGTTCCGGACATGAAGGGGATGGCCAGCAGTGTAGTGAACGGTGCGCTCGGTGGGGTCAAGAAGGGTGCGAAGAATCCTTTAAGCGGGGCTACAGGTTTGCTCGGGAAGAAGCCATACTAACCCCCGGCATAGCTGTTTCTGGCGAATGAGAACTGTTGTTTTCAACTCTCCACGCTTCTCGGTGGCGTACGGCTGCGCTAATTCCCTCTTTTGCACATCGATCTTCCGCGCATTGGTGGTCACCTTGGTAACTTGCCTGCAGCGGTATCTAAGTTGCTATCTTGGAGTTCGTTGACAACCCCAGGGTTCCATAACATACTCGCGAACTAGCTGATCATACTTTCAAACTCATACGACCTCGTTTGCACGAGAGAGTTTTGTCAGCGTAAATCGCGTTCGGACCGAGGATTTTTGCGCCGAGCCGGGTTTCACCGTGCATCACAGGAGGATTTTGTGTTAAAACCATCTGCCTCTAAGAGACGGATCTGTGCCGTTTGTGTACTGGTTATCGCTGCGATAGCCATTGCGCTGCTGGTCGTTTCTCACCAACCGAAATCTCAGCAACCCAGAGTAGCGAGATCAGCTTCGTCCGCGAGTTCCGTGTCGAAGACAACGCCGCCGGACGCGCGCGATCGCCTGCAGGCTGCCTACGCTGCCCTTCCCTTGGCCTTCGAACCGAATCAGGGCCAGACGGATGCGCAAGTCAAGTACATGGCTCAGGCCAATGGATACACGCTCTTCCTGACGAATCAAGATGCGGTGTTCGCGTTTCACTCCAAGTCTTCTGCCAGCCAACTCAGAATGCGCGGACGTGCGGCCAGGGCGAAGGCCAGCAGCACGCCAGTCGAAAAAGAGAAGCCCCCTGCGGTGGTTCGGATGCAGTTGATTGGAGAAAATCCCTCTGCTCAAATTACGGCGGCCAATCAGTTGCCCGGAAGGTCGAACTACTATCTGGGAAATGATCCGAAAAAGTGGCAGACCAACGTTTCGCAGTATGCCCGAGTGGCGTACAAGAATATTTATCCGGGTATCGACCTCGCTTATTACGGAGAGCAAAGCAAACTGGAATTCGATTTCGTCATCGCTCCAGAATCTAGCCCAGTTCCCATCGATTTCGCCTTCAGCGGAGCCAAGCAGTTGGCAACTGACGCATCTGGTAATCTGATCGTCTCTTCTGCCGCAGGAGACGTGGTGCTCCACAAGCCGGTTGCCTACCAGCAGCAAAACGGCAGCCGTCAACTTGTGGACGCGCGCTTTGTTCGGAAAGGCAAGAACCAGGTCGGCTTCGAACTCGGGAGCTATGACCATACACGCGAGTTGGTGATTGACCCTACGGTGACTTATTCCACTTATCTAGGCGGGAGTGCCGAGGATGAGGCGTATGGCGTCGCTGTGGATTCGACGGGTAACGTCTATGTCACGGGAGCGACGAAATCGCCTAACTTTCCGGGTCCGCTCGCAGCAGGCGCAAACTTTGACGTCTTCGTAAGCAAGCTAAATCCAGCCGGCTCCGCCTTGCTCTTTTCCACTTTCGTTGGTGGAAACACGGGAAATGGGGACAACTTTGGCCTCGGGATCGCCGTTAATGGCACCGGCACGTACGTGATCGGAAATACCAGTTCGACCGGTTTTCCGGCTTCTGTCACAATCGGCCCCGGCGGAGGGGTAGATGTATTCGTAGCGAAACTCGACAGCAGCACCGGCGTCGCGTCGCAACTCACGAAAATAGGCGGGGCGGGTAACGAATCTGGAAACGGAATCGCCGTGGACAGCACTGGCGCAGCCTACATCGCCGGCGAAACAGACTCAACGGATTTCCCCATCGCAGGACCGCCCATCCAAACCAGCAACGCAGGAACGGACGACGGATTCATTGCGAAACTTGATAGCAATGGCACCGTTTTGGATTATTCCACGTACATCGGCGGTTCTAGCGGCGATCTAGTCACGGGCATCGCCTTGGATGGTTCTAACAACGCTTACGTCGCCGGCATTACCATCTCAAGCGACTTCCCAACTACAACGGGGGCCTTCCAGACCTCACAGCCGAGCACCACTGGCGACAATGGTTTTGTGGCAGCCATTAAGGCGGATGGGTCGGCCAAGATTTACTCGACCTACCTCGGCGGAAGCGGGACAAATGACGCTTTGGCAATTGCCGTAGACTCCGCCGGTGAAGCCTACGTCACTGGAGACACAAATTCGTCAAATTTTCCCGTACTCAATGCCGCCCAAACCACTCTGAAGGGTGCGACTGACGTTTTCGTAGCCAAGCTGCAATCCGATGGCTCCGGGCTTCTGTTCTCCACATACTATGGCGGGACTCTCGACGAAGAAGGAACCGGAATCGCACTGGACTCGTTCAATGACGTCTACGTTACGGGAAGAACATTATCGTCGGACTACCCGACAAATGGGACGCCTTTTCAGGTAAGTTTGAGCGGCACCTCTGACGCGTTTGTGACAGAACTGAGCAATACCGGATCCTCTGTCTACTCTAGTTTCCTTGGCGGTACGGGTAACGAGAATAGCGTAAGTGCCAATACATCTCAGCCACCGCTAGGCGCCATCGCGGTAGATGCGACTAGCAATGCTTATCTCGCCGGGTCGACGAATAGCACAACCGGCTTTCCGACGCCGCTGACCTTACAAGCTGCGTTTGGCGGCGGTCTCGCAGACGGCTTCGTAGCCAAAGTTGGCGCAGCGCCCGCCGACTTTTCGGTGGCGGTTTCGCCCACCACCATCTCGGTTGCAGGTGGGCAAACTACTGCTACGGTTACGGTGACGGTGTCCTCCGTCAACGCCGCCTTCGGCAGCGCTGTGACTCTTTCTTGCGGCGGAAAGCCGACGAACGCTGCTTGTAACTTCAGCGTTCTTTCGGTCACCCCCGGTGCCACGCCCGTCACGTCCAATCTTACGATCTCGACGAATGGGAGCACCGGAAACGGCCTGCTGACACCGCCTATGGGCCGCCGCTCGCTGTTTTATGCCATGCTCCTTCCACTTGGCGGCCTAGTCTTCCTCGGATCCGGATTCGGCCATCGGAATAAGAAATCGCTCGGAATTATCGCTCTCACTTTGGTGCTGGCACTATTGATTGTCCTACCGGCCTGCGGTGGAGGCAGCAGTGGCGGTGGAGGTGGCGGAGGCGGAAACAATACCCCCGCTGGAACTTATTCGCTAACGGTGACTGGAACGGCTGGCAGCGTTGTTCATAGTGCTCCACTGACTCTAACGGTGAATTAACTGCAATGTTAGATAAACAGGCGCCGCCTCTCACGAGGCGGCCCTTGTTTTTTCCGGCACCTGCGATTGGCGCGATGGGCCACTCTAGTCTAAGATTCTTCTCGGGCGCATTCGGCAAGAGGACTCGGATAATATTCGCTTTTGCTGCTATCGTTTATAAATCCAGTATCTAAACGGCGGTCGCTTGGCGGGGTCATCGGCGGGACTGTATTCTTTGGTCACGCCTCGGGCAGCGTTTGCGCCGTTGGAGGAATCGAAGGTAGTGAGTTCCTATCCATTCATGTTTAAATCCAGCATGTTGAATGCCAGGCAAGGGCTACGCGCAGCCCTCTTCGCGGTATTTGTGTGTTTATTCGTCGCGGCCCTAGGTGCGTTCGCCCAGGCGCAGAACTTCACGCTTACCCCTTCGGTGTTTTCCCCGTCCGCGGGCGTAGACCCGGGCGGGCAGGCAACCGCCACTATCGCGCTGAATTCGACTACTGGCTTTACGGGTTCAGTCTCATTCACTTGCACGGTCACATCCGGTCAAGTGACCACTGCTCTTCCCGTCTGCACTCCACCGAGCCCGGATCCAGCCATCCCGAACGCGATTGTGTCGCTCACGGTTACGACGATCGGTGCGACTCCGGCGGGCCAATACACGATAACGGTCACTGGCACCAGTGGCGCGGAGACGGAAACCGCCACTTTGGTCCTCAATGTCGTAAATGTCCCGCAGGATTACACGCTGACGGTTACGACGCCGATTAGTCCAGGCACGGTTACAGCCGGAGATGGCGCGCAAGCGACTTTGTCTGTGACGCCGATTGCCAGTTATACCGGGACGGTCACACTCTCCTGTTTCTCGATTAGTCCAGTGGTAACGGCGGCGCCGATATGTAAGTTCGATCCTCCCAGCGTTAAGGTGACCAATGGGGCGCCCCCCACTTCCGTGCTGACCATCAGCACCTACGGCCCCACGGGGACCGTTACCAAGCTTCAGACTCCACGAATGTTGTATGGCTTGGCGCTGGCGCTGCCCGCGCTGGCGCTCATCGGAGCAGGCGCCAGTCGCGGAGGCAGAAAAAAGTGGCTGGGGCTATTCCTGTTGATGACCGTCGCCGGCAGCATTCTCTTTTTGCCTTCTTGCAGCCCGAATAACGTGATTCTTAACAATCCCAACGACCTGATCACTCCGAAAAATACTTACACGATTACGCTGTCGGGAGTAGATGTGAACGGCGAGGGGCCGAGTAACGCTGCGTCCACCTCCGCTGAGGCGACTATTACACTGACAGTCAACTGAGAGAGCCCAGAGCAATGACGGACCGGACACCACCGAGATTCTGTGCGGTGTGGTCTCAGGCTGCTGCGCGCCGGGAACTCGATCTGATACTTGGGGCTCCTCTGATCGCGGTCGTGGTGTGCACCATTGCTTTCGGAGCGTCCGTCCCGAGTCCCGCTCAGATCCTCGAGATTAACGACAAAGCAGCGCCGCCAACGGTGCGTTGGGACGAATCTCAGCCGGGCTGCACATTCTCTACGACCGAAGATGGCAAGTACCATTACGGACTGTGGTCGGGGGATATTGGCGTCATACTCGCCGTGGATGCGCGCGAAGTACAAATCATTCGCCACCGGATCGAACCGATATTCGGAGTTCTCTTAACTATCCGGTATCGTGGAACCGGCGGGGTGGACGAGAGTCCCGATGCAATCACGCTGCAGTTTCTCCAACACTTCAAGGTAGTGCGCACTTCCATCGATCCGGACGATTACTCGCAGAAAATTCAGGCCGATGCAGACGCGCTCGACGATGAGACCCGGCGCATCGTGGCAAAGCACCCGGAACAGAAGCAGGCACGGGAAGCGCGGCTGCAGGATTATCAGAAATCAGTCAGCGAACTGATCGAATTTCTCGGCAAAAACAGTTTGCGGGCAGAGCATTTGGATCGGGGAAATCCGGAAGCAAGCGGCTGGGTTTTTTTCGATACCAATAACAAGTGGCTGGGCGGATGGAAGGCGCAAGAAGAATTCGTCCTGCGCCTGCCACTGGATGGAAAAATCTTTGAGTTTCCTTTCAAACTTCCGCCAAAGCCCGGGGAACTATTGCTGAGAAAGCGTGAGTAGTGTTTGGACTTGGTTGCCAGGAGCCCGGAATCTCACGACGCTCGCCGGCCCTGGCGGCTGAGTTCGGCGGCCTGGCGCTTCACAATGTCGCGCAGCGAGACCAAGCCTCGCACTTGTTTTCCTTCGACAATGGGCAGGTGGCGAAATCCAAATTCCTGCATGATGAAGAGGCATTCCTCTACCGTTTCATCCACATTCACGGCGCGCGGATTGGCGGTCATCACCTCCGCCACGGCGGTATGGCCGGGCGTGCGGCCAACCGCCACCACGCGGTTCATGACGTCGCGCTCGGAAAAGATGCCGGCCAGTTCGCCGTTTCGAAGTACGGGCAATGCGCCGATATTGTTCTCCATCATCAGGCGGGCAGCTTCCAGCACGGTGCCTGCGGCATCGATGGAATAAACTTTGCGGTCTTTCACTAGCTCGCGGAGCGTAAGCATAAACTTCTCCTTAAGAATTTCAAGCGAGCGCAGGAGTAGCGCTATCAATGCCCGGAAAACCGAAGCCCGGCATTCCACAGATGGGAAATACTTTAGCACAAATATTAGAATGAGGCGCCGATACAGTGCTCGGGATTAGAGGTTTGCAATAATGTTAATTCCCTGGAGGCATCAGCCATGAGGCGGCTAACCGTTCTGATTTTGATTTTCGTTGCGGCTCAAACTGGCAGGGCGCAGAACCCAAACGGCTCGGCCACCTCAGCCTACAAAAATCCCAATCTGCCAGTTGAGCAGCGCGTTCAGGATTTGCTGAGCCGCATGACGGTGCAGGAAAAAGTTGCCATGTTGAGCGGAGCCGACTGGATGCAGACCGTGCCCAACGAACGGCTTGGCATCCCGTCGATAAAAATGGCCGACGGCCCGATCGGCATAAGGTCATGGGCCGGGCCTTCCTCGGAGACCAATGCGGAGGTCGCCAAGAAGACGGTCACGACGACCGCCTTCCCTGCAGGAATAGCCATGGCCGCAACCTGGGACACTGATCTCTTGCAAAGTGAAGGCAAGGCGATCGGTCAGGAAGTGAAAGCGGTTGGACGGGACATGATTCTTGGACCAACCGTGAACATCAACCGCACTCCACTATGGGGCAGAAATTTCGAGGGTTACGGTGAAGATCCCTATCTCACCAGCCGCCTGGCGGTGGCCTATATCAAGGGAGTTCAGAGTGAAGGTGTCATCGCGACCGTCAAACACTTTGCCGCAAACAATCAGGAGTTTGAACGCCATCGAATGAATGCGGTAGTTGACGAGCGCGCCTTACAGGAAATTTATTTTCCTGCATTCAAGGCAGCAGTGCAGGAGGCTGGTGTCTGGTCGGTGATGTCAGCTTACAACAAGCTGAATGGAGTGTACTGCGCGGAGAATGAGTCGCTGTTAAAGGATGTGCTGCAGAAGCAGTGGGACTTCAAAGGCTTCGTCGTCTCCGACTGGGGCAGCACTTACAGCACTGCAGGTACCGTGAATGCCGGCATGGATTTAGAGATGCCGGGCGGCGAGCCGATGAAGGCATGGATGAAAAGGCCGCGTACGCAGGAGTCGGGCAACAGCGGCGGTTGGCTGGTTCCGGAGAAGGTGCTGGCAGAAATATCGGCGGGCAAAATATCCAAGGCGACAATTGACGACAACGTTGGCCGGATATTACGCGTGATCTTCGTCAGCGGACAATTCGACAGCCCGCACACCGCAACCAGCGAGATTGATACGCCTGAGGAACGTGCGGTGGCGCGCAAAGCAGCGACAGAAAGTATTGTTCTTCTGAAGAACTCTGGCGACTTGCTCCCGCTTGACTCGTCGAAGATCCACACTCTGGTTGTGATCGGACCGAATGCTGCTGTGGCCAGAACCGGAGGCGGTGGCAGTTCACTCGTAACTCCAAAATATTCCATCGCCCCGCTGCAGGGAATTCAGGATCGAGCCGGCCAGCGAATACAAGTGAGTTATGCCTTGGGAACTGCCATGGAGGGCGAGGATCCAAACAAAGATCCGGGCAAAGACACTACAGAGGCGCGCGAGCAACTCAGGAATGAAGCGGTGAACGCCGCGGCCAAAGCCGATGCTGCTGTCATTGTCGTTGGCCGATCTCCTAAATTCGAATCGGAAGGGTTTGATATCAAATCCCTCGATCTGCCCGCTGGGCAGGATGACCTCATCGAGGCCGTCGCGAAAGTGAATAAGCACACTGTGGTCGTGATCAATGCGGGTGGTCCGGTCCTTATGTCGAAATGGATCGACGAGGTTCCCGCCATTGTGGATATGTGGTATGGCGGGCAGGAAGGCGGAAACGCCATTGCCGATGTTCTGTTCGGCGAGGCAGACCCTTCCGGAAAACTTCCAGTCTCATTTGTGAAGGAGTGGCAAGATTCTCCAGCGTACGGACATTATCCCGGTGAAAATTTGCAGGTTGACTACGCCGAAGGTATCTATGTGGGTTACCGGTATTTCGACAAACAAAGGATAGAACCGCTGTTTCCCTTTGGCTACGGCCTTTCTTATACGAAGTTCGAGTACAGCCCTCTAAAGGTTTCACCAAGCGACGTTGCCTCGGGTAACCCTGTAGAAGTCAGCGTTCGCGTGCGCAACAGTGGATCCCGTCCGGGCGCAGAGGTAGTGGAGCTTTACGTTCACGACGGACACTCGAGTGTGGATCGCCCCATCCAGGAACTGAAGGGCTTTCAACGAATAGAACTGGCGCCGGGTGAATCCAAGGATGTACGCTTCACGCTTGACCGCAGCGCAATGGCTTTCTACAGCACTGCCAAAAAAGACTGGGTGACCGAACCCGGCCAGTTCGACGTGCTGGTTGGAGCTTCGTCGCGCGACATTCGCGTGAAGGGAAAGTTTTTCTTGAAGCAATGAGGGGGTAAAGCGGCACACAAGCTGCATGAGCTCTCGGCTGCATATCGCTTCCGTCCTTAAGAGGGTGTGCGGTCACTTGGATTCAACTCAGACTGTCTTAGTTTTTCTGGAGGTTTCTCCTGGCTAGTCTTTCGAAAATCGCTCCGGCACTCAAGAAACGCGCCGCTCAGATAAAGTTGCTGCTCATGGACGTGGACGGCACGATGACTGACGGCGGCGTAACACTGCTCTCGCAAACTGACGGCACCGCACTAGAGATAAAAACTTTCGATGCACACGACGGGCAGGGCTTAACGCTGGCGCAGACGGCAGGACTACGCACGGGTTGCATTACCGGTCGCGAGAGTGCGGCACTTCTCCGCCGCGCCCATGAAATGAAGATGGAATTTATCTATATGAAGCAGCCATTAAAGATGCCGGCGTACGAGGAGATTCTTAGGAAGGCAGGTGTCTCCGATTCGGCTGTCGCCTACATTGGCGATGATCTTCCGGATATTCCTTTATTGCGCCGCGCTGGCCTCGCTGTTGCCGTCGGCGACGCCGTCTCCGAGGTCAAGGATGCTGCGCATTATACGACCAGGGCGAATGCAGGCCACGGCGCGGTTCGCGAAGCGGTCGAACTCATTCTCAAATCCAAAGGCATCTGGAAGGAGATGATCGATAAAGCGCGGGCATGATCGGCTGCCGCGCCCGAAACGTTAACACTGTCGATTTTCGCTGGGTTGAAATGGTGGAGCTAGTCGGGCTCGAACCGACGGCCTCGTCGTTGCGAACGACGCGCTCTCCCAGCTGAGCTATAGCCCCACATTGCAGGGATTACTGGATGACCACGCTATTTTACCAGCGTTCCAGAATCAGTACCAACGGTGCTTGACCAACCCCCGGGTGCCGCGTCTAACCTTACAGATAGCAACCGCTGTGGGAGTTTTCCGAAATGTTTGCACAACTGGATTCGGGACAATCAAGCGCCGATCGGAAGATTCTGGCAAGTTCACTTGTGCTCCACGGACTATTATTCGCCTGGCTGCTGCGTGCTCCCGAGCCCCAGTTGTTGAATCCCACGTCCGTTGCGCTGGGACATGAGGGGCAACTCGTCACGCGAGTTTACTTTCCCACACCCACGCCCGACGACAGCACCACGAGTTCACCGGCCCATGCAACTGAGGTTTATCGTCATCAGCGGCTGGGCCACGAGAAACTCATACTGAAACAGAATACTGCGCTGGCAAAACTGCCACTCCCACAGGCTCCTCTCAACCCATCCTCCGCCGAGGACAGATCGAAGACTCCTACGCTTTCAAATCTCGGCCATGGTGCGCCTGCGGGATTGCCTTATGGAAGCCTTCCCGGCGGCCCGGTGTACGGAGACGAAATCCGGCCGGCTCTTCCGGTTGCGACTGCCGACCCGGCGATCTACCCGTGGCAACGACCCGACTCGGAAGGTAAAGTCGTGATCGAAATTACGATCGATGAACGAGGAGAAATCGTCCGCAAAACCGTGCTGCAGAGCCTTGGTTCAGCGATTGATCAAAAATGTCTTGCGGCGCTCGAAAGCTGGCATTTTCGTCCGGCTACGCGCAACGGGGTTCCTATCCCCTCGAAGCAGGATGCCATTTTTCCCTTCAAAGCGCGCGGCTAGATCAATTCTGCAAAGCACGCACCTCTTCGTGAAGCCGCTATAATCGAGATGTGACCACCCAGCCTGTCCAGCAAATCGCGTCCGCAGATTTTCCCACTCGCTGGGGAAAGTTTCGCATCTACGGGTTTCGCGCCCAGTTCGGTTCCGATGGAAACCGTCACGTCGAGGAAGCTGTAGCTTTGGTGATGGGCGATGTGCAATCCTCGCCGCCGCTGGTGCGAGTCCATTCGCAATGCCTCACGGGCGACGTCTTTCATTCCTTACGATGCGATTGCCGGCAGCAACTCGAGATGGCGCTCGGTATGATTCGCGACCTCGGCGCAGGAATTCTGATTTACGAGCAGCAGGAAGGCCGCGGCATCGGTCTCATGGCAAAATTGCAAGCGTATGAACTCCAGGACTCAGGTCTGGATACGGTCGAAGCCAACGAACGGCTGGGATTCAAAGCCGACCAACGCGACTTTGCTCTGCCCGGACAGATGCTGAAGGCACTGGGGGTAAACCGAGTGCGCCTGCTTTCCAATAATCCTGAAAAGGTGGAGGCTCTGGAGCGTGCCGGCATCCAGGTGGTTGAGCGCGTGCCCTGCGAGGTAACGGCGAGTCCCCACGCCGAAGAATACCTCAAGACCAAGAAGGAAAAGCTTGGCCATCTTTTCTCGTCGCGATAAATTAATCCATTCGTCCATTTGGAATCTACCCATATTTTGTTGAGGAGGTTTTTGCCTTCCTTGACGTCCCGTGCTTAAATCGTGCACGGCATTTTTTCATGTCTAACTCTGCGGTTGCATGGCGATCTGGCGTCATTCTCAGCATCGTGATTCTTTGCGCCGCATGCATGGCCTATTATCATCTCGCACTGTTTGTTCCCCAAGTTTCGCACGTACGCGCGGCCGAGGGGTTTGGTAATGGATATTCTTTCGGGGCAGATTTTTATCCTATCTGGCTGACCGCTCGAGAAGGCCTGCTTCATCATCGCGATCCCTACAGTCCACAGACCACGCGTCAAGTGCAGATCGATCTCTTCGGGCGCACCGTGGATGCGCGGGTCTTTGGGGCGCCGCCAGATTATTGGACATTCGCCTATCCCGCTATTGCTGACGTTCTGCTCTGGCCGATTGGCCTGCTGCCATTTTCCCTGGTTCGTATCGGAGTTGGATTTTTCCTCGCCATGCTAACTGCGTTCAGCGTCGTCCTTTGGATTCGCGTTATTCATCCTCGGGCGGGACGTTTAAATGTGGCTTCGTTGCTGATCCTCACGCTGTCCAGTTATGCAGTGCTCGAAGGCTTGTTCGCAGGACAAATGGGATTGCTGGTTGGATTTCTTCTGGCTGCATCGCTTGCGGCACTCGTCCGGCAGAAATTATTTTTTTCGGGAAGTCT
Source organism: Candidatus Sulfotelmatobacter sp. (assembly GCA_049684755.1). Lineage (GTDB taxonomy): Bacteria > Acidobacteriota > Terriglobia > Terriglobales > Acidobacteriaceae > Sulfotelmatobacter. Next base: position 11,629 of record JBAVGI010000378.1, read on the forward strand.
CCTGGCGCTAGCTCTTATCAAACCGCAAGTAATGCTATTGATCGGAGCCTACCTCCTGCTCTGGAGCCTGGCTCGATGGCGTGCTCGCTGGCGCTTCGCCGGCGGTTTTTTTTTGATGTCTTCGCTGCTGGTCGCTTCTTCCCTGCTGATTTGGCCGCGCTGGATTTCGGAATGGCTCCGCGTAGTAAGTTCTTACGGCCGGTATTCCGATCCGCCGCTCGTAAGCGATTTACTCGGCACTCAAATTGAAGCCAATCAAGTCGGTCGGTTGCTGGGCACAATTCTTATCGTGGCCCTCGTGGTAGGCGCCGTTGCGGTTTCCTGGAGCATGCGGTTCGCTCCCACCGACTCTCGCGACTTTCGATTGGCGGTCAGCCTTCTGCTTGCGGTTACAACCATCGCAGTGGTCCCGGGACATGCGGTATACGACCACGTCGTTCTCTTGCCCGGAATAATCTTGATCGCGTCGTATTGGCGGGACTTCGCAGCAAGCAAGCCTTTTCGCGTCACTCTGGCCGCAGCCGCGTTGGCTTTGTTCTGGCAATGGATTTGTGCCCCGGTTGTAATCGCGTTACGGCCGGTGGTTTCCGCTGCATTTTTCTTAACTTCATTGACGCTTCCCGTCCGCACCGCCGCATCGATTCCCTTCGGCATATGTGCGCTCCTCGGACTCATGCTGTGGCAGGGACGAAAAAGGAAGCTCACGATGACACCGAAGGCACTGCTTGCGAGACCGGAACCGACTATGCTTTGAGGATCTTTTCCAATGCCGCGCGATTCTTCGCCGGCAAATCGCGCAGAGCCGCCCGCGCCAAAGCAATGTAGATGTTCCGCGCTTCAGGAATTACGTCTAATGCCCTCAAATGTTTTTCGATGGTCCCGACATCTCCCCGCTCTATGGGACCACTGAAGGAATGAGATGCGCCTAGAGCGGCGTAATTAGTCAACGTTTGCTTGAGAATGGGAAGCGCTCGCTGTTTGGCAGCGCGTCTTCGGATCCCGGCGGCGGCCGCAACCCTTTCGCTTGCCGCCAGCAGCGCGGTCAGTAGCGGGGAAACAAACATCCCCCAAGTGTGGTAGAGCTGCTTATGCCGCTTGCCGATGGGGAACGGTTGGCCTCCTAAATTCAGAACCATTGCGCGCGCGGCCTGAGCCGCCTTGCGATCGCCTTCGATGGCAAAAGGAACTCCCGCAAGCGGAGGCCGCGATCCCGGCACGAACGTCATCAGCGGATGAACCGAGGCGACGGACGCGCCTCGACGGCGCAGTCCAGCGAGTTCGTCGCTGGTGAGAGCCCCACTGGCATGCAGCGCCACTTTGCCGTGCCAGTCGGTTGCATTGCTCAGTGAAGCGGCGGCGCTGGCGATGGTTCCATCGGGGACGCAAAGCCAGACCACGTCGGCACGAATTTGTGCTCGCGTCGCCGGAGTAGCAGAAGCACCCACTTCCGCCGCCAGTCGCCGGGCTCTTCGTAGCGACGCGGGGCGCTCACGGGAGATGATTTCGTCGATCACATATCCCGCATTGTGCAAGGCCAAGGCAAGTGCCGTGCCCACGCTTCCGGCTCCGACGATTGCAGCGGCCGGCTTGACTACTCGCCTCGCAGTTTGCCTTTCGGGCATGCCCGGCAGAATAACAGAATCGGTCGCGGCGATTGATCAGCTCGTCGCCTGACTGACTTTCAGCGACAACGTCCCAGGCACAGACCCGGTGTTCTATATTGTTCTGATGTCAAAAATATCTGCTACCCGATCAAAGTCGAAGCAGTCGTCGCGGAAGATCCGAGCGAAGGAGAGGATTATTTCATCCCGCACTGTTTATCGCGGTCCGGTTTTTTGGGTGACGACGGATGATGTACGGGAACCAAACGGCGTGCGTGCGCGTCGCGACGTTATTCACCACACCGGGTCGGTCGTGATTTTGGCGGTGGATGACTCTCGATCGACGTGGCGTGTACTTTTAGAGCGCCAATATCGGCATGCTGCAAAGGACTATCTCTGGGAGATCCCGGCGGGACGCATCGATAGCGGAGAACAGGCCTTGCCGGCGGCTAAGCGCGAACTGCTGGAAGAAACGGGATATACCGCTGCCCGGTGGCGACGCATTTTCAAGTTCTATGCCAGTCCGGGCTTCGTTTCCGAAACCATGTCGGTATATCTGGCCACTGGTCTTCGCGCGGGAAAAGCCCAGCCCGAGGCGGATGAAGTGATTCAGCAACGGATGGTTCCACTACCAACGGCGGTTCGTATGGTGCTGAAGGGGACGATTCGTGACGCAAAGACCATCTCCTCAGTGCTGTGGTTGGATCACCAGGTGGCTAACCATCATCGGCCGCAATCCTCGCGCTGACTTTTCTGCGCGGCATTACGATTACGTGTCAGCCAAAAGCTCGCTCCTCGGGTCCTCCCCCCAGACCGTTGAGGTGTGTACGGTATACGACATACAGTGGTTACCCTGCGTACATATTTAGCTTGCTACTCCCATCCTAATTATTCCAGAATGCATCCTAGTTTCCGAGTCACGTCTGTGGGCCCCCGCTTTTAGACGTGGGGAAAAAGGGGGTAAGGCGAAAGTGAAAGGCACGGTCAAGTGGTTCAATAATGCAAAAGGCTACGGGTTCATCGGACGTGAGGATGGTCCCGATGTATTTGTGCACTACAGCGCTATCACATCCGAAGGGTACAAGAGTCTTCAGGAAGGTGATGAAGTAGAGTTTGAAATCACCGAGGGACAGAAGGGCCCGCAGGCGGCCAATGTAAGCAAGAGCGCCTGATCCTGTATCTGATTCAAATCATTGATCGCGGCTCCGCTGCCCTCAAGACAAAGGGAAGTTCTGTTCTTGAAGAACTCGGTCGGCAGTGCTGGCGTCGCATTCAATTCTTGTTTATCTTTAACCCGTGGACAATAAATCCATCGCCACGGTTCTTTATGAAACTGCAGACCTGCTGGAGATCGACGGGCAGGATTCCTTTCGCATTCGTTCCTACCGCAATGCCGCCCAAGCCATCGAAAATCTGACTGACCAGATTCGCGACATCATCGGCGAGCCCAAGAAAGTTCTGGCGATCCCCGGCATCGGCAAGGGAATGCTGCTCAATTTGCAGGAGCTATTCCGCGACGGCGCTCTCAGCATGCAAACCGAATTGCTGAAGAAATACCACGCTTCGATGCTTCAACTGTTGAGGATCCAGGGTCTGGGACCGAAGACAATTGCGTTGATCTGGAGCGCCTACCAGGTCAGTGACGTCGACGGAGTGGAAAAACTGGCGCGCGAAGGCAAGATTCGCGAATTGCCGCGCATGGGTGAGAAGCACGAGCAGAAGCTGTTGAAGGCAATCGAAGACTATCGCCGGATTTCGGGACGATTTCTTATCGACGCCGCTGAAACCGAGGCTAAAAAGCTGAGCGACTATCTGGCGAAGTTTCCCGGCTTTGACCGGATCACTCCCGCTGGTTCTCTGCGTCGAGGCCGCGAGACGGTGGGCGATCTCGACATATTGGTTACCGGAGCGGCCTGCTGCAGCGCGGAGGAGCGCGAGAAAGCGGTGAAATATATTGCGCAGTATCCGCCGCTGATGAGCATCATCGCCCAAGGTGATAACAAGATCAGCTTCCGGCTGCGAACCGATATGCAAGTGGACGTTCGCCTGCTTCCCCCCGAATCGTTCGGGGCTGCAATGCAGTATTTCACCGGATCTAAAGCGCACAATGTTGCCTTGAGGCAGCGCGCTCTCAAGATGGGATTCACGCTCAACGAATACAGCCTGGCCGATCTCAAGACGGAGAAACCTGTCGCGGGCGCAACGGAGGAAGACATCTACGCGAAGCTCAACCTCGATTACATCCCTCCCGAGTTGCGTGAAAATCTTGGCGAGATCGATGCCGCAGAAAAACATACCTTACCCGCCTTAATCTCCTTGGATGATCTCCAGGGCGACGTACACATGCACACGGTTGAAACCGACGGTCGCAATACCATCGAAGAAATGGCTGAAGCGGCCAAGGCGCGCGGCTACAAGTACATGGCGATTACGGACCATTCCAAAAACCTGGCCTTCGCAAATGGACTCGATGACGCGCGCGCTGTGGCGCACATTCAAAAGATTCGCGAGGCCAATGAAAAAATCGAAGGCATCACCATCTTCGCCGGAATCGAAGTGGATATCCTTGCCGACGGCGACCTCGATCTTTCTGACGACGTGCTGGCGCAGATGGATGTAGTCATCGCCAGTGTGCACTCGGTTTTCAATCAGGAACCGGCGAAGATGACAGAACGCCTGCTGAAAGCAATCGGAAATCCCAATACTTCAATCATCGGACATCCCACGGGCCGCCTGCAGCTTCGCCGGGACGCTTACCAGTTCGACATGGATGCAATCCTGACGGCTGCGGGAAAGCACAAAGTCGCCATGGAGTTGAACTCTTATCCGGACCGTCTCGATCTTAACGACGTTCACCTGCGCCAGGCCAAACAGCGAGGTGTCAGGATCGTGATCAACACCGATTCGCATCACACATCCCATTTGGAGAAGATTCGCTACGGTATTCTGCAGGCGCGTCGCGCCTGGCTGACGAAGCAGGATGTATTGAATACTCTGACAGCACAAGAATTTGCCACCGCTATGAAGCACCAGTGGAATTGAGGCCCAGCAAGCGAATTGTTGGGTGAATAAAATCTAAAGCATACTCGATCTTAATATCTTGCCATGAATCGTAGATCCTTCCTGAAAGGCGCCGGAGTTGTTACCGTTGCGGTTGTAGGGGGCGGAGTCTGGCGCGCCTACGACCAAGGCGTCTTCAGTGTCGGCGAAGGCTCCGCCTACCAGCCCTGGAAAGACTGGCGTACGGATTCGCAAAGCGGACCTCTGACACTGGTTCGGGCTGCAATTCTAGCAGCCAGCCCACACAACACACAGCCTTGGCTCTTCAAGATCACGAATTCTTCGATCGAGTTGTATCTCGACCCTAGGAGAAACGTCGGTGCGCTTGATCCCTATCTGCGCGAGGAGCACATCGGTATGGGTTGCGCTCTGCAAAATCTGCTGCTGGCCGCAGCCGCGAATGGATACCAAGCCGCGCTGACCACGCTTCCGGGCAAGCTCAGCCCGATTCCCGCCGATCCCGCAGCAAAGCTTCTGGCTCGTGTCGATCTCGTCCCCGGCAAGCCGCAAGTAAGCGAACTATACGATGCGATCCCGCACCGCCATACCAATCGTGGACCTTACATTCCGCAGAAACCGCTTCCTCGTGAGTTCGTCGATGCCCTGGGGCGCTTGACCAGCGATGAAACGGACGTCAAACTTTTTCTCTTCACTGCTGAAGCCGACCGCAAAAAGCTGGCGGCAATCATCTCCGCGTCAAACGACGTCATCTATGCCGATCCGGAAGTCGATCGTGGCAGCGGACGTTGGATTCGAAGCCGTTGGAGTGAGGTCCAGAAATTTCGCGATGGGCTCACCATCGATGCCTTCGGGCAGACGCCATTTGTCACCGCGGCAATTAAGACGATGCCTCTGTGGCTGGATCGCTGGATTGCGTCGCGGGGACCGAAGGATGGCTATTCTCAACTGATGATGCGTGCGTCGCTGATGGGCATCATTACTGTTCGCGACCGTTACGACCAGGAAAACTGTTTACGAGCAGGGCGAATCTGGCAGCGCGCGCATTTGTTGGCCACGGCTCGTGGCGTGGCCGGCCGTCCCTGCAATGAAGCGGTGGAAATGATTGACTATGAGCGAGCTCATGAAAGACCGGCACTGCGCAGCGCCCAACTTGGCGAACTCGTCGGCGAAACGGCATGGCAGCCAACGTTCGTTTTTTATATGGGTTATCCGACGTTGACCGCCGCAGCCAGCCCGCGCCGGCCGGTTCAGTATGTAGTTCTTTGACGCCGGCTCTGGCGCGTGTTTCAGAATAAGCGGAGAATAAGAATCGATGACCGATCAAGATGCGAAGCCTGCTGCCGTTCCGCCTACTCCAAGCGCACCGGCGAAGGGCACACCGACCAACATACAACGCGGCCCGACCATCCACATTGCCGACGAATTCGGCACTGCCAAGCGTAACCTGCCGCCGGTTAAAGTGCTGCTGTCCGCCCTCGCCGGAGTGCTTGTAATCGCCGGCATCTTCGCCTTTTTCCAGCGCGCCAAGCCACAGGGCGCCGGATCGCTCGACAACGTAACCGCGATACAAATCCCGGGACAGACCACTTCCTTGGTAGCATTGACATTCACCCTGCACAATTCCGGGCAGAAACCGCTGTGGGTTCATGACATTCAAGGCAAGGTGAGTACAACCGGCGGTGAGCAGACCAGCGATGCTGTCTCGGCTGTCGACTTCGAACGTTACTACCAGGCTTTTCCCGCCTTGAAAGCAAATGCCCAGCCGCCTCTTTCGCCTGAGGATAAATTGCAGCCCGGTCAGGAAATTAAGCGCACCGTGATCGTCGGTTTTCCTATGACCCTCGACGCATTCAATCAGCGGAAGTCTGTTAGCGTGGTCGTTCAGCCATACGATCAAACCGTGCCTGTAGTATTGACCAAGTAAAAGCAACCGTTGCAAGACATCTGTCGAATGCTCTGACAAAAATATGAAAACCAGTCCACTCTCGCTCTCTACTCTTGTGTCCATGTTCGTGCTGCTCGTTTCCTTAGCGCTTCCGGGCCTCTTAAGCGCATCGGATAAAGACAGCGTGAACAAGGATTCGTATTTCATGTACGTTGGCACCTACACCCAGGAGGGCAGCACCAGCAAAGGCATTTACGCCTATCGTTACGACGCTGGCAACTCGCAGGTCACACCCATCGGCCTGGCGGCGCAGACCATCAATCCCTCGTTCCTTGCAGTGCATCCCAATCACCGCTTCCTGTATGCAGTGAATGAAGTTGGCGATTACAAGGGCCAGAAAAGTGGAGGCGTCAGCGCTTTCGCCATCGATAGCGCAACTGGCAAACTGACGCTGTTGAATCAAGTTGCATCCGGCGGAGCCGATCCTTGCTACATCACTGTCGACAAGACAGGAAAATTCGTTCTAGTTGCTAACTACACTGGCGGCAGCGTGTCTGTTTTTCCGGTTTTGAAAGATGGCAGCCTGGGCGAAGCTTCGGCCTTTGTGCAGCACACTGGCCACGGCACCAATCCGAAACGCCAGGAAGCGCCGCACGCTCACTCCATCGATCTATCGCCCGATAATCGGTTCGCGATCGTGGATGATCTTGGCCTCGACGAAACACTCGTCTACAAATTTGACAGCAGTAAGGGCTCGCTCACACTCAACGATCCTCCATTTGCCAAAGCCGATTCCGGAGCCGGGCCCAGGCACTTCGCGCTCGATCCCAATGGAAAATTTGCTTATGTGATTCACGAGATGGGATCGACAGTTTCCGTTTTCGATTACGACGCCACTGGCGGAGTTCTGCATCCGGTGCAGACAATCTCAACCATCCCGAAGGACTTCACCAGCCTGAATGAGGATGCCGAGATTGAGGTCCATCCTTCCGGCAAGTTTCTCTACGCCTCGAATCGCGGGCATGACAGCATTGCAGTCTTTGCCATCGATCCGAATAAAGGAACGCTGAGTCTGATCGAGTATGTTCCTACCAAGGGGCAGAGCCCTCGACATTTTCAGATTGATCCCACGGGCAGGCTGCTATTTGCCGAAAATGAAAAGTCAGACAACATCGTTGTCTTTCGCATTAACGCCCAGACAGGCCGTCTCACGCCCACAGGCAAAGTACTGGATGTCTCGCAACCGGTCTGCGTGAAATTCTTGCCGATCAAGTAGAGGCGCAGCTATTGTTTCTTCTGGATGAATCTTCGCCGGGCGAGATGGGTGTTGGCGTCGGGCTTGATCTCGTCGTATTTCATGCAACTGATGGATCCATCCACTTCCAGTACGGCCAACGCGACGTCATGTACGTTCGCGATGCCGTGCTCGCGCAGGGCGCGCTCCAGTTCGTCCATACTGACGTGTTCTTTTGCCATGTGAGATTCAATGGCTTTTCCATCGTGAACCAGAAGACTGGGCTCGCCCTGGACCACCCGGCGAAACCCGCGGCTGGTGCTGGAGAATCTTCCCACCACAAAGTTCACTACCAGCAGCGTGGATGCCGCTATTACGCCACCAATCAACGAGGTATCCGGCCCGGTCATCGCGTTCTGCACCGAGTTGGACAGAAGAAGCAACAGCGTGAGGTCGAAAGGCGTCATCTGCCCGACTTCACGCTTGCCGCTCAACCGGACGCCAATCAGAACGACAAGGTAGATCACTCCCGTGCGCAGCGCGATCTGCAGGGCAACGTGCGCACCGGCCGGGAAAAGCACTCCGTTCAATTAGCCGTCACCGGAACCGGCGCACTCTTCGGCGTGCTTAAGTAGCCCGTCGCTTTGTTCTTGTCCACTGTCCAAACGACCAGTTCGAACAGCAAGTGCTCCCGTCCCGAGTAGAACTGGATCGGTTCGGCGATGTTCCTATCTTTTTTCTCGATGGTCTTGTCGTCGGAGGTTACATCGATAGTGAACTTGCCGTGCTTGGCATCGGTCTTTTTGAGTTGCAGGCTCACGGTCGCCACCGGCTGCGGTTTTTTCGCTCCCCGCAGCAAAGTGAATTCATAATAGTTGCGGTCGCCTCTGTGCTTGAGCACTTCAAGGTCGCTCCGCGTGTTAGCGATCAATCCACTCTGCACTCCCAGGTCGCCCACGGCGCTTTGCAGCTTTGCTTTGGTGCTCTCCAGATCAGCTTTCGTTGAAGCCACGTCGGTCTTGACGCCGCCAACGTCGGTCTTGACGCCCGCCACTTCGCCGCTCACCTGGCCAATCTGTTCCTTTTGCTCCTGCTCCAAGCGTGACACGGATTCTTTTTGCTGTTGTTGGAGTTGTAACGCCCGCTGATTGAGCTCTTTCTTTGTAAGGCCCAATTGATGAGCCAATGTTTCTTCGGACGCTTCGGCCGTCTGCATTCTGTTCTTGAGTTCCGTAACTTGATTCTGACTGTCGCCCAGGTCCTTGGTCAGCTTATCGATGTGTTGTTGGGTCGTAACATATCCATACACCGACGCCGCGATAAAAATAATCGCGACAAAGAACAGAATCCATTTACCCGCATTCGATTGCGGCTCCACAGCTTCAACAGATACCTCTTCGCCTTCGTCCGGCATAGCTCCTCCAGGAGTGACCTTCCCGTAGATTGTGGGATCGCATCAATTGTTGAGCACAAGGGCAGCGGTGTCAACTGGCGCGAGAGTGATGAACATTATTCAACAGTAAGCGCCAAGGCCTGGCGCACGCTAAGGTCCAGATCTCGGCGTACGGCGGCCGCTTCAGAACCGGCTCGCCTTGCCGCCAGCCTTGCCGCGTCCCCTCGGAGTTGCTGCTGCTCCGGGTCAGGAAGAGGATCCTTGAGCCTTTCGGATTTTACGAAGCACGAGTAGACAAGTCGCGCGGGGAACCCAGAGCCGTCGAGAAACCTTCCATAGGCCAGCCAGTCTTGCGCATATGCCGTGGAATCTCCAACCGATTCGTCTAGTTGCAGAGCGCGCTGGTAGAGATGCAGGGCGTCGGCCAATTTGCCGGATTTCGACTGAAGCGCCGCTTCGTTCACTGCGGCGACGCTCTCCAGTTGGCTCTGTTGCGTCTGAAGGGAAAGTTTTCTGGCTAGCTGGTACGACTGAATCGCTTGGGGTATTTCTGACGCCCGCACCTGGCAATCGGCCAAGCGGAGGATAACCGCAATCACTTGCTGTGGCGCGGGACGGTTCACCGGCGTTTGCCGTGAGGTTTGCCGGGCAATGATTTCAAGAAACTTCGTGTAGTGGGCGGCTGATTCCAGCGGCTGCCCTTCCCGGTCAAGCACGTCCGCCAGATAAAGGTGCGCCGAGGCATGATCGGGATCGATGGCCAGCGCTCGCCTCCAGCTTTCCGCCGCCTGGTCAGGACGACCGCGACGCTGCGCCAGAAGCCCACGGTCCACCAGAAGATTCACGTCCTTTGGCGCAAACTGCAGCGAGGCGTCCGTCAAAGCGAAGGCTTCATCGAAGCGCTTCTGTCCAATTAGAAATCGAAGCAGCGCCTGGCGCGGCGCAGGGTCTGCCGGGTTAACCCTTACCCCAGCTTGCAAGGCTGATTCCGCTGCCTGCATTTCCCCCCGTTCCAACTCCTGACGAGCTAAACGCAGTTGTAAAGGACTATCGAAGGAATCTAATACCGCCGCGCGCCGCAAGTCTTTGAGATCGTCAGCATGGAGCGCCCAATAGTAACGCACCTGATCGAGCGTCCCCCATAAGACCAGCAAAACCGCGGCGCTGATCCGCAGCTGGCGTGCCCCTGCAGTTCCGCCACTCACCCAAAACCACGCTTTTGCGAAACGGCTGCCTTTTTCAGACGCGGCATCCGAGATACGAACACGCGAATTCAGTAGCAAAGAGGCGATCCGTCCGTCACGTAGTTTCCAGATTGCCCCGTCCAAAATAAAGTGGTGAATGTTCACCAGCGCGGTGAAGATGAGAAAGCTCGTGGTGAAGTCATGATGGAACAAACGGCTGGCCAGCCACGGCCCGGGAACGAAGAGTGCGATTCCACCCGCCAGTAGCACGCCGAAGTAAGCCCACGCCTGCCAATTGCGGCCGTTCTCGCCCGCGGCCTCGCGTCGCGCGTAGTAGCTCGTAATCCAAAGATATTGTGCGGAATGCATAACCGCCAGCACTCCCGTACTGTAGCGGCTCTGTGGGACTTCCCAACCCTTAATCAACGAAATACCTGCCGGCAGCAGGAACCATAGGAACTGCGAAGAGAACAGAGTGAGCGAGGGAAGTAACTTTCGCCAGCCCGTTTCCCGAGCCAACCGCGAGAGCCCGAAACCGCCTAGGGCCACAAACGCGATCGCCAGCAGAAGTTGTTCCCACCGGCTTATCGCAGCGGGAATTCCGATCGAGATGAAGAGAGGATCGGAAGAAGCTCCGGTGTGAAAACCCAGGAACAGGATCAAATAGGAAACAATGAAGGCCCCATATAACGCCCGGCGCGTCGCATCGCTCGGCCTTGCTCCGGCGCGGCGAGCGAACATCATGAACAAGCCGTAATTTTGTCCGCTGTAGTGCCATGGACTCCAGGTCAAATAGATTGTGAAGATCCACGGCAGAACGCGCGCCCAGGAGTGCGACAAAATCAACGTCAGGGCAAGCAGCGCTGTAATATGTACCGTGAAGATACGGTATTTGTTGAAGTCCTCTGCCCGATGGTAGGCGCGATAGATCGTTGCCATGTAGTGCGGGTAGTTAAAGAAAAACGCGAGAACGTAGAAGAGAACTGACCAAGCGCGGATACTTGAAGCGACCGAGAGATAAGAGATCAGTAATAACGGTGCCGACCAGGCGCCACACCCCACGATCAGATCGAGCCAGGGATTATAGATCCACGTTGATGCGGCAGCGAGGTGCTCACTCAGCTTGTCGCTCGGCTTCACCGCCAACGTAATGTCTCCCATAAAATCGCGGCTCTTGCCGCTTGCAGTCAGAAAGAAAAACGACGTTCGCAATAATGTCTTGAACGGATTATAGGTCGAAGAAACGCAGTCAATGGGTCGTACGGAAGTAACGAAGGTAACGATCTGGGAACGCATGGCCGTTGTTGCGTGAGAAGGACCTCGACAAAGCAGCCTACCGTTCCGAGTCTTTTACAATTGCAGAAATGAAGAATTGGGACGTCATTATTATTGGCGGCGGCATCATCGGGCTCTCGCTTTCACTGGAACTCCGCAAGAAAGGAGCAACGGTTCTTGTAGTCGAACGGGGAGAACCCGGTCGAGAAGCTTCTTACGCCGCTGGGGGCATGCTGGTCGATTGCAGCATTGAAACTCCAGCCGCTCTACAGGCGCTGGCCACGGCCAGCGCCCGCATGTATCCCGAGTTCGCGCATGAGTTGGAAGTGGAATCGGGAATGAAAGTGGATCTGCGGGAACAGGGTACGCTTCTGACTCTGTCCGCTAAACATATTCACCGTCCTGAATTCATGAGCCCAGCTTTGTCTCCGGCGGATCTTCGCGCGCTGGAACCTGCCATGGCGAAGGTGAGTCTTGATCTGGGGTTTGATCTGAAGGAAGAACTCGATCCACTGGAATCGGAGATGGCGGTGGAGTCAATGCATCCGGCGTTCTACTACGTCAACGAACGCAGCGTCGATCCGCGGGCGCTCACTGCCGCCGCAATCAAAGCCGCCAAACATCGCGAGGTCGATTTCTCTTCGGGCGATCCAGTGACTTCCGTGAATCACACGAATGGTCTCGTTTTAAGCGTAACCACGACGAAAACCACCTTTCAAGCCGCGAAGGTAGTTAACTGTGCTGGAGCGTGGTCGGGGCAAATTGCGCCTTACGCTTTTCCTACTCGGCCGGTGAAAGGACAAATGCTTTGCCTGGCCGCGCCATCGCGTACGTTGCTGAAACATGTGATCCGCACATCTGAGGTTTATCTGATCCCGCGCAGCGACGGACGAATCATCGTCGGAACCACGGTAGAAGAAGCTGGGTTCAATAAACGCACGGACGTCACGACCATTCAGCATCTGCACCGTGCTGCAATCGCGCTCGTGCCAGAGCTGCGGAATGCCAAAATTCTCGAAGACTGGGCGGGGCTGCGTCCTGGAACTCCTGATGCCTTGCCGATTCTCGGCGCAACTTCGCTGCCGGGGTATTACGTCGCCACCGGACATTTTCGCGACGGTATTCTTCTCGCGCCGATCACTGCTCGTCTGATGGCGCAACTAATCGAGGGCGATATACCCGATCATGATCTCGCAGCATTCTCTCCCGCAAGGTTTGCCGGTGCTGTCTAAAAGCAGGGATAAGTGGCGCTCCTTTCCTTCCATTCCATCCGGTATACTGAAGCGTTTTCCGCAACATTAATTTCCTGACTGTGCGTGCACGAGAAAGGATTTTTATGGCTTCCCCGGCAGTGGATTTTGCCCGTAATAATCAGCAGCGTTTCCTGAGCGAACTGAAAGATCTGCTACGCATTCCCAGCGTGAGCACGCTTGACGAACATAAGTCTGACGTGCAAAAGGCGGCAGAATTTGTCGCCAACGATCTGCGCCGCATCGGCATGGAAAATGTCGAGATCATTCCTAGCAAAGGTCATCCGCTGGTCTATGCCGACTGGCTGCACGCGCCGGGGAAGCCCACTGCGCTTTGCTATGCGCATTACGACGTGCAGCCGCCTGATCCGCTTGACGAATGGAAAACTCCTCCTTTTGATCCGACGGAACGGAACAACAATATTTATGCGCGGGGCGCGGTCGACGACAAGGGCCAGCTGTGGATGGAAGTGAAGGCGCTCGAGTCGCTCATGAGATCGGGCAAGGGCAAGCTGCCGATCAACGTGAAAGTTATTTTTGAAGGCGAGGAGGAAGTTGGCGGGGAATCCATCACCGAATATGTGTACAAGCAGAAGGCCAAGCTGAAGGCTGATTTTGCGCTGGTATGTGACACGGAACTCTTCGCCCCGAATCTCCCAACCTTGTGTGTGGGATTGCGCGGCCTGGTCTATACGGAAATCGAAGCCTATGGCGCCAAGGTCGATTTGCACTCGGGCGTGTATGGGGGTGCCGCGCCGAATCCTTTCTTTGCGCTGATTGAGATCATCAGCAAGTTGAAGGATGCGAAAGGCCACGTGCTGATTCCCGGCTTCTACAAGGGCGTGAAGGCTCCGAGCAAAGACGAACTCAAGGCCTGGAAGCGACTTCCTTTTAACGAAGAGACTTATCGAAAGACCGAAGTCGGATCGAAATCGCTTACCGGCGAACCCGGATACTCGGTTCTTTACCGCACCTGGGCGCGGCCTACGCTCGAGGTTCACGGCATGCCGGGTGGATTCACTGCTGCCGGTGCGAAGACCGTGATTCCGGCGAAAGCCTCGGCCAAGGTTTCCATGCGGCTGGTGCCTAACCAGGATCCGGACGACATCCTGAAGCGGTACATGGCCTTCGTGAAGAAGCTCACGCCCAAGGGCATCGAGACAAAAATTAAAGTATGGAGCAAAGGTCCGGCGTGCGTGGTCGGGACCGATAATCCTTACATCAAGGCTGCCACCGAAGCGCTGCACGATACGTTTAAGAAGGACACCGTATTCATCCGCAGCGGCGGATCGATTCCTATCGTCAACGACTTCTACCAGGCGCTGAAGATTCCCAGCGTGATGATGGGCTTCGGGCTGCCTGACGATAACCTGCACGCTCCGAATGAGAAATTCCATATCCCGAACTTCCATCACGGGATTGAGACGATCTGTTTATTCTTCGAGAAGCTGGGAGCGAGATAGGTATCGTCTGCGCTGATTTATGGCGCTCCCTCTGCGAAAGAGAGTGCGAGCCCGAGCAGGCAAGCTTGCAGGGATGCTTCGACTGCTCAGCATGACAGGGATAGCTTGAGCAAAGGAATTATCTATACGATCTCACGACAAGGTCGATAGCGTCGCGCGAACGAGATGACTACGCGAGGCTACTCTTTTGTGCGTCTCGTCTGCGCCAGCACCATGCAAGAGCGATCGTGGCAAACGCAGTCAGACCGAGCGAGAGGAATGAAGTCTCATCGGGAACGGCGACTGCCCTGACGATGCTTCCCTGGGAGGACGTTTCCCCGGCACTATCCAGGCCGATCCATTTCTGGCCGTAATCGCTGCCGCAGGTGTGGCTTAAGCAACTCCACATGTAAAAAGAGAGTGTGTCCGTACCTGGCTTGATCTTAAAGCCGCCGAAGTCGAGGTCGATCTCGTCACCTTTAAAATCGACGAACCCCATGTAGTAACCGTAAAACCCACACCCAGCACAGAAAGTGGAGAACGAGCCGAGGGACCCGGACGAACTCACATCAAGAGTTCCGGGTACGAGGGCACCAAAGGGATTTACGATCGACGGCGTCTCGTACAGAAAACTTACGTCAATCTTTTCGGAGCAGCTGGAGTGACAGGTTGACGACGGAGCTGTAAAGGTAGCCCAAGCATTGACGTCCAATTCGATGCTATCAGCCCAGCTCGGTGCAGTGCAGAATGCCACGACAACCAGAACGATCAACGATCTACGCATACAGGATTCCTCTCCTTACTCCTAGGAGATGATCCGAGTCACGCTGGAGTCCGCGGGAGCAAGGATAGCGGGTCCAACGAAGGGGAAGGATTCGGAAACTTTGCTGGAGGGATTGTGGTTCCGAATCGGATGCTTTGTCAAGATTGAATGTTTTTGCAACCTTGCAGGGAATTGCGACAGGAACGCATTCCGGCGCGCTCGACAGACTTGCGGGGATGCTTCGACCAAGCAGGGAGAACCTGACGGTCCTCTCTGTTTCGCTCAGCATGACAAGGATTGTTTGACGAAGAGAGCTGTCGGGCCGCGCTCGACTGGACAGCCGGGGGCGGATGTCTCCACATAAGACTGTATTTTCCCCTCTCGCCGCGATACCATTATTATGCTCTCGCGATTCTCCCTACCTCGTCCTTCCCTCACCCGTAGAATAGGCATCTGCTGCAATGTGTGTGCAACCCAACGCGCTCGGCGGTAAGGCCATACAATATATAGTGTTATATTGCTTGACCCCGCCCCTATTTCACCGTTACAGTTGGTTAAATTTGTGCTCGTCCTTTCCAGCCGAGGACGGAACTGGCCGCGGAGTTGAGCATAAGAAGGATCGTGTCGAAGGGGAAGGAATCCGCTTAGTAAACAATTGGCGCCCTTCGACAGGCCCACTTTTCGCAAAGGACGCGAAAAATGGGGCACCCACGTTGTGCTGGCTACTGTTTTCCCGAGGAGTTTACGTTGCTTAAACTGAAGCGGCTACAAATTCTAGGCTTCAAATCGTTTTGCGACCGTACCGACCTTAAGTTTCACGGGGATGGTATTGCCGCCATCATCGGGCCCAACGGCTGCGGCAAGTCGAATATCGCCGACGCGATTTCGTGGGTGCTGGGCGAGCAGTCGGCTAAGACATTGCGCGGATCGCGCATGGAAGATGTGATCTTCGCAGGCACGCGCGACCGCAAGGCGACGGGAATGGCTGAAGTGTCGCTGACCCTGATCGATCCGCAGGAGTATCCCGGGCCTGATGCCAACGCGCCGACTGAGATTGATATTCAGGACGAGCTTCCGATCAATCCCATGTCGGCGAAACATGCGGAGGACTGGGACGAAGCTGCGATCCGCGCGCGCGCCGCTGCGGAAACCGAGAACGCAGTAGAAGAAGCGCAGCCGGGCAAAACTGAAGAAGTGGAGATTCCGCGTTCGAAAATTAATACGATTGCGCTTGCTTTCCCGGACGATGAGCCGGTGTTTGCATTGCCGGTACACAATGTTGTTGCACAGAATGTCACGTTGACGGCATCGTCTGCGGCCGTCGCCGCCGCGCCGCACGTCATGTTGAAGATTCGCCGCCGGAAATTTAATCAGCAACAATTTCATACCGGCGAAATTGTTGTTACGCGGCGGCTGTTTCGTTCCGGCGACAGCGAATATTTACTGAACGGCAGACTGTGCCGGTTGCGCGACATTCAGGATCTGTTCATGGGCACGGGCCTGGGGCCAGAAACCTACGCACTCATCGAACAGGGCCGCATTGGACAGATTCTGAGCAGCCGTCCTACGGATCGGCGCGCGATTCTCGAAGAGGCGGCAGGTATCACAAAATTCAAAACCAAAAAGCGGTTGGCTGAAGCGCGGCTGGAAGATGCCAAGCTGAATCTGGCGCGCGTGAACGATATTTTTGACGAAGTGACGCGCCAGATGAATTCGCTGAAGCGGCAAGCCTCAAAGGCTGAGCGCTTTGCCAAGTTGCGCGATGAAATGCGGGCCGAATTGCGCGTTGTGTTGGCGAGCAAGTTTGCCGCGATCCAGCAGGAGAGCACGGAACTGGATGCTCAACTCAACGCCCTTGCCGAGGACATGCAGCATCGCACCGAGACCGTGCAGCTACTTGAAACGGAGCACGGCGAAAGGACCGAGCGCGGATATGCCATCGAAACTGAACTGCGGGAGAATCGCGATCGGCTGAGCCAGCTTGCCATGGAAATCGATCGTGCGCGTGCGCGCCGCCGCAATAATGATGAACGTTGCTCCGAGTTGGTGGTTCGCTCGGCTTCTGCAGACGCGGAACTGGCGGCGGCGCGTCACCGTTTGACCTCGCTTGAGGCAGAACGCGATTCCAACCGGCAAATGATGAAATCCGCGGCAGCCGACCTGGCGGCTGCGGAACAGGAACTTGCGCTGTCGCAGCAGGAGGCTGCAGCAGCATCTGCGGCGCTGGCGAAACTGGAACATCAGCAGGAAGAATCTCGCGTGGCGATCTTTGACACGGTGTCTTCGGCTTCGCGGCTTCGCAATCAACTGGCTCAAGCTGAAGAGCGGCTGGCCGGTGCAGATCGCGAGGCGCGGCGACTGGAGACGGAAATCAGCAATGCAAATCTTCAAGTGGAAGCTTTCGGCGGCCAGCGTGGGCAACTTGCGCTGGAGTTCGAAACCGTGAGCCAGCGCGTGGTTGGAATCACGGAGGAAATCAGCCAGCTTCGGCGGCTGATTGAGAGCAAGAAGCTGGAAGAAACGCAAGCGAAAACGAATCTCGACGTGCTGCGCGCGGAATTTGCCACGGCTCTCGGGAAAAAGGGATCGCTAGAGGCCGTGATTGCGGAACACGGGTACTCGACCGAGTCGGTGCGGCGGCTTTTTCAATCGGGAGTGATGCAGAGCGGGCTGGCGCCGGTTGGCGTGCTTGCTGACTTTCTAGAGGTTGAGCCGCGCTTTGAGCGCGTGGTGGAAGATTTTCTGCGGGACGAATTGAATTACATTGTCGTGAAGTCCTGGGATGCTGCCGATGAAGGGCTCCGGCTGCTGCGCAGCGATGTGGATGGCCGAGCTACATTTCTTGTGCATCCCGAGGATTCACAGGCTAAGTTTTCTTTCATCGTTGATGAAGCCGCGCATTGCGCCCCGCCTACGGCTTCCATTGTGCCGTTGAAAAATACGATTCGCGTTCTTGATGGATTCGGCAAGTCGCTCGAAGTAATTCTTCCGAAGCTGCGCGACGGCTACATTGTTCCCGGTTCCGATACTGCGCGTGGACTGGCACTGGAAAATCCTGATGCGTTCTTCCTGTCGCAATCCGGCGAATGCTTTCACAACGTGACCGTGACTGGCGGCAAACAGCGTGCCGAGGGCCCGCTCTCGATGAAGCGCGAACTGCGCGAAGTTTTGCGCCAGGTCGAAGACCTGGAGCGGGCTCTACGGGACGAAGAAATGCGCGTGCTCACGCTGGGAAGAGAGATTAAAGAGTTCACTTCCCTGCTGGAGCGTCTGGAAGGGGAAAAGCGCGAAGCCGAGCATCAGTCTATGACCTCAGGCCACATGCTCCAGCAACTGGATTCGGAGATGAGCCGGGTTGTGGAACGCATGCGGATTTCACAAGCGGAGATGCAACGGCTGGCTTCAGAGCGGGCAGAGCAGGAGTCGATAATCACGGCGCGGCAGGCAGAGATCACCGCGCTGGAACAGACTCGCGCCCAACTCGAGTTGCAGATTGCGGCAGCGCAGGAATCGCTCGGTGCATTACGTCAGCATCGCGAGGATGCGGCTCAGGCCAGTTCTCAGCGGGTAGCGCGGGTTGCGGCGCTCGAAGAGCGGCATCGTTCGGCCAATGCGGTGCTGGGGCGCATCGATTCTTTGTTCGTCGAAATGGATCAGCGTGTGCACACTCTGATTTCACAGATCGAAGCAGCCGCCGCTGAGAAATTGCAGCGCGAAGCGGAGAACCTCCAACTTGAGCAGCAAGCCGCCGACTTTGAAGCCGAGCGCAATGCGGGCCAGGCTCGAGAGGGGCTGCTGCAATTCGAAAGGGATCAGCTCCGCGCCCGCCTAGCGGAAATTGACGACCTTCTGCGCAATGCCCGCCAGTTGCTCGACCATGCTCGCGATAGACGTGGTGAGCTACAGGCAGCCGCCGCCAAACTGGAAGCCGACGCTACCTACATGGCGGAGACTTGCCTGAACGAACTTGGGCTCGAACGGGCCGGCTTGCTCGCCGATTCCACAATCGCTTGTGTCGGGGGAGATGAACTCGCGAGCCGCGATCAGTCTTATCGAGAGACGCGCGCGAAGCTTGACGCCATGGGTCCGGTGAACATGATGGCGCTGGAAGAATACCGCGAGACCGCAGAGCGGCACACGTTCCTCGATGCCCAGCGGAAGGACTTGATCTCCTCGATTGAGAATACGACCGCAACGATTCGCGAGATTGATGAGGTTTCGCGGCAGAAGTTCAAGGAAGCCTTCACCAGGATCAATGAAAATTTCCAGGGCACTTTCAAGAAGCTGTTCGGGGGCGGCCACGCTTTCATGAAACTTACTGACGAAGAGAATTCAGCGGAGAGCGGCATCGACGTAGTCGCGTCGCCTCCGGGCAAACGGCTGCAGAGCGTCCTGCTGCTCTCGGGAGGCGAAAAGGCGTTGACCGCATTGGCTCTGCTGGTCGGCATCTTCCAGTACACCCCGAGTCCATTCTGCATTCTGGACGAAGTTGACGCTCCGCTCGATGAAGCAAACATCGGCCGGTTCACGGAACTCGTAAAGGAGATGAGTGTGCAGACTCAGTTCGTCCTCATCACACACAGCAAGAAGACGATGAGCATCGCGCCGGTTCTTTACGGGGTCACGATGCAGGAGCCTGGAGTATCGAAGCTGGTTTCGGTGCGGTTCGGGGCGGCGTAAG
>JBAVGI010000379.1:0-3042 GCA_049684755.1 Candidatus Sulfotelmatobacter sp.
GCTTCGGTTCGCCGACTCCCGTAGGCAACAGCATCAATTTCGTCGGTGCTCCCACGGTGGATACGACCCATTGACCATCGGGAGAGAGGGATGCGAAGCCGCCATCGCCCAGCCGGATCGCCGGAGAACCATCGGTCTTGCGCAGAAAAATACTGTAGTTCGTTCCTTCAGCTTCACCGGTCTCAGAGAACACAATGGTCTTGCCATCGTGCGACATATCCGCCAGCAGGGACCAGTCAAACCATGTAAGGCTGCGCTCGCGGGTTTCACCGGGGGCGAGAGCGGCAAGGCTCATGCGTGCCTTGTCGGCGGTCAGAAGAACGAGGCCCGTACGGCTGATGTCATTCAGTGTGAGCCCGCCCGGAGCGCGGTAGATGAGCCGTTCTTTTCCCGAAAAATCCACTGCGTAGATCGAGCGCTCCGATCCGCCGGGCACTGCGGAGAACCATACTTCCTTGCCGTTGGGAGCCCAGGCCAATCCTTCTACGCTGGAGTAAAAAGAGGAACTCGCCTTCGCATTGCCATGCGTGTCGATGATTACGACGCGCCCATCGTCCCCGCCGGGAATGTGATCGATGATCGCGAGAAAATTTCCGTTGGGCGAGAAGCGGACATGGCTGATCCAGCCCCGCGGCTCGTAAATCACATTGCCAATCGGAAATTCCAGCTGCAATTGTGCAGTCGTGCCCGGTCGAATCACCGCCAGAGACTGAGCATCCGGAGCCCAATCGGCCCAAAAAACTTTGTCAAGAACTTCGCGCGGCGCTCCTCCGGCCAATGGCACTCGGGCCAGAGTTCCGCCTTGCGCGAAAGCACCGGTAGTTCTGGGATGCAGCGCGATCGCCATTTCGCCTTTCGAAGAGATGGAAAGGACTTGTGCCGGCGACAAGCCGAGGGTTCGCGAGTCCGTGCTGTCAAAGCGTGTAGAAAAGATCTCCTGCGGCTGGCCTTCCCACGCAGCGCCGTAAACGATGGTCTGCCCATCCGGAGCAAAGCGCGCGGCCCAGATCGTACCGTTTCGGAAAGTGACCTCGTGAAAGATCGGATTGGCGGCAGCCGCATGGCGAGCGAAGAAATAAATTCCAATCCACGACGCGAGCAACAGCAATCCGGCAAGCAACGGCAACAACCAGTGCCGAGAGGAGGAATCCTCCGGCATTGCGCCTATGCCGACCCGGCCCGAGGTCGAGATGTCCGTAAGCGCGCCAAGGTTGAAGGCTACATCGCGCGCGGACTGAAAACGCTCCGCAGGATTTTTTTCCAGGCAATGGCGAACAATCCGTTCGAGGGCGGGCGCAACGTTGCGGTTGGTCTCGGTGAGGTCGAGCGGATCCTCTTTCAGGATCGCGCTCATGGTATCGACGGCAGAGTCGCCATGAAACGCACGTTTCCCAGAAAGCATCTCGTAAAGAATGGCGCCGAACGAGAAGATGTCGGAACGTGCGTCAGCCGGCTTGCCGCGCACCTGCTCGGGCGACATATAGCCAACGGTACCCATAACGGTTCCAGCGTCGGTTCCCGCGACCTGCTGCGTGGGCGCTTCGCCCGAAGCATCCGCCTCCGGGCGGGTGAACTTCGCCAGCCCGAAGTCGAGAATCTTCGCCCGTCCATCGTGAGTAATGAAGATGTTTTCCGGTTTCAGATCGCGATGAACAATCCCTTTTTCGTGCGCCGCGGCGAGTCCACTCGCGATCTGCCGCGCGTAGTCGATGGTTTTGCGAGAGGGAATCGCGCCATCGCGCAGACGGTCCCGCAAGGTTTCGCCTTCAAGCAATTCAGAGACTACGTAAGGCGCGCCATGCTCCTCACCAATATCGTAGATCGATAAAATGTTTGGATGGTTGAGCGCCGCGGCCGCGCGGGATTCCTGCGCGAAGCGCGCCAGCCGATCAGGATCTGCGGAGAATGATGCGGGAAGAATCTTGATTGCGACGTCGCGGCTAAGGCGCGCATCGCGGGCGCGATAGACCTCGCCCATGCCTCCCGCGCCCAGTGGAGATTGAATTTCGTACGGGCCAAGCTTCGAGCCAGATGTCAGTGCCATCGGTGGCCGCAATTATAACCTCTGGGAGGCTCTCACTTGTTGCATATTGTTGCGCGAGCCGGCCCTCCAGCTCAATTCTCGTCCTGCGGCCGCATCTTTCCGCTGCGCAGATAACGGTTATGCCAGCCCAGCGATTCGGTTAGAAGATGCGGTGTATGTTTGCCATAAGACAGTCGCTCCGAGCGATTCAGATAATCTACAAGCAGAGGCTTGTACTCTGGACTGGAGCACTTCTCGATAATGAGATGCGCCCGCTGTCGTGGAGAAAGTCCGCGCAGGTCAGCGAGTCCATGTTCGGTGACAATCACCTGTACGTCGTGCTCGGTGTGATCGACATGGGACACCATGGGAACGATGGTCGAAATATCGCCATGCTGCGCGGTCGACGGGGCCATAAAAATCGAAAGATATCCGTTGCGGGCAAAATCTCCCGATCCGCCAATGCCATTCTGAATGCGCGATCCCATCACATGCGTGGAATTGACGTTGCCGTAGATATCAGCTTCGATCATGCCGTTCATCGCAATCACCCCGAGCCGGCGAATGATTTCAGGATGGTTGGAAATTTCCTGCGGGCGCAAAACGATTCGGCTACGGTAGCTGGCCATATCGGCATTCACTTCGGTAAGCATCTCTGGGCTCATCGAGAAGGCCGTCGCTGAAACCGATGTGACCTTGCCCGACTTCAGCAGGCCGATCATGCCATCCTGAATCACTTCGGTATAAGAAGTCAGCCCTTCGAAGGGCCCCTCCTCAAGTCCGAACAAAACAGCATTGGCAATGTTGCCCACGCCGGATTGCAGCGGCAGAAGATTCGCGGGCATGCGGCCCTTTTGTACTTCCCAGCTCAGAAATTCAAGAATGTGCCAGGCAATGCGCTTGGAAGCTTCATCGGGTGCCTTGAAGGCGCTATTGCGGTCGGGAGAATCGGTGAGCACAATGGCGGCAACTTTTTCGGCTGGAACCTCCAGGTACGGTGTGCCAATTCGCTGGCCGGG
>JBAVGI010000380.1:0-1781 GCA_049684755.1 Candidatus Sulfotelmatobacter sp.
TGCGGTTCTGCCATGCCGCCAGCTTGGGCGGCTGCGATGGTCAAGGGCCGCGCGAACGTCAGCATATAGCAAAGAAGTAACGCTTTGACCCAGACTCCCGCCCATCCGCGGAGTCGACAAACGGCACAAAAAACGTGTCTGAGAAATGAAGGGTCCATCAGATACCATCCAATTGCAGGTAAGTGTCGATTCTTATCCGAGTTTCCATAGCGGCGCGCATCAAGGCGGTTAATGTTCTCCGCCCATTGTCGGAGCCGGAGTGCCGGGGCTAGACGCGAATCCTTCAGGCAGATCTCGAACCGGCGTGATTCTTATGGGGAGAATCTGGCCCTTGTCGAACATCTCCTGGGTCGGTCTATGTATTCCGAGCCGCGCCATTAAGTACCGCTTCGGATACTCTTCGACTATTTGGCGTGAGACGGCCGGATCGCTGGTTATTTCCGCCTTGCCAATGAACGCCGGGCCGTTCTTCCTGCCTATCCAGACGATCACAGGACTGCCACGGCGAATACGCTTGGCCTTCCAGGTCGTGGGCTGCGTCTGAATAAGCACCGCGTGGTCGGGTGCGACCGTGAACCAGACCGGCGCCGGCGTGCTCTGGTTGCCGTCTTTGCGGACGGTGGCGACATAAAGCACGCTGGCCTTTGAAAGTGCGTCGCTATCGCGTTGGGAAACTTGTACGTCCGTGTTTTTACCGTCCGGTTTCGATTCCGCGGAGGCATCCGCCAAGGCTACGGTGGACGCCATTGCCAAACCACCGAGTGCAATCGCACCCCAGGCGATCATTTGCCGCCGTGTGAATATATTCCCTATAGTCTCTGCTGTGCCGCAACTGATTCCCATAGGCGTCCGATTCACTGGTTCTCCTTGCGTGGCTTCTATTTTTTCGCGTCAATAGCATCCATTTATGGATGTCCTAGAAGGCGCGGATCATCCATCGGGACGCACTGGGCGTCCTTTACCGCTTCGATGTCGCTCGGCCGGCTCTCCTTAGTGGCGCGGGAACTCAGCAAAGCCTGTGTTTTCTTGCATTCTTCGCGGGTACCAGCGCCCCCTTCGATTTTCCATTGAGACAATGGCGCCGAGGTGTCGTAGTGACCATTGGCCTGCGGCGGCGGTGTGATCAGAAACCAGCCGGTTAACGCTAACGCTGCGGTATGTCGGAGTTTCATCCACGGTTTATCGATCAGCGCGGAACCGCTGTCAAGGACGCTGTTTGCCATGGTGTTCGCGATCCTTTCGCGGGCCTTTCGGTGACATGACTAGCCAGACGAATTGCTCGATCGGCAGTTATCCATCACCCGGTCCTATTGCGCCGAGCGTAGTCAGTTCGCGGCTCGCCCGCGGCAGGTAGAACAATCCGATCAACCCATTGCAGAACATAAAAGTAAAATGCGCGGCGAGGCTGTACGCGAGGATCTTCGCTGCTGGCGCACTACCGGAAAAGAAAAGCAGCCATGCCGCCTGGCTGGTGCCCAGATGGGCAACCGAGATCGGTAGCGCCGCGGCGAGAAACACCAGTGGAAGAAACAGCACTAGCTGGGCGAATGGAATCGGGATGCTATACAGCGAGAGCGCGAAATATTGCGTCAGCACTGACAACATAAAACTGGGAGCTTTGATGCCGAGCACAATCGCGTAGTCGAGGGGCCGGGCCGCCATAAAAGTGGTGGTGATAGCTCCAGCCCTGCCGCGGGTGATCCAGCCGCGCGCGCGATTGCTTCGCTGCGCAAATGCGAAGAAAGCAATCACCGTCGCCAGCACAAGCCATGCTATGACAT
>JBAVGI010000381.1:0-23319 GCA_049684755.1 Candidatus Sulfotelmatobacter sp.
GAAGCAGTCGAGACGACTCAGGCTCAGATCGCGGTTCATTGGCGGGAGGAAGAATACTATTACCCTTCCGCAAAATTTGTTGGGCAGGCGAATCTGACCGATCCTGGCGTGATGGAACGCTTCAGCGAGAAAAACTTTCCCGAATGTTTTCGCGAATACGCCGATCTGTTGAGCTGGGATCAGTACTGGCACACCACGCTCGACACCAGCGATCCGCCATTCTGGAAATGGTTCGTAGGCGGCAAGATCAATGCTTCGTACAACTGCGTAGATCGTCATCTCGCGAAATATAAAAATAAAGCTGCATTCATCTTTGTTCCGGAGCCCGAATCCGAAGCGACTGTGTCCGTCACTTACCGCGAACTCTATGTGCGAGTGAACGAATTCGCGGCCCTGTTGCGCGACTTCTGCGGCTTGAAGAGCGGAGACCGCGTGACAATTCATATGCCCATGTTGCCCGAGTTGCCGATTACCATGCTGGCCTGTGCCCGCCTGGGCGTAGTTCATTCGGTCGTGTTCGGCGGATTCAGCGGCGAAGCCTGCGGCATGCGCGCCGCCGACTCCGGAAGCCGTGTCCTCATCACCATGGATGGTTATTACCGGAACGGCAAGATGATCGACCACAAAGCAGGCGCGGACATCGCGCTGAACGAAGCTAAGAAAGAGGGTCAAAACGTAGACAAGGTTTTAGTCTGGAGACGCCATCCGGGGAAGAACGCGTCCGCATCTCCCTTTGTCGAAGGCCGCGACGTTTTCGTGGACGAGATTTTGCCGAAGTACTCGGGGCAGATCGTTCCCCCCGTCCCCATGGATGCGGAAGCGCCACTCTTTCTGATGTACACCAGCGGCAGCACAGGAAAACCCAAGGGCTGCCAGCACCGCACCGGCGGCTATCTCTCCTATGTTGCCGGTACTTCTAAATTCATCCAGGATATTCATCCAGAGGACGTGTATTGGTGCATGGCCGATATCGGTTGGATCACTGGCCATTCCTATATTGTTTATGGTCCCTTGGCGCTGGCCGCTACAAGTGTTCTGTACGAAGGTGTTCCTACGTTCCCCGATGCCGGCAGAGTATGGAGAATCGCCGAGCGCCTCGATGTGAATATCTTTCACACCTCGCCGACGGCCATTCGTATGTTACGCAAAGCTGGTCATGATGAACCGACCAAGTACAACTACCATTTCAAACACATGACCACGGTAGGCGAACCCATCGAGCCCGAGGTCTGGCGCTGGTATTACGAGACGGTAGGGAAGCGCGAAGCGGTGATCGTCGATACCTGGTGGCAGACCGAAAACGGAGGATTTCTGTGCAGCACCAAGCCGGCGTTAGATCCGATGAAGCCCGGAAGCGCGGGTCCCGGCATGCCCGGAATCTATCCGAGCATCATGGATGAGAACTCGGAGGAAATTCCGGCGGGATCGGGGAAGGCGGGAAACATTTGCATCCGCAATCCGTGGCCGGGAATTATGCAGACCATCTGGGGCGATCGCGACCGCTTCGTTAGCCAGTACTACAGCAAATATTGCAAGGATCGCAACAGCAAGGATTGGCATGACTGGCCGTATTTTGCGGCGGACGGCGCGGTGCTGGCGGCGGACGGCTATTTCCGGATTCTGGGCCGGGTGGATGACGTCATCAACGTTGCCGGCCACCGGCTGGGAACGAAGGAGATCGAGTCTGCGTGCCTGACAGTTCCCGAGGTGGCGGAAGCGGCGGTAGTGCCCGTGGTGGACGAAATCAAAGGCCGCGTGCCCGAGGTTTATATCGCGCTGCGACCCGGTGTGCAGGCGAGTCCGGCAATCATCGACAAAGTGAACAAAGCCATTGAAACCATGATCGGCAAAATTGCCCGCCCACGCAGAGTCCTAATCGTTCCGGATATGCCGAAAACCCGATCCGGCAAGCTCATGCGCCGGGTTCTCGCTGCCCTCTCAAACAACATGAACACCGGCGATATTACTACTTTGGCCAATCCCGATATAGTCGAAAAAGTTCGGGAAATGGTTCAGGGCAAGAACGCTGTGGCTCTGGCGGATGGACCGGAAGATCTAAAGAAATTTGGAGAGGAATGAAATAGCTGTGGCCACATGCGAACATTTCCCGTTTGAGTTTTAGAAGCCGCTAGGGAGCGGGGTTCGTGGGTTGGGCTGGGGCGGAGGATCGCAGACCGGTAGCATCGAAAGTAAAGGTGCGAACTTCCCCAGGACTGGCTTGCACCGGGATTTCTTTGCCATCGAGCAGGAAGCTGATTCCGGCGGCATTTCCCGCTCTCACCGTAATGTCGTGATTGGCGCGAACTGAGGTGTTTGCGGGCGCGATCAGAGTTTCTTTGGCTACCGGCTGGCCGTCTGCAAAGATTGAAACCCACGACGTCTGATCGGCGCGGATCACAAGCGTGAATGCGCGCGGCGGATTTGGCGCAACCACATGCGAGTGCGGCTTTGCTACTGGTGGGTTGACATCTGCATCAGGCGGGACTGCGGCGGCCGGAGCGGCGGTAGCAGCGGTCGTCGATGCCGGGGGACGGTTCGCGTTCGTGGCGGCGGGAGCAGGCTTGGCCGAGACCGAGGCTGGGACGGCGGCTGGCGACGCGGCTCTCTCTGTGGATGAAGGTACGGAAGCAGAACTCAAAGGCTGCGCGACCGCGGATGTTTGGTTGCGGCGTCGAAGCGTCCAGAAAGCTAAGATCAATGTGATCAGCAGTAGGGCTGCAGCCAATTTTCCCCAGGGAACAGGGCGTGACAGGCCATCCGGTGCAGCGGTGCGCGTTGCTGCAGTTGGCTCGTGAAGGCGATCCGACGGCGGCGATGCCAGGTTGAGAAAAGAAGGAGGCGGCGACGGAACATATTCGTCGAGCGTGGGTTGAGGATGATCTCCGTTGAAACGGATTTCACTGCTTCGATCTTTGTTGTCTTTATCTTTATTGTTTCGATCTTGGCTGCCCGGACGCTGGCTACTTCGGTCCTGAGGACGAGCTTCACGGTCGTCGCTGCGGCGAGCGTCTTTGCGGCGATCTTCCTGGTGCAGACGCCGATCCGGAGGCGGATCGATGGAGCGGTTGTTTGTTACGCGGTCTATGCGTGCGCTCGTCGCATGGCCGTGGTTAGGAACGTGAGTAACGCCGGTACTAGGATTGATTCTGCGGCGGTCCGCTTCGTCCTCTTCAGCTGTTTCTGTTGTCGAGTTGCGGAAGTTGGGAAGGATGGTTTGGGACTGAACCTGGCTCTCGCGCAGAGCCGCAAGATAATCTGACACGGCTTCATCTTCATCCAGGCCGACGAGGCGAGCGTAGGCTCGCACAAAACCTTTATTGAAGACGCCACCGGGCAGTTGCTCGAAATGTTCTTCTTCGATGGCGCGCAGCATGCGTGGGCTTATTTTTGTGATAGTGGAGATGGCATCGAGCGAGAGGCCACGCTGCTCGCGCTGTTTACGCAGTTTTTCCCCGAAGGTCGCCAAAAGGAACTCCGGCGGGCGAAACGTCTGCCAGCCCGCGTCGAGATGACAATCATCATAGGCGAAGGCGGGCGCGGATGCCAGAACGTTGTGGAAGGGCACGTTACCAGCCGTGGCTGGCTGTTGCCTCATGCAACCGTTTTTAGGGCTGTTCCTGTGGCTTCTTCCGCAGGGCGATGGTGAATTGAGTCTTGCAGGTTTTGCCCGGATCATCAAAGGCCGAGCCTTCGCGACCTCCTTCCGACGCCAGGAAAAACAGGCCTTGCTTGCGACTGCCCGGAAGCCCCACGAAACGGGCTTTGCCATCGGCATTGGTACCGACCTGGAGATCGAGTTTGTGCAGGTTCAGAAATCCGTAGGTGATGCGGACACGGATATTGGCGGCGTAGATAGGTTGATTGCCGGCATCTGTAATAGTGAAGTCGGCGGTGCAGGGGCCGAGACCGGCATCGACTTCGGCCACGGCTTTCGGGTCGACTGGCGTGGCTGCGAATGCCGCCAATCCTAAAGAAAAAACGGTGATGGCGACGAGAGCGAGCGAAGATTGGCGGGGAGTGATTCGTAGCATAAATATCAGGATACGCCAAGAGTCGATTATGGGTTACGGGCGAATATCGCCTGCTAAAGCGGCTGGCCATGTGATGCATCCATTGGCGTTACGGGTTCTGGTTACCAACGGTTATTGCCGCGCGGAGGACGCGAATCTATAATTTTTGGAACTGTCACTCGTCCATTCAGCGAATTGTAGGCTGGAAGCTTGGGTAACAATTCGACGATCAAGGCTCAGCGCAGAAGGCTCGCGGGCGATGGCACCCGCAGTTACGGGAGATGAAGGAACCCCCCATGTCCGAGGCCGCCGGCACGCAACTAACCCGCCAGAGCCAGGAACTCAACATCTTTCATGACGTGGCCAAAGCGCTCACGTCGTCGCTGGACCTCGATTCGATCCTGCAGACCATCATGGAAAAAATGGCGGAATATTTCCGTCCCGATACCTGGTCGCTGCTGATGGTGGATGAGCAGAAGGATGAACTCTACTTCGCGATTGCAGTGGGCGCGGCGGCCGAAGCGCTGAAAGATATTCGGCTGAAGTTGGGTGAAGGCATTGCCGGCTGGGTGGCGAAACACGGCGAGCAGGTCGTTCTCTCTGACGTGGAAAGCGATCCGCGTTTTGCCAAACGTATCGATGAAGCCACGCATTGCGAAACTCGATCTGTAATCTGCGTACCCTTGCGGTCGCGCTTGCGGGTGCTGGGAGTGATCCAGCTGGTGAATGCGGATATTTCGCAATTTAACGAACAAGAGATTTTCTTTTTGCAGGCGTTGTGCGACTACGCCGCGATCGCAATTGAAAATGCGCGCTGGGTAGAGAAGATTCAGGAGTTGACGATTACCGATGACTGCACCGGCCTCTATAACGCGCGCCATCTCTATAAAACGCTGGAAACGGAAGTCTACCGTTCGTCGCGTTTTGGCTATGAGTTCAGCGTGTTGTTTATTGACCTGGACCGCTTCAAGGCGGTGAACGATACTCACGGACATTTGATCGGCAGCAAACTCCTGGCGGAAATTGGTTACCTGGTAAAGGCGCAGTTGCGGTTGATTGATTTTGCCTTCCGCTATGGCGGAGACGAATTTGTTGTGCTGCTTCCGCAGACTGGGAAGGATCAGGCGTTGGTGGTTGCCAAGCGTTTACGCGATGGCATGCGCGCCAGCTGTTTCTGCCGCGATGAAGGTTTGAATCTGAATGTTCGGGCTTCGATCGGACTTGCAACGTATCCGCACGACGCGCGCGATGCGCATGACATCATCCGGCAAGCCGACGAGATGATGTATCTGGTGAAGAACACGACGCGGGACAATATTGGAATTGCGCAGCGCGGAGTGATGAAATAGTGAAAGTGGCTTAGAGCCTCTGGCTCTTAGCTTCTGGGCCTCCGGAATTCTATTCTTACTGCGGCGGAGCGGTTGGATTGCCTGAGAGCTTTTTATCCTTCTCTTCGTTGTTCTTGCCTTTATCCTTCAAGTCCGGCGTCCAGGGATTTCCATTGGCAGGGCCATTTGGATTGACGCTGAAGGGCCAGATATAAAGGTTCATGCTCTCGTCGCCTTTCATTTCCACGACCGCGTATTCGCCCGGCGTCAGATCCTGTGTCGGGGTTAGCTTGAGCCATCCTGTGCCCACGTGGTCTGAAGTGCTCTTCACCGGATCTTGTTCCTGACTGACCTTGCCAGTGCTGGCCCGTTTAATGTCACCGACGATTCGCTTGCCGTTTTGTACTTTCAGACGCACGATGCGAAATCGATCGGGAGCGGCAGCGTGTTCGGGCTGTTCGGGATGCTGGGGTTCAGCGCGCGGAGCGTCCAGGCTGGGCAGCGACGGCTTGGCGGAGGCGGTTTCTCCCGGCGGCGGGGCTTGATCTGAATCGTCATCCATCTTGATATAGATGGAGGGCACTGCGACGTGAGAGTAAACCGCGGCGTGGCTGCCATCCAGTTCTATCGTTTCCTTGCCGCTGGCGACCGCGCCACGCAGAATATTACTCTTGCTCTTGCGATCGAGAACGCCTTCGCCCTGCTGCACTTCAACGAGTTGTGGCTGACCCTTGAAATTGTCCAGCAGGAACATTCCTGAAAGTTCGGGAAGGCGCAGGCCGGGAGCAACTTGAGGAAGCCTCGCCTCTTCAGCCGCGCGGTCCGCGCTATTTTCTTTATCGATGAGAGCGGCTTCCGGGATAGCTGGCGCCGTGGCGCGTTCCGTCTCGTATTTTTCCGTGGCCGGCCAGTCGACGAGGGATGAGGGAAGTTCCTCCCACTCTTCGCGCTCGGCGCTGTAGTAGCGGACGCGATCGCCCTTGACTTCATATTTCCTGACTGACTGGTAAGAGCCATCTTTGAGGATAAGGCGGCTTGCGAGCTGCTGCGCGGAGGCGGGGATCGCGAGCGTGAGCGTGACTAAGACAAAGATTCCGATCAAAACGCCCTTCAGATGTGTGATTCTGAGAGTCATGGATATGCCGATTTGTGTTTTGCTGATTGCGTTTCGCGATTAACTGCTTTCTTCGATTATCGTCTGGAACAGTCTTTTCGCCAACCGGTAAAGCGCTGACTTTCGTCCGTATGGCGCAGTGAGATAGAGTGGGAGCGATGACACGTACGGTGAAAGATATCGCTGACGCGGTGAAGGCGCGACTGCTGGGCGATGGGGATGTTCGGGTGAGCGGCGTGGCGAGCATTGCGTCGGCTTGGTCGAATGACCTGGTGTTCGTAGAAGATGAAAAGCATCTCTCGCAGGCGCTAAAGTCGCGCGCCGGAGCCGTGATTGCGGGAAAGTTCGCGTCAGTGGCTGAGGGGAAACCGCTGCTGATCTGCAGTCATCCTAAGCTGGCCTTCGCCAGGGCGGCTCGCTTTTTGCGCGAAGAAGATAGTCAACGACCTTGTGTGGGAATACACGCGAGTGCGGTGATTCATTCTTCGGCACGACTCGGGATCCGTGTGATGGTTGAGGAACTCGCCGTGATTGCCGAGGGAGCAGAAATCGGCGAAGGGACGCGGATCGGCGCTGGCTGCGCGATTGGGCTCGGAGTGAAGATTGGAAACGGATGCCAAATTTATCCGAATGTAACGGTTTATCCGGGAACGACGCTCGGCGATCGCGTGATTGTTCATGCGGGGGCGGTGCTGGGAAGTGACGGCTTTGGGTATGTCCGCGATCCGCAGAGTGGGCGTTATGAGAAGTTTCCCCAGGTGGGCAGGCTGGTGATTGAAGATGACGTGGAGATCGGCGCCAACACAACGATCGACCGTGGCGCGCTCGATGAAACGCGAATTGGACGGGGATCGAAGATTGATAACCTGGTGCACGTTGGACACAATTGCCAACTGGCGGAGAATGTGGTGATTGCGGCCCAGACCGGACTTTCCGGCAGCATCGTGATCGAAGACGATGTCGTACTCGGCGGGCAGGTGGGCATTGGCGAGCATGCCCGTATTGGAGAAGGAGTGATGCTGGGCGGCCAGGGTGGCGTGCTGCCCAACAAAGTTTTGCGGGGCAAGGGCGTAGCGTTCTGGGGAACTCCGGCGCAACCGGTGCGGCAATATCTGAAACAGCTGGCGGCGCTGGCGAAGTTGGCGAAAAAGAGGTAGGCATGGCGATCGTGGTGATTGGCGGGCATTCCCGAAGCGTGGGCAAGACCAGCGTGGTCACAGGTCTGATCGCTGCGCTCCCTGAGTACGATTGGACAGCCGTAAAGATCACGCAATATGGACACGGAGTGTGTTCGGCCAATGGAGAAGCATGCGATTGCGCGACCGGCGACCACTCGTGGGCCATTTCCGAGGAAAAGGATCGCAGCGGAGAATCCGACACATCCCGCTTTCTGGTTGCAGGCGCGGCGCGGTCGTTGTGGGTGCGGACGGAGCAAGGCAGGCTGGCTGAAGCCATGCCGGCGTTGCGGCGGCGGATTGAGTCTGCAGGCAATGTGATCGTGGAATCGAATAGCGTACTTAAATTCCTGCGGCCGGACTTATATATGACGGTGCTTGATCCGGGGACGGAAGATTTTAAGAAATCGGCGCAGGAGTTTATAGATCGTGCTGGCGCGGTGATTCTGCATGATCGTGCCGATGCTGCATGGCACGGGGTTTCGTTGAAGCCAGTGGCAGAGCGGCCGGTATTTAGAATTTCGCCTCCACCGTATGTGACGGCGGAGATTGTTGAATTCGTGTGTGGGGTCGTGGGGACGGCGAAGACAGCAGGTTCCTCACCGAGCTGTCAGCTCGGTTCTGAATGACAAGAGTATTTTGAGTGGCATCTTGAACAACATTTTGAATGACAAGAGTATTCTTGGTCTCCGTTAACACTAGAGTGTTTTGTTATTCTTGCCGGTGAGGCAAATTCATTACAGCGCGTGGTTGCTGGTTGGTCTGTCGTCGCTGTTGCAGATCCTGATTTTTCCGCTGCCTGGACTTTATGTTTTGTCGTGGGTGGCCTTCGCTCCGCTGATTGTAGCTTTGTTACGGGCGCGTCCAGCGGGCGCGCTCGAGATAGATGGGTCCGTCCATCTTCGCTCTGCGACGCCGGGCCAGGCGTTCCTGCTGGCCTACGTCTCCGGTATTCTCTGGTACGCTGGCACGTGTTACTGGATTTACGACACCATGCACGAGCATGGCGGGCTAAGCGTGCCAGCGGCCGCGCTGGCGCTGTTTCTCTTCTGCCTTTACCTCGGTCTGTACCACGGACTGTTTGGGCTGCTGCTAGGATTGGCGGCGGGACCGAGGAGAGATAATCGGCTGGCACTGGTCTCCGTACCTTTTCTGTGGGTTGGGGTGGAGTTGGCGCGAACTCGCGTCACGGGATTTCCTTGGGATTTGCTGGGCACCGCGCAGGTGGACAATATTTCGCTGAGCCGTATCAGCACGTGGACCGGAGTGTACGGGATATCGTTCGAGATCATGCTGGTAAACGTCGCGGTGGCCGCGGCGTTTCTGGTGCCAAAAAAGAAGCGGGCCACTTTGCTGGCGGCGGCATTGGCGGCTGCGGCTGTGCTACAGGCAGGACGGCTGGTGGATGCTCCGGCGATTCCAGCGGATCGTGCCGCATTGCTGGTGCAGGAAAATATTCCGGTCGATGAAATCTGGACGCGCGATACTTTCGAGCGCACGCTGCGCGCCTTGACCGATCTCAGCGTAAAGGCGGAAGCTTCAACTTCATCGTCATCGCAGGCGATCGATTCGGCGCAAGGCACAGCGGACTTGATCGTGTGGCCGGAATCTCCTGCGCCCTTTTTTGCGAATGACCCGTTGTTTCGGGGACCGGTGAGCGAGATGGCCCGCGCCACCCATACCTGGGTAGTCACGGGCGCCATCGGAAGCACGCCGGCAAAGCCAGGCGGGGCAGCCGCTTCGGAAGTTTTCAATTCGGCGGCACTGGTGGGCCCTAGCGGCGATTGGACTGCACGCTACGACAAAGTGCACCTGGTACCCTTCGGAGAATACTTGCCGTTTCCCAGGTTGTTTGCGTTTGCCGGAGGACTGACGAAAGAAGTGGGAGAGTTCAAAGCGGGTGAGTCGCGAGCGCCCCTGGAAGCGGGAAGTGAGCGGCTAGGGATTTTCATTTGCTACGAATCCGTATTCCCGGATGAGGTGCGCCAATTTGCGGATAACGGTGCCCAGGTCTTCGTAAACATTTCGAACGACGGATGGTATGGAGACAGCGGAGCCTACGCGCAGCATTTGAATCAGACGCGCATGCGGGCGATCGAGAATGACCGCTGGATTTTGAGTTCGACGGACACCGGAGTAACAGCGTCGATCGATCCTTATGGAAGAACGGTGGCCCGGCTTCCGCGGAAGGAACGCGGCGTACTGGTTGCGCCTTATGCCCTCACTTCCGTAACCACGTTCTACACGCGTCACGGGGATTGGTTCGCCTATCTGTGTGCGATAATTTCAGCAGCAGCGCTGCTCATGCGCTTCGCACTTCGCTTGCAAACAGGGAAGAAAGCAGCAACATCCTCATGAATCAAGAGTTCGAGCAGGAATACGGGTTGTTGAGCAAGAAGGTGCGCGAGCTCCGGGAGTATCTTTGACGCGGGCAAACTCCGTCCGCAATTAGCCGAAATTGAGAAGCAGTCTGCCGACCCGAATTTGTGGTCGAATCCGCAACGCTCGCAGCAGGTGATGCGCGAGAAAAAGCGGCTGGAGCACCTGCTCGCCACCGATGCGGATCTGGCGCGGCGCAGCGACGACATTGCCGCCTATTTTGATCTGGCGAAAGAAGGCGAGAAAGTTGATGCCGAGTTACGCCGTGAGATCGACTCGCTGCGCGAACTGGTAGACAAACTCGAGACCGAGACCCTGCTTTCCGGTGACAACGACGCGCTCAACGCGATTGTGACGATTCATCCCGGCGCGGGCGGCACCGAATCGCAGGACTGGGCTGACATGCTTTTGCGCATGTATTTGCGCTGGGCGGAGCGGCAGGGATTCGAAACGGTTCTTTACGACTACCAGCCCGGCGAAGAAGCGGGACTGAAGTCGGCGACCTTCGCCGTAAATGGGGAATATGCCTTCGGGCTGCTTTCCAGCGAGATTGGCGTGCACCGGCTAGTGCGGATTTCACCATTCGATCAGGCGAAGCGGCGACATACCTCGTTTGCGAGCGTGTTTGTCTCGCCGGAGATAGACGACAGCATTGATATCGTGATTAAGCCGGAAGACATCCGCACCGATACCTACCGTTCCAGCGGTAAGGGTGGGCAGCACGTCAACACTACGGATTCAGCGGTCCGGATTACTCACATTGCAACGGGGCTGGTGGCAAATTGCCAGAATGAGCGTTCGCAGCATAAAAATCGCGAGCGCGCGATGAGCATGTTGCGCTCGAAGCTTTACGAATTCGAAATGGAGAAAAAGCGTGCAGCGACCAAGAAGATTGAGGACTCAAAGCTTGATAACGATTTCGGATCGCAGATTCGTTCGTATGTGCTGCAGCCTTACCGCATGATCAAGGATCACCGTACAAAAACTGAAGTCGGCGACGTGGATCGCGTGCTGGATGGGGATCTGCAACCGTTCATCCGCGCATATCTGCTGGCGCGGCGCGGGGAGAAACAGGAGAAATAGTGGGCGGGAAGCAGGGCAACGCAATCAAGCTGGGTCCGCGGTTTTTGCAGGCATTTCTTTTTGCGGCGGAGAAGCATGCGGATCAGGTGCGCAAGGCCTCGACAACGCCGTATATCGCGCACTTGATGGGTGTCGCTTCGCTGACGCTGGAATTCGGCGGTGATGAGGATATGGCCATCGCAGCGTTGCTGCACGATGTAGTGGAAGATTGCGGCGGCGCGCCGATGCTGAGAGAAGTGAAGAAGCGTTTCCGCAGCCGCGTAGCGAAGATTGTGGATGGTTGCACTGATTCTGACGTCGAGCCGAAGCCGCCCTGGCGCGAGCGCAAAGAAACTTATATCCGGCATTTGAAGAATGCCGATGCGGAGACCAGGTTGGTTTCCGCCGCGGACAAACTGAATAACGTACGATCTATTCTTTCGGATTACCGGGAAGTTGGGGAATCCATCTGGGCACGCTTCAACGGCGGGCGCGATGGCACCCTTTGGTACTATCGGGCTTTGGTGCGGGAATTTAAACGTGGCAAACCGAACCGGCTGATTCGCGAATTGGAACTGGCGGTGGCGGAACTTGAAATGATGGCAAAATTGGAGATCTCCGCGCAGGTCGAAGAGGTGAAGTGATGGGCCGAACGATCGATCAGATTCGTGCGTCGAAGCTGCCATCGAACATGATGCAGTTCGCGGCGCGGGGCGCGCTGTCTGTGCCCCCGGATGAAAATCTTGAAATTCTGGTTTATCTCGCCAGTCACAATAAAGTATTCGGCGATCTTGCCCGTATGACTTTGGCAGGGTGGGACGAAACAGCGTCGCTGGCTGCGGCGTCCGATCCAAGAACGGCGCGGGAAGTGCTCAACTATCTGGTCTCGCCGGAGAATCTGCGCCCGAAGTTGCTGCCGGCGCTGCTGGAAAATCCGTCAGTGCCGGAGAGCGAGTTGGTTAAGTTTGCCGTCTCCGCGTCTCCGGAGAATATCGCCGCTATGTTGCAGAGTGCCCGCGTGCGGACGGCAACGAATATTTTGCAGTCGCTTCGATCGAACCCTTATGTAAAGCCGAATGAGGCTTCGACGATTGCGGAATTGTTGGGCGGTAAAAGCGGCGCTAGGCCTGATGCAACCGCGGAGATTCCGGTTACGGCAGCCTCTGAATCGGCCGCCGCGCCCGCTGCCGAAGTGATGGCGGCATCGGCTGAGGAAGATTCGGGCGATGTTCCGGAGGAAGCGATTTCTGCCTATCTCACCGAGCACGCTGCGGAAATCGTTGCGGAGGAAGGAAAGCCCTTTCAGCCGATCGGCGGAATTATGGATTTACTGGGGGCGGACTATTTTCCGGTATCTGCTATGCAGGAGATTGGGAGCAAGCCGGAGACGGCCCCATCCGCGGTTGGGACGTCGGCTGCCGGTGCTGCGAAGCCCGGGGTTGCTTCGGCTGTCGCGTCATCCGCTCGCAAGCTTCCCCAACCTGTGATCCCAGCGAAGCGTGACAATTCGATGCAAAAGATCAACCGGCTTGACGTGAAGGGCCGCATCCAGCTGGCGCTTAAGGGGAATAAAGAAGAGCGTTCAATTCTGATTCGCGACGGCACCAAGGTGGTGGCGCTTGCCGTGCTCGAGGCGCCGAAACTTTCCGACGGGGAGGTAGAAAAATTTGCGCTGCAGAAGAATGTGCTGGAGGCGGTCTTGCGGCAGATTCCGCTCAAACGGCGCTTCATGAAAAACTATATCGTGGTGCGGAATCTGGTTGCGAACCCGCGCACGCCGCTCGATTTGGGATTAGGGCTGATGAAACATCTTCTAGTCCAGGATTTGAAAAACATCTCCGCCAATAAAGAAGTTTCCGAAACCGTGCGCAAGCTGGCACTTAAGATGTACAAGCAGAAGCTGGATGCGGCGAACAAAAAGTAAGAGCGTATGGCTTCTCTTCCTCAATCCGATCAAGTGACTGCGCTGCTGAAAAGTGCGAAAACCATCGCAGTGGTCGGTCTGTCCGACGATCCGATGCGCGCCAGTCACGGCGTATCGGCCTATATGCAGAGCCATGGATATCGCATCATTCCGGTGAATCCTCAAATTGAATCGTCCCTGGGCGAGAAGGCTTATGCTTCGTTGTCAGGCGTGCCGGAAAAGATCGATATCGTGAATATTTTCCGGCGCCCCGAGTTTGTCGAGGAAATCGTAGAGCAGGCCATCCAGTTAAAAGTGCCGGCGATCTGGATGCAGGAAGACGTAATTCATGAGAAGGCTGCGGAGAAGGCACGAGCGGCGGGAATCTTCGTGGTGATGGACCGTTGCATTCTCAAGGAACATCTGGCACGCTTCCGCTGAGCCAGCCGAAAAGTGAAGGACAGCTGCAGCTTGACCGGCTGACCAAAGCGCGCTTCTTAAGCGCCGGTCCTCACGAATACCACGCTGGCGTCATCGCGCAGTGCGACGCCGTTGGTGAAGGCCCGGACGTCATCGAGAATGGTAATTGCGGAAGCTCCAGTACCGGAGACATGCTGAACGAGACGCTCCAATCCATATTCTTCTTCCGCATCGTTGACGGCTTCGCTGATGCCGTCACTATAGAAGACGAGCCGCGAACCGTGTGAGAGAGTGACGCTGGTCTCCGAATAGTCACCACAGCTCAAGCCCAAGGGCAGCCCGCGCTCCGTGTCGAGAAAACGCGCTCCGCTATTGTCGATCAAAAGTGGATGCAAGTGTCCAGCACTGGCGAATGTGAGGCTACGAGATGCGGGATTCAACACGGCGTAAACCAGAGTCACAAACCTACCCGCGGGAAAGTCTTCCACCAATAAATGATTCAACTTGGTCAAGACTTCTGCCGGAGTGCAACACGCTTCCGCTAAAGACCGCAGCATGCCCCGGGTAGCCGACATGAGTAATGCAGCCGCGGTTCCTTTTCCGGAGACATCGGCTAAGACCAATCCCCAACGGCCGTCGGGAAAGGGGATGAAGTCGTACCAATCTCCGCCCACGGCACGGGCAGGAATGCTGAGACCGGAAATAGCAAATCCGGGAATGTAAGGAGATGCCTTGGGCAGAAGGGCTTGCTGAATGGCGCGCGCTTCCTCAGCTTCAAGACTCATGGCTTCGCGCTCGGCACGCTCCGACTGAAAGCGGCGCGCGTTGTAGACAGCGACCGCCACGTGATCGCACAGCGCCTGCAGAAGTCTGAGTTGTTGCCGGGGAAAGGCGTCCAGGTCAGGATGAGAAGCCGTAAACACGCCGACCAGGCGCTCGCCGACCTGAAGGGGAATTGCCACCTCTGAATGAGTCGATGCCTCGCAGGCGACGTAATACTCATCCTTACGCACGTCGGGCGCATAGCGCATCTGGCCGGTGGAAGCAACATATCCCACCATGCCTTCCTTGCCGATCTTAAGACGGAAACCCTTGCTGTGGATGGAACATCCGTGAACGCCGCCCATTACCATTTCTCCCCGCGCCTCGTCGTGAAGATAGATGGCCGTCTCCAGCAGGCCAAAGGAATGCGCCACGTCATTCACAATATTGTTGATGAGTTGATCGAGATCGAGGATCGAGCTGATTTTTTGCGCAGCCTTCTGCAGCTTCTGCAGACTGTCTACCTGGATGTCGAGCGCAGGCCGAACTGCTGAGAATTCGTCGAAAACATTTACGCCGGTTGTAGCCATGGACAAGCCTTCAATCCCAATAACAGTTGGATGCTGCCTAGAAACGCTAAGACTCTGTCTTTTGGCGACTCGGTCGGGCAGGGGTTGGAGACCGTAATTTCTTGATCTCCTCCATCCGTTCATGAATGCGTTTTTCGATGCCTTCATGGCTCGGGCGGTAATAGGTTCGGTCCTTCAGATTATCCGGCAGGCACTGCATGTTAGCGACTTTGCCTTCCACGTCGTGGGCATATTGATAATCTTTTCCGTAGCCCAGGCCTTTCATAAGTCGAGTGGGCGCGTTGCGCAGGTGAAGCGGAACAGGGTCGGCGGCGGTTTGTTCGATATCGTGCTGCACATCACCGTAAGCGGTGTAGAGCGCGTTGGACTTGGGTGCTACGGAGAGATAGACAACAGCTTGCGCGAGCGCGAGATTGCCTTCTGGCATGCCGATGAAATCCACAGCATCCCGCGCCGCCATGCAGAGGGAAAGAGCGTTTGGATCGGCGAGACCGATATCTTCCACCGACATGCGCACCACGCGCCGGGCGATGTAGAGCGGATCTTCGCCAGCTTCGAGCATGCGACCGAGCCAGTAGAGGGCGGCATCGGGATCGCTGTTGCGCACCGATTTGTGCAAAGCCGAAATAAGGTTGTAATGCTCTTCTCCGCTTTTGTCGTAGAGCAGAATGCGTCTCTGCAGGGCATCGCGGACGATCTCGTCGGTGATCTCGGGTGGCTGCGTACCGAATTGCTGCGCCAATCCGGCAGCGACTTCCAGAACGTTGTAGGCGCTGCGGGCATCGCCGCTGGTATAGCTGGCGATTTTCTTAAGAACATCATCGGAGGCGCGTAGCTCGATCGCGCCGAGGCCACGGTCTTCATCGGTGAGAGCGCGCCGCAGCAATTGCACGATCTGATCCTCAGTAAGAGGCTGCAGAACATAGACGCGGCAGCGCGAGAGCAATGCGGCGTTAATCTCGAACGAGGGATTCTCGGTTGTCGCTCCGATCAGGCGGATGTTGCCCTTTTCTACGTGCGGCAAGAAGGCGTCTTGTTGAGCTTTATTGAAGCGGTGAATCTCGTCGATGAAGACAATGGTCCGAGTGCCGTATTGCCGGGCACGTTCGGCATCAGCCATGACCTGCTTGATTTCTTTGATTCCGGCGAGCACGGCGGAGAATTCGATGAACTCCGCTTTCGTCATGTGCGCGATAATCTTCGCGAGCGTGGTCTTGCCGGTGCCGGGCGGTCCCCAGAAAATGAGCGAGCCAGTATCGTCGCGGTCAATTTGCGTACGTAACGGTTTTCCGGGGCCGATGAGCTGTTCCTGGCCGGCAAACTCTTCAAGCGTGCGCGGCCGCATCCGATCGGCAAGGGGACGGGTGCGGTCGGTCGCGCTGGCAGCGTTCGGGATGGATTCAAAAAGTCCCATACAAAAATTGATGATTGATGATTGCTGATTGTTGATTTGAAGAACGGAACGAATTAACAATCAGCAATCAACAATCAGCAATCAACAATCAGCAATCAACAATTATCTTCTTTGCCTTGCGGCTTCGTACAATACGATGCTCGCGGCCACGCCGGCGTTGAGAGATTCTACTTGCGGAGCATGCGGGATGGCGATGACTTCATTCATTTTCGCCATCAGGTCGCGCGCCAGGCCGGAGCCTTCATTGCCAAAGAAAATTGCTGCCGGCGACGTCAAATCAGCTTGATGGAGCGGTGTCCCTTTATGCGACGAGGTTGCGATCAGGCGCACACCGGCGGCCTTCAGTTTTTCTGAAACACTTCCCAACTTTGCTGCCGCTGTATCGCCGGAACCATGAATTATAGGCAGTCGAAAAGCTGATCCTGCCGAAGCGCGGACGACTTTCGAATTGAAGTGGCTGACGGTGCCTTCCCCGAGAATCACGCCTGCGGTGCCGAAAGCTTCCGCGGAGCGGAGGATGGTTCCGAGGTTGCCGGGATCCTGCAAGCCGGCGAGAACGATAATCGGCCCTGTCTGCACCCGTTCGATCACATCGTCGAGAGAGAACTGTTTGAAGCGCACCAGTGCGGCTACGCCTTGCGGTGATTCGCTGGGCACGAGGCTGTCGAATATTTTATCGGGAAGAAGAAGAGTTTCGACCTGCGCCCCGATCTGGGGCAGCAGACGGCTGGCTCGGTCCTGGGCAGACTCACGAAAGAATACGGAACTGAAACGCACGCCGCTGCGAATAGCCTCTTCCAGAATGCGCATGCCTTCGATGGCGCAGTCTCCGGTGTCAGTGAGTTCCGAACGGGAGAACGCCTGGCGTAGGCGTTTAATGAGCGGGTTGTGGCGTCCTTCAATGCGGCGCAGCCGGTTCTGGCTGACAGGAACGGATTCTGAGGTCTTTTTCATCTAAAGGTTGACTGCATAATACGCTGTCTGCGCGTTTCCCGGCCTTTTGCCGTATTATGTTTCACGGGCAAAAATACTTTAAAAGAAGAGCATGCAGGAAGGGAGCGCCGTGCGCGCGGAAATCGTAAAAATCAATTGTGACTCTCCTGAAATTTCTCTAGTGAAGTACGCCGCCGATCAAATTCGTGCGGGTGAAGTGCTGGGCATGCCGACGGATACGTTTTACGGGCTGGCGGCCGATCCATTCAACCTGCGGGCGGTCGATCGCGTGTATGACATCAAGACCCGTTCCCGCCACAAACCTTTATCGCTTCTCATCGAAAGCGTGGATCAGGCGGAAGAGTTGGCCAAAGCTCTGCCCGAAGAATTTTATGCACTGGCCCGGAAATATTGGCCAGGGCCGCTGACCATCATCGTGAAGGCGGGATCGCGGTTGCCGCTGAAGGTGACGGCGAACACCGGCAACGTGGCGCTGCGCGTGCCCAACGCGAGGATTCCGTTGGCGGTGGTGACGGCTGCGGCCATTCCCATTACGGCGACTTCGGCGAATCTGAGCGGGGCGGCGGAATGCACCAGCGCCGAGCAAGTGCATGAACAGTTGCACGGGCGCATCAGCATTATCGTGGATGGGGGCATCTCGCCGCGTGATATTCCTTCGACCATCGTCGATTTGACCGATGAAGCCTCGCGCTGGCGGATCATGCGCGAAGGCGCGATTCCCGCAGACGAAATTTCCACGTTTTTTGCCAAAGGATGAAACAAGATTTAGCCACCCGGCGTGCGCCCGGCCGCTGGCTGGTGCGGCTGGAAGCGCTGGCGTTGCTCGCGCTGGCGACGTTTCTTGCTGTGACCGCGATTCGCGTGGTCCACGAAGGGTCGCTGCAGGAACTGCACACTGCCGATGCTATTGTCGTCTTTGGCGCGGCAGAATACTCGGGGCGCCCATCGCCCGTATTGCGCGCCCGCTTGGATCATGCCTTCGAACTCTTTGAAAAAAACATTGCTCCCGTGGTCATCACAACCGGTGGCGCGGCTCTCGATCCCAGTTTCAGCGAGGGCGGTGTGGGTCGCGATTACTTGATGCATCGCGGGATTCCCGAGCGAGACTTGATTGCCGAGACCCAGGGCTCCGATACAGCAGAATCAGCCATGCGAGTGGCCGTAATTATGCGGGCCAATGGACTGCACAGTTGCGTTGCGGTCAGCGACGCATATCACGTTTTCCGGATCAAGAGGCTTCTGGAGCATGAAGGGATTGCCCCGGTTTACGTGGCGCCTCGCCCCGACTCGCGTCCGCATGATGCGTTTCAGCGTGCGTATGCGGTGATGCGCGAGGCTTGCAGTTATTTGGTGTGGAAGTTGGGCATGACGTAGGCGAAATGCAGCCTTCAGTCAAACCATCCGAAGCCCGAAGCCCGATCCTTCCTACCAGCCATTTCTTGCTCGCAGGCTGGTGATGTGCGCGATGTGATGGCGTCCGTGCCAGGCGTAGAGAGCGAGATTTTTCTCCAGTGGCATGGGGCCTAACTCCGGATGGCGAAACTCGCGCTTCCATTCGTCTGGCTTGAGCGAGCGCATAAGCCGCATCCAGCGATCATGTAACGAATCCAGCATCGTGAGAGAGACCTGCACCGGAGTGTTCTGCGTGTCGGCCAGCTCTGCCCAGCGGTCCTCA
Organism: Candidatus Sulfotelmatobacter sp.; assembly: GCA_049684755.1. Lineage (GTDB taxonomy): Bacteria > Acidobacteriota > Terriglobia > Terriglobales > Acidobacteriaceae > Sulfotelmatobacter. Next base: position 18,787 of record JBAVGI010000381.1, read on the forward strand.
GCATAAGGTTTGATCGTCGGGCCGTCCTCGGTAAGGGCGAGCTTGAAGCGAATGTAGGCATTGAGATGGCTGTCCGGAACGTGGTGAACGACCTGGCGGACGGTCCAGCCTTCGGGCCGATAGGGCGTGTCGAGCTGCCGGTCGGAAAGACCTTTGATGGCGGCGCGCAGGTTGGCAGGAGCTTGTTCGATTTCGGCTAGATGTTTCTGTTTCTGGTCTTCAGTGGGCGGGCCCTCGTATTTGAACTTACCGACGGGATAGCGTAGATCGGTCATACCGTCTCCTTGGTTGTTTCTTTCAGATGGCGGTGGCGGACGTTCGGCTTCAAAGAAAGGGAACACCTGGGGCCATATGAGTACGCTCGAACGAAAACTCGAAGAGACGGAGAACCATGCCCGTAAACACAAGGGCTGGGGCTCGCTGGCTGCCACGCCCATTCCCTCGGGCTTCGCTTTTCGATTCCCTTGCCGCGAGATTTGTGCATCCAAACATCTGTTTTAGGCTAAACTCCCACATCTGGGCAGTTTAGGCCGTTGTTGGACCAAAATGCGGGGATAGTGTTGGTCCCTGAAAGACGCGAGAGGGAAACATATGGCAGCTTCGGTCTGGTCTGGACACTTAACCTTCGGTCTCATCTCCATGCCGGTGCGCTTATTTTCGGGCGCGCGCAGTAGCGGAATTTCTTTCAACATGCTGCACCGGCCGGATAAGGTGCGGGTGAAGCAGCAATATATTTGTCCGGCGGAGAATGTGGTGGTGGACCGCAGCGAGATCGTGAAGGGCTACGAGTTTCGCAAGGACGAATACATCGTCATTGAACCCGAGGAGATCAAGAAGATCGAGCCGCAGACGGCGAAGACGATGGAGATTCTCGAGTTCGTGAAGGCCAGCGAAGTGGACCCGGTTTATTTCGAGTCTTCGTATTACATGCTGCCGGAAGAGGCAGGACGGCGTCCTTATGCGCTGCTGACGAAGGCGCTGGAAGAAAGCGAGTATGTGGCGATCGCCAAGATCACGATGCACAATCGCGAGTACACCGTGTTTCTGCGTCCGCACGAAGGCGGATTGATGCTGCACACGATGTATTACGAAGAAGAAGTGCGCAAGGTGGAAGGCTTCGGTGCGCCCGACGTGGAGTTGAAGGAAGCGGAAGTAAAAGTGGCGCACCAGTTGATTGAGGCGCTGGCCGATGAGTGGGATCCCAAGAAGTACAAAGATAGCTTCCAGGAGAATCTGAAGAAGCTGATCGAGGCCAAACTCGAGGGCGGAGAAGTGGCGGCGGTGGAAAAGCCAAAGAAGCTGGCTCCGGTGGTAGACCTCATGGCCGCTTTGAAGCAAAGCCTGGCGCAGATGGAAGGCAAGAAGAAACCTGCGGCTACGGAAAAATCGGAGACGCCCGCGGCTGCTGCGGCTGGCAGCAAATCGCGGCGTCATCGCTGAGGCAATTTCGAAACTTTCTAACATCACGGGCGCACCGTGGTATTTCTCCCGCCATCCAACTTGGGCTTTGAGGCGCGCATCCCAGATTGAGGAAGTGAAGTGCTTAAACACAGAGGGCACTGGGGAACACTGGGTAGATCCCTTGCTGGTCTCTTTTGCCAGTCAGGGGCACTGGCGCAGATCTGACTCAGCCGTTAGAATATTGAATTCTTCTCACCTATGATTAAGAACTTCCTCCGGTGGTGCACGATGGGGTGCCGATGACTGTTCGACGTATGGGCCGGTTTGCGGCCATCGTGTTTCCAATCCTCTTCTGGACGGCTTGCGGAGAGATATACCGGCCGGTGGTGATTCCATGTTCCACGGGTGGAGTTCCAGGTTGTCCGGTTGAGACGCCCCCCACCCCGAGCAGTTTTCATGCGGTTTTTGGTATCAGCACCAACCTGCCGAGTAATGCCGGCGGCGCGATGCAGATCGACGTCTCAGGCGATTCCCTGATCGGGGAAACTTCCACATCCACTGCGAGCGCACCGAACAGTGGCTTTAATCCCACACACATAGCCATCTCGCCGAATAATTCGAGGCTTTTCGTGGCGGCGGCTGCCAGCGTATTCCCTGGCGGACTGGATGCCATCGCTTCGATCACTCCAGCGTTTCAATCCACGCAAGCGATAGGATTTGGCGCAGTGAACATGATCAACTTGCCGAGCCTGCCGGGCCAGAGTTCCGGCATTGCGAGCATTAGCGAGGCTGGCAATGTGGTCACGGTCACTCTCAGCACGCCGATTACGAACACCGTCGCGGGTACTGCGATCGCCATCAACGGCGTATTCATTCCCGGCTGCGTTCTACCGTGCAACGCCGGGGCATATAACGGTACGTTTGCGATCACCGCGATCAGCGGAACTACGGTCCAGTACTCGAATCCGGCGACCGGATTGGCATCCGCTTCCGGCGGGACCGCCTCGATTCCGAATCAGCCCGTATTTGTAAACAGCACCGAGAACGCCTTCATGTATGTGGCGAACTACAACTCCAACTCGGTCGCCACAATCAATACAACTTCGAATGCCGTTATCAATACCGCGATGGTGGGAACGAATCCGGTGAGTTTGGCTGAGACCCCCAACGCCTTAAAGCTTTATGTGGCCAATCAGGGCAGCAATACGGTCAGCAGTTTGAATCCGATCGATCTAACTCCGAACCCGGTTACCGGATTCACCGGTGTGAACCCGATCTGGTTGGTCGCTCGCGGTGACAGCCAAAAGGTATATGTCCTCACCGAGGGAGACGGGCAGTTGGTGACCATTGACGTCGGCTCAGACACGGTGACCAGCAGCCTTCCCGTGGGCGCTGGGGCGAATTTCATTTTTCTCGACCCTACCTTGAACCGGCTGTACGTGACGAATCCAATTACGCAGACGCTTTACGTATTCTCTGACACGGGCGGACTTTCTGGTGGCGTAGTTAGCGATGTACCCAATCCAGTAGGGACGATTTCATTCAAGGCCGGATCGATCATTTGTCCCAACGGATGCATGCCAGTCTCGGTGACGGCTTTGCTCGACGGAACCCGGTTCTACGTAGCCAGCTACGAGACGTCCACGGGGTGCTCGGGCAGTGCTGTATGCGTTACCCCGCAGCTCACCGTTTTTAACGCCAATACTCTCTCTCTCATGTATCCCGGTGCGCCAATTCCCACGTTGCTGGTTTCAGCCCCATTCGCGGCGGGCCAGACGTCAGTGCCCCAGGTGGGTTCGTGCGCGACGGCACCTATGTACCCGGCCTTGTATTCGCCCACCACCACACGATTCCGGGTGTTCACCGCGTCTTCTGAAGACAGCACCAGGGTTTATGTGAGCATGTGTGATGCTGGAGCAATCGCGGTAATTAACACCACAGACAGCAACACAAATAGCTCGAATCCCTTGCCTGCCGACTCAGTGGTGATCGACATCCCCGCAGCGCCGGAAGCCAACAGCGCAACCGCTCTGCAAAATCCAGTCTTTCTGCTGATGGGTCAGTAGGAGAATTAACTTCGCGCGGCGACTTCTTCGTGCTGCGTCTCTCGCGCGGCGTAGTGTGAGTCCACGTACTCGTCGAGAATGCCGATGAACTCCGCTACGATGCGGTCGCCCTTCAAGGTGGTGAAAAGCCGTCCGTCCACGTAGACCGGGGCCTTGGGTTCTTCGAACGTGCCGGGAAGCGAGATGCCGATGTTGGCGTGCTTCGACTCGCCCGGGCCGTTGACCACGCATCCCATCACGGCCAGCTTCATTTCTTCCACTCCAATATAACGACCCTTCCAGGTCGGCATTTGCCCACGGAGGTAAGTTTGAATCTGTTCGGCCATTTCCTGGAAGAAAGTGCTGGTGGTGCGTCCGCAACCCGGGCAGGCGGTGACTTGCGGCGTGAAGCTGCGAATGCCCATGGATTGAAGAATCTGCTGCGCTACTCGCACTTCTTCCGTGCGGTCACCACCGGGAGCGGGCGTGAGCGAAACGCGAATGGTGTCGCCGATGCCTTCCTGCAATACAACTCCCATGGCAGCGCTGGAGGCCACCACGCCCTTCGCACCCATGCCGGCCTCGGTAAGGCCGAGATGCAGAGGATAGTTGCAGCGGGCGGCGAGAGCGCGGTAAACATCGATCAGATCCTGCACGCCGCTTACTTTTGCGCTGAGAATAATCTGATCGGGGCGAAGGCCGAATTTCTCCGCCAGAGCGGCGGAATTCAAGGCGCTGACGACCATCGCTTCCATCGTGACTTCGCGAGCATCTTTGGGCTCGGCGAGAGCCGAATTCTCGTCCATCATGCGCGTAAGCAACGTCTGATCGAGCGACCCCCAGTTCACGCCTATACGAACCGGTTTCTGGTATTTCACCGCGACTTCGATCATGGTGCGGAAATTAGAGTCGCCGGTGCGTCCGATGCTTGCGTTGCCTGGGTTTATCCGGTACTTGGCGAGATCGCGGGCACATTCGGGATACTTGGTAAGCAGGACGTGCCCGTTGTAGTGAAAATCGCCAATGATGGGGACGCGGATATTCAGCTTGTCGAGCTCTTCGACAATTCGGGGAACCGCTGCGGCAG
>JBAVGI010000382.1:0-3577 GCA_049684755.1 Candidatus Sulfotelmatobacter sp.
GCCTGCGTGAGGCCGAAAACGACCGGCTTCGGCTGCACACCCGCGAACAGGAATTAGAAAAAGAAAAAACGCGCCTCGCCCTCGAAGGAAGAAAAGAGCAGCAAACCAAGATCCGCGAAATGGAAAAAAAGCTGGAGAGCGTGTTGCGCGACTTCGAATACCAGGCGCGCGAATCGGTGAATGCAATCCAGGACAAAGCCGCGGCACAGAAGGTGGCAAAAGATTCTGAGCGGCGCGTCGCCAAGCTTCGCCGTGAATTTCGCGACCAGTTCGATTCCACCGTGGTCGCCCATACTAGCGGCGCCGATCAGGGGGATCCGCACGCCGAGCCCCAAGTCGTGAAGTACGTTTCCCAGGGCGACAGCGTGAAACTGAAATCCACTGGCCGCGCGGCAACCGTCTTGCGCAAGCTGGATGATTCTCACTTCGAAGTGTCGGTAGGCGCGATGAAGATGAAAATCGCGCGCGACGATATTGCCGCAGTAATTTCTGGCGCGCGGCCCGCAGATTCCCCCGTGAAGGCCGCTCGCGCTCGAGGAATCTCCGTGTCGCTCGAAAACGAAGGCCAGAACGCTCCTTCGGAAATCAACGTCATCGGCTTCAACGTAGACGACGCCACCCGCGAAGTCGAGAAATTCATCGACCGCGCATTCCTCGCCGGACTGCCTCGCGTTCGAGTGGTCCACGGCAGCGGCATGGGCATCCTCCGCAAAGCCCTGCGTCAAGCCTTACAGCAGCATCCGCACGTCGAGTCAGTAGCCGAGCCTCCGCAGAACGAAGGCGGCGGAGGGGCCACGGTCGTGGAGCTGCGAGTGTGAATTGGAAATGAGTTGTCATGCTGAGCGAAGTAGTATCGTCCGCAGGACGATACTACGCAGTCGAAGCATCCATACCCCAGATAACAGCCGGAGAACGCCGAAGCGACTGGGTGTACATCATGGGCGCAGTGTAAGGCTATCTTGGTCTAGCTATTAGGGGTGTTCGATTTCGCTGGATCGTTCTTCGAGCGATCCTCCTCGCTCAGCATGACAGAGGGCAAGATTCGTCAATAACACCTCTTTTTCCTATGCCGTCAACGGGATAGGCGTTTATTCCACAACTTCTCCACAGCAATCCGAGTCCGGTATATTCCCATCAGAGGTACTCGGGCGCACAATCAAAAGGAAAGAAGTGTCAGCTCTAGCCTCATCCATGCCCACTGAAGATTTCAAAGAGACCGTGAAGCAGCAGGCGGATATCATCCGCATCATCGGCGACTACATCAAGCTGAAGAAGGCCGGCGCGCAGAACTATTCCGGCCTCTGTCCGTTTCACGGCGAGAAAACGCCGTCGTTTTCGGTGCACGCCACGCGGCAGTTCTATCATTGCTTCGGCTGCGGCGTTTCAGGAGACGTGTTCAGCTTCGTGCAGAAGATCGAGAACATCACTTTTCCCGAAGCTCTCCGGCTGGTAGCGCAAAAGCTGGGGATACCGCTGCCCAAAGTCTCATACTCCAGCCCGACTGAAGCGAAAGAAGCCAAGCTCCGCTCGCAGTTGCTCGATGTGCAGGAAAGCGCAGCCGCTTTTTTTCAGGAGTGCCTGAAGCGCCCCGATGGATCCCGGGCACGCGAGTATCTACTGGGACGCGGACTCGATGAAGAAACGATTGCGAACTTCCGCATCGGCTTCGCACCCGATTCCGGTTTCCTGCTGCGCGACCGTCTGGCCGCCGAGTTCAGCGAAGAAGTCTTACGCGAGAGCGGATTATTTTCCTGGAAGCAAACCGAGGGTGCCCCGTCCTTGTCCGCCCGTTCTTTGGGCGGACAGGTCGGGGATTTTGATTCAAGCACGCCGCCGGAAGCCGGAACCCAGAAGCCGGACGCCCGCATGTACTCGAAGTTCCGCAATCGCGTCATGTTCCCCATCGCCAATGACGCCGGCAAAATCATCGCCTTCACCGGACGCACTCTCGCAACCGATGAAAAGTCCGGCCCAAAATATCTGAATTCGCCGGAGACGGGAATTTATTCCAAGGGCCGCGTGCTCTTCAATCTCGATCACGCCAAAGAAGCCATCCGCAAACTCGATTACGCCATCCTTGTCGAAGGCCAGATGGATTGCATTTCCGTCTACGCCGCTGGACTTCACAACGTGATCGCCAGTTCGGGCACGGCTTTTACCGAGATTCAGGCCAAGCTCCTCGGGCGCTTCAGCAAGAATGTCGTAGTCAACTTCGATCCCGATACCGCGGGAGCGAAAGCTACCGAGCGCACCCTGGGTCTACTGGTAGAGGAAGAATTCCAAGTCAAAGTGCTCTCGCTGGAGCAGGGTTTCGACCCGGATTTGTACATCCGCCGCAAAGGTAGAGATGCTTACGGCGAGGCCCTGCGTGGTTCGCAAAAGTATTTCGATTATCTGATCGATCGCGCCCGCGCGCACTTTCCCGTACGCAGCGCCGAGGGCAAAGTAAAAGCGGTGAACTATTTGTTGCCCCACATTCAACGCGTGCCAAGCCGGATTGTGCGCGACGAACTGAGCCAGGAGATCGCACAAAAATTGGGCATCGATTCGGCGGTGTTGCGGCAGGAATTGCGCCATGTGGCTTCCGAGCGTTCGGCCGCAGCCGTAAAAGCGCGTCCTGAAGCCCAGGCCACCGATGCCGAACGTATTCTCATCCGCGCCCTCGCCTCGGCTCGCCAAATGCAGCCCGGAGAGCGCCTTTCCGCTCGCGATGGCGCGGAGGAAGAATTTGATCCGGCGCGTCAGGCGCAGTACGCGTTCCACAGCGAAGGCCTGCATCGCGGACTCGCCACCGAGTCGCTGGTTGAAGCTCTGCTGAATGCCGGCCCAGAAATGGCCGATGTAATGGAAGTGCCATGCTCCGACAGCGAGCGGCGCATGCTGGCTTCAATTCTGTTGAAAGAAGATGAAGAACTTACCGCCGAGCGTTTGGAGGGCGCGGCGCGGGCGTTGCGGCGCATTCACCTGCGCCGTCAGCAGGAGCAGGTCCAGCGCGAGTTGAAGAAGCCCGGCATCAGCGACGATAAAGAACGTATGAAAGAGTTGCTTCTGGAAGTGGAGCGGCTCAGCCGCGCGCTGAGAGACCCAAGTTTGGTCGAAAATGGCTCAAGAATAGCATTCGGAAGCCAGAAAACAGCATGAAACAAAACGGCGATGAGAGTCATCTAAGTATTTAGCAGGGTTAGAGTTATCGACAACTGGCGGGCAACGGCGGTTTTCAGCGGGGCAAGTGATAGATCACGCAGCACTTATGTGCTAGAATCTATAAGTTTGTGCTAGGTGCACAACTCCGCGACACCCCAGATTCCCACCTGTGAACACATTACCATACGCTCCCTCGGGAGTGAAATTGATGAATTTGAGGACACCTCTTGGCTCTTGAAGACAAGTACGACGATATAAAAAAGCTGGTCGATGCCGGGAAAGAGAAGGGCTACCTTACCTATGATCAGGTAAACGAGCTCATACCACACGACGTGGTGAGTCCCGAAGACCTGGACGACCTGCTCACTACTATTGGCACGCAAGGCATCGATGTGCTCGAAGGCCCCAAACTGCCTTCCGCGGCGCTCGATAA
>JBAVGI010000383.1:0-1713 GCA_049684755.1 Candidatus Sulfotelmatobacter sp.
AGGCCAATTCGCTGCGCGAGTATATTTCCACCACTGCTTGAAGGAACTTTCGCCTTCGCGGTTCCCTGTGGAACGTAGCCATAGTCTTTGCGTTTTTCCTGGCGAGAGCCCCTAGGAGCGCGTCCGAGTAATTTTACTCGGATGAGGATAAGGTTCGTTGGTTGACGGAGTTGAGTTGTGAAAGGGGCTTGCTGTTGTTAAGCGCAGCCTTTTCAGCGTGCTGCTGCGAGCTTTGTGAGGTTGTGGGCGATGCAGATCAAGGCCCATTCGCTTTGGACTTTGGAGAGGCCGCGTAAGAGGAACTGTCGGAAGCCTCTTGCCTGCTTGATCTGACCGAAGACGGGCTCGACAGTCTGCTTTCGCAATCGATATCGGCTTCGATAACCTGCGCGCTTGAGCTTTGTGCTCATTTTGGCGATGAGGGTGCCGGACTTGGGGTGCCGTTTTGCCGTGGCGGCCTTGGTGCCGTGCTTCTGCCGCCCCGTGGCGATATAGCCTTCGATCCGTCGGCGTGTGAGGGTACGAAGGTTTGAGGCTGAGCAATAGCCCGCATCGGCCGAGACTTCGTCCGGGTTCCTGGCGAGGTTGGCCTTGATGGCGTCGAGTAGAGGGGCGAGTTGGGCCTGATCGCTGGAGGAATTGGTCAGCGTCTGAGCGACGATGATCTGATGGGCGCCATCGACCGCGGCCTGTGCATTATAGCCCTGGATGAAGCCGCTCTTGGTGGGCATCACGCGGCTGTCGGGATCGGTGAAGTTGCGTTGCGCCTTGTTGTCCGGCTCCACCGAAACCGGCTTGGGCTTGCGACCGGGCTTGCCGCCATCGGACGAGCCTTTGCCATCGTCGTCTTTCTTTGCTTCGGCCTTGGCGCGTGCTTCGGCTTCCAGAGCCGCCTTGGCCTGGCGGATCTTCTCCAGGCGCGTGTGTTTGTCGGCAACCCAGTCGGGCATCTCCTCGCCACGCCGGGCTGCTCCGAACTGACGGTCCTCGAGCTTGTCGGTCTGGGTGGCCTGGGCGAGCCAGCGCTGGACCTCTGCCGCAAGCTTGGGTTCGGCCTCTTTCATCCGGCCGTAGCTCATGGCCTTGTTGATCCCGGCATTGGCCTTGATCTTGGTGCCGTCGAGCGCGACATGACCCAGCTTCACAAGCCCGGCCTGGCGGCACAGCTTCAAGACCTGCTGGAACAGGCCCGATAGCGCGGCCAGGTGCCGTTTGCGGAAATCACTGATCGTGCGGAAATCCGGCCGCTGCATCCCCGTCACCGCCGCAAAATCCAGCCTTTCTTCACAGCTCCGGGCGATCCGGCGCGACGAGTAGACCCCCTGGCTATACGCATAAAGAAGCAGCGCCACCATCATGCCGGGATGATAGGGCGGAAAGCCGCGTTCCTCCTCATAGCTGTCCATGATCTGCGACAGGTCCAAGCCTGTGCGAACCGTGTCACGTACAAAGTGCGCCATGTGCCCGGAAGGCACCAAATCCTGGATCGAAGGCGGCAGCAGCCAAATCTGATCGACGTCCCAAGGACGAAATGTCTTGCTCATCACACATTTGAATCACGGCACTTATCCGACGTCGAGTAAAATTAGTCGGACGGGCTCCTAGAAATTTTCAACGCTGCCCACGTGGACGAAGACTATCGAAATGCCGCCGGAAGAACAAAATTGGCATCGAAAGGCGTCGAAGGAATGGGTTACTTGGATGGTGTTGGTA
>JBAVGI010000384.1:0-1911 GCA_049684755.1 Candidatus Sulfotelmatobacter sp.
TGCCCCGCCGTCTTCGGCCCAGCAGAATTCGCCGCCTGCGGCGCCGCTCCCGATTGCGCCCAGGCGATGTCCATCACACCTGCGCAAATCACAACCACCGCCGCCATAAAGAGAAAAAATGTGGGGAGAGCCGCCCCCGGCTGTCCATTCGAGCGCAGCTCGATGTCCTTCTTTACCCTCATTGAATTTTCGCCTCAGTTTTGAAGTCTCGGCAGTGTATCAAACTCCGCATTCACGGCTGATCCCCATGCCGTACGAAAAACTGCCACTTATCCATCCCCGCCGGAATCGCAACATCAAAAAATCCCACCATCATTTCCTGCGACGTCTGATCTCCCCAGGTCACCAGCTTATCCGGATCGGGGTTATGCGGATTATTTTTCGAATTGTCATACCACGCCACCGCGCGCAGCTTCGTCCCCGCCTTCAATTCTCGTGGCTGCGCCAGCTTGTAACTCAATTGCCAATGAAAGTGATAATTCACCCGCAGCAGAGTTTCCACGCTGCCATCATCATGCACAATGTCATATTCAAATCGCTTGCCCCGCAGATGCATGTGCGGAAAGAAACTAAGAAGCAACGCATCATTCGGCAGCGTCCCCTGCACCTCCACGCGGAAATCATCCGCGCCCGGCGGAATCATCAACGCATGATTATTCAACTGCAGTGTAACCACCCGCTGCTTCGGCGCACTCTTCGCAAACACCAGTCCCACGCTTGTCTCATCACTGGCAGCTTCCCCATTCGTCGTGTAATGCATCTGAAAAACCAGATCCGATCCCGCCGGAACGAATTTCGCCATCCCATTCGTGAATCGATCCGGCGCGCTTCCCGGCGCATACACCAGCAACAAATCGCTGGTGGTCTCATGCGCCTGCCGCCGCTCCTCGGGATCGCTCAACATCGTAGCTGTGAACGGCTCGCCCACGGGCGCATGCCGCAGCCACGCCGAATTCGGAGGCCGGATATACACCACCGCATGGTGCACATGCCCCGGGCTCGACGGCCGCACCTCCACCATCTGCACCCACTTGTCCTCGGCAAAATGCGTCGGCACAATCTCGTATGTATATTCCACTTCGCCCTGCGCCGGAATCTGCACCGCCTTCGGCATCTTCAGCACCACATCCGGCCGCGGAATATTCCAGTCGCCACTCCACTGCCGCGGAACAGGAGCATCCCGCACATCACCCGCCGGCGCGCCCGCATCGGCCCATTCTGCAATCGTCTTGATCTGTTCCGCGCTCAACGACGGATCATTGGAAAACTTTCCATACCGCGGATCCGCAAACCACGGCGGCATCATTTTCATATCGACCGCAGCCGCAATTCTCCGCGCCCACGGTTTCGTCTCCGCGTACGTCACCAGCGGCATCGGCGCTGCTTCGCCGCTGCGGTGGCAACTCTGGCACTTATCCTGCAATATCGGAAGAACGTCCCTATAAAAGGTAGGAGCCGGAACACGCGCGGAGCTTGTCCGCTTCTGCACGGCAGTCGCGTCGGGAATCTGCCAGGCTGCTCCCATCTCCAGTAAAGCAATCGCGACAACAAGAAGCGTGCCGAATCGATTCACGAGCGCAAAAACTCCAGCGTCAGCGCCCAGGCCTGCTTGGCCGAATGCGGCTCATACGCCGCCCGCTCGTCGCAAAAGAACCCATGGTCGGCGCGGGAAAATTCCGCGTTCACATAAATCTTCTTCTCTGCGCTCAAGGTATCCGTCACCGCTCGCCGCTGCTCGGGCGGAATGTGCTTATCCATTCCACCCCATATAAATAAGGATGGAGCTTGCAACTTCGCAGCCCGACCAAGTAATCCCGGAGCAATCCCTCCGCCATAAAACGAAACTGCCGCTCGCAGCGCAACAGTACTGTTCGCGATAAAAGAAACCCGTCCTCCCATGCAGAATCCCAC
>JBAVGI010000385.1:0-3829 GCA_049684755.1 Candidatus Sulfotelmatobacter sp.
TCGTTCGAGCCGATGAGTTGATCTCCGAGGCCGAGGGCGCGGCAGAGGTTGGCGGCCCAAGGCTTTTCGGTGATGAAGGAATCGGGGCCGGCTTCGACGATGCAGCCATCGATGTGCTCGGTGCGGAGGACGCCGCCGAGAGTTGAAGAGGATTCGTAAAGCGTGTAATCAAAGGTGCCAGAGCGGCATGGTTCTTCCAGGGTGAAAGCGGCGGCGAGTCCGGAGATACCGCCGCCGATGATTGCGATGCGAGTCATGGAACGCGAAGAGCTCACTTCAGCGGCTAAAGCCGCTTCCTGTAATAAGCCGGCCTATTGCAGCGCTGAAGCGCTGCGCCACCCAAAACTCATAATCGCCGGTCACTTCATCGAATATTCCTGCACGAAGCGGGCGACGTTCTTTACGTTTTCGACTGGTGTTTCGGGCAGGATCCCGTGGCCGAGATTGAAGATGTGGCCGGGGCGTCCGGCGGCGAGGCGGAGAATATTCTCCGCACGCGATTTCAATTCTTTCCAATCTGCGAAGAGCAGCACGGGATCGAGATTTCCCTGGACCGCGCAGCGGTGGTTGAGATCGCTCCAGCCTTTGTCGAGCGGGATGCGCCAGTCGAGGCCAATCACATCCGCTCCGGTTTCGTTCATCGCGGGAAGTAAGGTGGAACTATCGGTGCCAAAATAAATAATGGGCGCGCCGGTTTTCTGCAAACGCTTTACTAAGTCAGTGACATAGGGCAGAGCGTAACGGCGGTAATCTTCCACGCTGAGGCAGCCGACCCAACTGTCGAAAATCTGGATGACATCGGCTCCGGCGCGGACCTGCGCGGTGGAATATTCCGCGGTGACCTCGACCAGTTTGCGCATCAGCGCATCCCAGTGAGTGGGCGAGTTGTACATCATTTTTTTCGCGTGGAGATAATTGCGGGAGCCGCCACCTTCGATCATGTAGCTGGCGAGAGTGAAGGGTGCGCCACAGAAACCGATCACGGGAATGTTGCCGGCAAAATGTTTCGCGACCAGACTCACGGCTTCGGAGACGTAGCCAAGTTCAGCGGCGCGATCGGTGCGGAGTTGCGCGATGTCCTCGGAGGTGCGGACAGGCTTCTCGATGACCGGGCCTTCGCCAGCGGAAAAATGAAAGGGCAGGCCCATGACTTCCAGAGGCAGCAAGAGATCGGCGAAGATAATGGCGGCGTCGACGCCGAGAAATTCGGCGGCGGTGATAGTGACTTCGGCGGCGAGCGCGGGACTCTTGCAGATCTCGAGCAAAGAATGCTGCTTGCGGATGGCGCGGTATTCGGGCATGTAACGTCCTGCCTGGCGCATGAACCAGACGGGAGTGCGATCCGCAGGCTGAGATTTACAGGCGCGGACGAAAGTGGAGTTGGGGGCGGACATGTTTCGATACGTTGGTCGATACGATGGACCGATTACTTTAGCATTTTTGCGGTCGGGCGTGCGCGCCGGGGGCGGCGGTTGTGCGAGACTGAGAAGCGTTAGGGAGCGCGACGGAGCGTCATTTTTGATTCATGTAACCGTTAAAAGGAAAGGTCATGAGCGAACTAGAAATCGTAAACGAGAAAGTTGAATTGCCGGTTGCGGACGGAACACGGATGGCCGCGTACGTGGCGCGCCCGAAGGCTGGCGGCCCGCATTCCGGGCTGCTTGTGTTTCAGGAAGCGTTTGGAGTGAATCACCATATTCGTAATGTGGCGAAACGATTTGCGGAGGAGGGATACGTGGCGATTGCTCCGGAGCTGTTTCATCGCACGGCGCCGCCGGGGTTTGAGGGCAGTTACACCGACTTTCCGGCGGTGATGCCGCATGTTCAGGCGGTGACGACGGAAACGGCTGAGGCGGATGTTCGGTCGGCATACGATTGGCTGAGATCGAGCGCGAAGGCGAGTGAGATTTCGAGTGTGGGATTCTGCATGGGAGGACGGGTTTCTTTTATCGCGAACAGTATTGTTGCGCTGCGGGCAGCGGTTTCGTTTTATGGCGGAGGGATTGCGCCGGGATTGCTCGGGCGGGCGGCGAAGTTGCAGGCTCCGTCCTTATTTATATGGGGTGGAGCGGACAAGCATATTACGCCGGAGCACCGCCAAGCGGTGACGGAGGCCTTGACTGCGGAGAAGAAGATTTATGTGAACACGGAATTTTCTCGGGCTGACCATGGATTTTTTTGTGACGAGCGAACGGCGTATGAGCCGCATTCGGCGCGGCAGGCTTGGGCGCTGACGCTGGAGTTTCTGCGCTCGTGAATCGATTCGGCAGGCTTTTTGTTGTCGTGATCGCGCTGCTGGCAATGCGAGCGGTCTGGCAGATTCCCGTTGCGACTGCCGTGCAGCAGCGGACGAATTCCGCGCGTGTTCCGGTTCCTACTTTTTATAAGGACATTCTTCCGATATTGCAGAGCAAGTGCCAGAGCTGCCACCGCAGCGGCGAAGCAGCGCCGATGCCGCTGGTGACGTATGCGGAGACGAAACCTTGGTCGCGACAAATTGCGGCTGCGGTGGATATGAAGATGATGCCGCCGTGGTTTGCCGATCCGCGGTATGGGAAGTTTTCTAACGATCCGTCGTTGAGCGCGGAGCAGATTAAGACGATTGCAGCATGGGCTGATGCGGGTGCGCCTGCGGGCAATGAGCGCGATGCCCCGGTTCCGCGGCAGTGGAGTCGCGACTGGAATATTCCGCGGCCAGATGTGGTGGTGAAGATGCCCAAGGCGGTGCAGATTCCAGCGCACGGCGAGGTGGAATATACATACGAGATTGTGCCCACGCATTTTGCCGAGTACAAGTGGGTGCAGATGGTGGAGGTGCGGCCGTCGAGCCCGGCGCATGTGCACCATGCGGTGGTGTATATCCGGCCTCCGAATTCGGCGTGGCTGCGGCATGCGCCGGTAGGCGAGCCGTTTACAGCTACGATGTTGAGCGATCCCGAGGAGCGGCGGCAGGCGCATGAGACGACCAGCGATTTGCTGCTGGTGTATGCGCCGGGAAGCGCGCCCGACCGGTTCATGGATGGGATGGCGAAGTTCGTTCCGGCGGGATCGGATCTGGTTTTCCAGATGCATTACACGACCAACGGTGAAGCGGCGAGCGATGAGACGAGCGTAGGGCTGGTGTTTGCGAAAACTCTGCCGAAACAGCGGGTAGTTACACTGCAGTTGAATAATCACGCGCTGATGATTCCGCCGGGCGCGGACGATTTCCGCGTGGAGGTACAGGGGACGCTGCCGAATGATGCAACCTTGTTAAGCTTCTTTCCGCATATGCATCTGCGGGGCAAGCGATTTGAATACGACATTGTGCATGACGATGGCAGCGTGGAAACTCTGCTGCGGGTGAATTATCACTTTCACTGGCAGTTGAGTTACAAGCTGGCGCAGCCACGGGTATTGAAGGCGGGGACGAAGCTGCGGGCGGTGGCGTGGTACGACAATTCGAAGAATAATCCGCACAATCCCGATCCGGATAAGCTGGTGACTTGGGGAGATCAGACGTCGCAGGAGATGATGGTGGGATTTTTTGATGTGGCGATTCCGGCGGGGATGGATAAGTGGCAGTTTTTTATGCGAGGCGACCGCAGGTAAGAGCCGGCGAGCTTTTGATACACTTTCGTGACTCCAAACCGAGGCGACCATTCATGAACCGAAAGAGCAAACCCATCGAGCTGCGCTCGAATGGACAGCCGGGGGCGGCTGTCCCCACATTTTTTCTCTTTATGGCGGCGGTGGTTGTGATTTGCGCAGGTGTGATGGACATCGCCTGGGCGCAATCGGGAGCGGCGCCGCAGGCGGCGAATTCTGCTGGGCCGAAGACGGCGGGGCA
>JBAVGI010000386.1:0-2233 GCA_049684755.1 Candidatus Sulfotelmatobacter sp.
TGCGAAAATCGTCCAGCAGCAAGAAGGGATCGAATTCCTTAGTCTTTCCGAAGCCGAAAGCGCGTTGCAGTTTTACGCCCGCGCCCTCAATCGTCGGCTTCGGTTGAATGATCTGTTTAACTGGTCGTAGCGACATACTTGTTCCTCTTTTCTGCGTCGCACAGCCGGCAGCTCAGGTCGCGCCGCAAATCGTTCAGGCCTTGACGAACTGGAGCTCCAGCGTGATGGTGATTTCGTCGCCGACCAATAGACCACCCGCCTCAAGCGCGGAGTTCCAGGTAAGCCCGAAGTCTTTGCGGTTAATCTTTGCCGTGGCGGATAGCCCTCTGCGGATGTTGCCCCAAGGATCTTTGGCTGCTGCGGTTGGTCCCTCGACATTGAAGACCATATTGCGGGTCACGCCGTGGATGGTCAGGTCCCCGGCAACAGCCAGCTCTCCGTCGGCCACGCGGGTTACTCGCGTGGACTTGAAGGCGAGAGTGGGAAACTTTTCCACGTCAAAGAAGTCAGCGCTCTTGAGATGCGCGTCGCGCTGCTCGTCCCGTGTATTGATGGAGGCAGCCTCGATCGATGCCTCGACGCTGGAATTCGTCACATTCGTTTCGTCCAGATGCAGGGTGCCTTTGATGCGGGTGAATTGCCCCTTCACGTTGGAAATCATCATATGTTTCACCTTGAACTCGGCGACGGAGTGAACCGGGTCGAGGTTCCAGGTGGTAGTAGTCGCGGATGTTGGCTCGATTATTGTGCTCATGGCAGCTTCCTTTCAATGATTTGATGCGTTACACCAATATTCGTTGCAACGACTGTTAAGTCAAAGAAATCACGTTACTTGGCTGCGGGAAATCCGCAGAAGACCGGCCAACGCCTGCAAGCGCTGCCGCCCCAGGTGACCTAATTGTTTGCGATGGGCCGCCAGCACCGGTTCATCCAGCCGAGCCAGGAGCTTTAGACCTTCGGGCGAGATCCGGGCGCGCACCGTTCGCCGGTCTTCAGTTTCGCGGCACCGCGAGATCAGTTCACGCTTCTCCAGCCGGTCCAGCAGCCGGGTAACATCCGGGTCACGTGTAATCATCCGGCTGGCAACCTCTCCACAAGGAAGGCCCTGCGGGGCGCCGCGAAGAATCCGCAGCACATTGTATTGCGTCGAAGAAACATCCTCGACCTTGAGAACCTGCACCAGCCCGCGGGACAGCATGTCGGTGGTGCGCAGCAGCTCCAGAAACACTGCCTCCTCTGGCGAGCCGACGCCGCGCTTCCCCTTTTTCGGCTTGATCGTCTCCTTCATCTGGTCCCACGATACTCGTTTTAACGACTATTATCAAGACGATCATTTGCCGGGTCTCGCCCTGCGGTTGATAAGATTGGTCGGGGAGAGAGGATTTGAACCTCCGACCCCCTGGTCCCGAACCAGATTCGAGTGCTTCTTGAAATCTCCTGAAATGTGGAGATTCCAAGTGATTTCTTTTGTTGTCATTGCGAATCCAGTTTGAAAGTTGTTGAATTTTATTGAACGAGAGTGCTTCGACCGCTACAAAATCGTCTACACTTGCTCGCCTACCTAGGTGACTCCAATTCAATATCGGTAGGATTTTCGAAGAATGCCGTAACGGCTAGCCGGTCACGCCCATGGGACCGCAATTCGCTTTCCGGAACGTATAACGTGTGCTTCGATACCCCTCCTTCCCGTACACGTCTTCCACCTTTCGTCCTCCACCTGTTTGAGTGCCCCGATAATCTGCGCTTCCGGGTGATTGCTCTCCGACATACCTTCTTCCCCTTTCTTTCGCATAAATCATACTCAGCTTTGTACGGAAAGAGGGGACTCAGGTCACTAGGGATCAACTCAAATTACAAGCGGGCGACAGTTTGATATTTCCAATTCACGGAATCAGTTTAACCTGCCGCTCTTTGCTGAGCCGGCCTCCAGGTTTCGACATTCGCCGCACAATGTAAAACGCGATCACCATCCAGACCCCTAGCAATAGGAGGGCAACGGCAAAGCTCCACTTTACGGATAGGAGCCAAAGCCCGGCGGCCACCGTCATCGGCGCCAGCAAGGCAACTGCTGAAACAAACAGCACGTAGTGTAGTGCGTCACAACTAACAACCTTTATAGTTCCGCGAGCGTCTTATGATGGAGGAGACAGTCGCGGATGCGGATAGCCCCTGCCATTACGTTGAGTCCGGAGCAACGGACGATGTTGGAATCCCAAGCGCGGAGCCGATCTCT
>JBAVGI010000387.1:0-8927 GCA_049684755.1 Candidatus Sulfotelmatobacter sp.
TTCCACGCGCTTGGCAATGGAAGTGTCCCCGCGCCAGCCATTTACCTGAGCCCACCCGGTGATCCCAGCCTTGAACAAATGGCGGGAATTGTAGCGATCAAACTCCTGCAGAAAACGCTCCACGAAATACGGCCGCTCCGGTCGCGGACCCACAATACTCATGTCGCCGCGGAGAACGTTGAAAAACTGCGGCAGTTCGTCCAGGTTCGTCCTGCGTAAGAACGTACCCACCGCGGTTCGGCGCGGATCTTTGTCGCAAGTCCAGCGCGTATCTCCTTCCTCACGGCTGCCCACTTTCATGGTACGGAACTTGAACATGCGAAAAACTCGTCCGTTTAATCCCACACGATCCTGAATAAAAAAAACCGGACCGCGGCTTCCCAGTTTTATAGCCAAAGCGATGAGAAGAGTGAAAGGCAGCGTGAGCAACAAAATAAGAAGGGAGAAGCCAACATCAAATATTCGCTTCTGGAAAAGATAAGGGCCAGTCTCCGCCAGCGTGGGTCGAAGATCGAGCATGTGGATTCCGCCCAGGTCGATCAGGCGGTCGCGGAGGACAATGCCTTCGCCAAGATCGACTACAACTCGCGTGGGAACGCAAAGTTTCTCCAGCACGGGCGCGATTTTCTGAACTTCGCTAAGCCGGGCCGCAGGCAGGGCAATAATAATATCGTTGATAGAACTGCCGTTGGAGAATGCAGGAATCTGATCGAGCTCGTATACCGGGCCGTCGACTGCTATCTCCTGATCCGGCAGCCGCACAAAGCCCATAATTCTGCAGGGCAGCACCTCACCATGCAGCAGCGAGGTCCCCACGCGACGCGCGAAGCGATCGGTGCCAACGATCAGAATTTTCACTTCGTTTCGGCCGTCTTTGCGCAACACTTCCAGAATGACCCGGAAAATTACACGGGCAATTGTGGCGAGGATAAACAGCGTTACAGCACTGATGCCGACGACCAGACGGGAATAACTCGCCTGGCGATAAATGAATCCGCCCGCCATCACCACCGCGTAGGTGAACGCCAGCGCCTCCAGCAGCCGGCGGCTTTTGCCTCCGGGTGCGTACAATTGCTCGACGTTCCACAGCCCCGATTCTTCTGCGGCGATCGCCCAGACGATCGTGGTTAATAGGACGATACTCCAGTAAGAAGGCAGGCCATCCGGAGGGTTGCGGGAGAAAAGCAGATTAAAACCGAAGCGCACCTTGACGGCGATGAAATAGGCGCACGCAGGCAACAGCAGGGTAACGATTTTCAAGTACAAACGCGCAAAACTAAGGCGACTGCGAATCATACCTTCTCAATTCTGCCCCCCTGGCAAAAATGATCGTTGTATATATCAACCTATTCCAATCACGTTTGTCTAGCCCCTAATAATATCCGTGGTGACCTTCGTTGCCGATCGAGAAGAATCCTTACAGTAACCAACCCAGAGCCAACCGGAATGTTCCGCAGGTGAAAAATATTAGGCGGACCGCGCCGCTTTGGGCTTTGGCTAAGAAGCTGAAGTGAAGATCAAGCTGCTCATCGGCCTGTGAGTGTACCGAGGTCACGGCTGGCTTCCTGGTGCATTGGCGGAAGAATGGGAATGCTGAAACAGCTTATGCGGCTCAAACTGAATTTGCAAGGCCGCAGTGACGTTTCTGGAGGGATTAGGCTGAATCACCGGAAAAAGCCACCGCTCGTGTTGCACCCACGCGGAAAGACCCAAGTTTGAGCGCAGCTGATAGTCGCCCGCGACACCGAAATCAGTCAGCGTTCCCCCCCGCGGAATGAACTCCGAGCTCACCTTCTGGTGCCTGAAATTCAACTGCACTTTGCTCTTAGGGTTAAGCCAGTAGGACGTCCAGGCCTCGGCGCCTTGACCCTGCCTGCCGATCCAGCTTCCGATCAGACTTCCTTCGTTCGTGTAACCACTTTTGAAGCGGTCGTTGAAATAAAAGAAACCGCGTTCTACCGTTGCTCCACCGCCTGGTGGGTCGGTATAGACTCCTTCGACGCGAAAGTCGAGTTTTGAAATCCCAGGCACTTTAGACAGGTAGAGACCGGAGGTGAGAGCGGCTTTGTTCCATGCAAGCCAGGGATTGGGTTCATCGTCGGTAAAGGCATCCGCATAAAACGTGAGCCAATCCCGCAGTCCGGGAACTCGATAGGCAAAGTCGAATCCACCACGGCGGTCGCCTGGGTCTCCGGAAGTTCCCGGCAGTCCGTTTCCGGCGGAGAACATCGCCTGGAGAAGCTTGTGAGACGTTGCCGGAACGCCAGGGCCACCGAAGAGCGCGGTGGCGCTAATGCCTAATTCGAGATCGGATGTGGGCTTAAAAGTGACCTTCTCGCCTACGATGAACGGCTGGTCGCTCAGCGACTGCGTCCATGATCCCAATAAGCCTGTGTTTGCACCATACACCCAATGGTAGCCGCTCAAGCGCCCTACGAGGTAATCGACGCGCGTCGCTCCCAGCAAAGGCAAATGGAAAGGCTTTACGCGATTGATTTGCAGCATGAGGATGGGTTCGGCATTTGTACTGAATAACATCGGTCCACTCTTATCCGCACCCCACCAAAGGGACTGTTTGCCGAAGCTGATCTGCCAGTTATCGAGTTGCATCCCTACGTAGCCTTCCACCAGATCCACGCGGTTTACCGCTGGAGTAGGGGTGGTCGGCTGAACGGAAGGGATGATGTCCACCGTCGAGATGGTTTGCGCCGCTGCCAGCGGAAGTCCGGCAAGCGAAGCCGCATGCTGATATTCGGCGCGAACATAGAATGAAAGCGGACCTACGACCGCGTGACCTGACAATCCGGTTATGTTGTTGAAGCCCTGCCCGTAGGGGCGACCGAAGTCATTCATGATGGTCTGGCCGAAATGGAGCCCATCGCGCAGCGGCGCGCCGACAATCTGGGTGCCACGAGTGTAGACCGAATCCAGATCGACTCCGAGATTGGCGTCGCCGCCTAAGCGGGCAATCTCGTCGCTGAACTCATCTTTTAGAGCCCCATATATTTTCTGCGGACCGGCGTTGTTCTCGCTACTTTCTTGAAATTGCTTGTCAGCTTCCTCCACCAGCAGACGCGCACATTCCATGCGCGTCCAGGGGCGCATTCCCAGATCGCCAGAGTGAATAAAGCCGAGCGCGATCAGGCGCTCCATCGCGGGATACACCCAACTATCCAGGGGAACATAAGGCGATCCCATATTTCCCGGATCACGACCGTTATCCACCGCGTCGTTCTTGCTGAAGGTACCCCACCTCGCGATCTCCGCATCGCTGTAATGCGAGCGGGAGCGGAAAATCTGTCGACCCATATACCAGCCCAGAGCGCTGCCCACCAGCAGGTCCGTGGCGAAGTGCTGCTGGCCAACAAACCGCGCAGCGGTGATTCCTCCCGCTGCGCCATAGGCGAGCAATTGCGTTAGCGGACCGGGATATTCGTGAGCAATCACGCTGGCAATCGCCCAACTGATGGCCGCGTGTTGTGAGGGAAAAGAGTCTCCGCCCTGAAAAAAACGTCCCCGGCGGTCTCCGGTGAACGGCCGCTCTCGCCCAAATGCGTATTTAAGAATTTCTGTATCTAAGAATGCGTCGATGCCGGCTTCTCCGCTGAGAAGTCCCGTCTCGCGTTCCTGATCGTTGCTTGTGAAATGTCCCAGAAGAAACATTCCTGCTCCTACTCCGGCCATAGCGGCGAGTCCGGCATTGGAAGCGGTTACCGCATGCGAAACGGTTG
Organism: Candidatus Sulfotelmatobacter sp.; assembly: GCA_049684755.1. Classification (GTDB taxonomy): domain Bacteria; phylum Acidobacteriota; class Terriglobia; order Terriglobales; family Acidobacteriaceae; genus Sulfotelmatobacter. Next base: position 3,732 of record JBAVGI010000387.1, read on the forward strand.
TCGGGTTCATGGGAACGTGTTTTTCTATGGCTGTATCACTGGCCAACATTCCCGCGCCCACAAAAGCCAATGGGACGGTCCACTGCCATTCCGCCGTGGTCATGTGAAACGGCGCGGTCCAGACCTTCTTCTGATCAGCGAAGAGGTTGCGGGGAAGCGATTTCAAGTCGACCGGTTCCAGCGAAAGTTCGAGAGGTTTTACCGCAGGTTTTGGAGAGGTAGCCGTCGGGGATTTTTCGTCTCCCGTTGTCTGGGCGCCCGCCATCAAACTACCCGCGGTCAAATAACTTGCAGTCAGACAAGCCAATGCCAGCATCGCCAAAAACCCCGTGGTCCGCGGAACCGCCCCACGGTAGTTTTCAGTCGCAGGCTTCCTGCCAGCGGCTTCAGCAAACTTCATTTCCCTTCCTCTCGATGACTGACGCGCCGTAACCAGTTCGCTCGAATTGATAACTCTTAACGTATTACGGATATCATTAACCGCGGCACACCGCCGCTCGGATTTCTTAGCAGAGTTTCGAATCCTTTCAAAGCTAGCACGAAACCGGCGTGGTATCCGCCTCGGAGGCGCAAGCGGGTTGCCCAAGGTGTTGGAAAAGCCAATATTCAGTTTGAAGGAGCCTGATAGAATCACTTTCGGTCGAGGTGGCATAATAGTAAAGCTGCAAGTCGCGCGAATACGATGATTCAAACAGAGATCCAGCCCGAACCAATTGTCGAGGAAACATCCCCGGACCCATCACGGGCCGAGGCGGATGTTTCGGTGCTGGATATTCTCGTTCTTCTGCTGGAGCGCAAGCGCTTCATTGTGCGCTTCGTCGTGGGTGCGGCGGTGTTAGCGGCCATAGTTTCCCTGCTATTGCCGGTTCAATATGAAGCGAAGACTGTGTTGCTTCCTCCGGCTCAGAATTCATCCATTGGTTCGTCATTATTAGGACAACTCGGAAGTATCGGCGCCTTAGGCTCGTTGGCCTCGCTGGCTGGGGGGAGTCTCGGCATCAAAAATCCGGCCGATATGTATGTTTCTTTGCTCACCAGCCGCACCGTCGAAGACGCGATGATCCAGCGTTTTGGCCTGATGCAGGAATATCGCGTGAAAAAGATGTCGGAAGCGCGCAAAGCTTTCGAGCACCGCACCACGGCGGTGGCCGGGACGAAGGATGGATTGATCCGCCTTACGGTCGAAGACCATGACCCAAAACGCGCTGCCGAATTGGCCAACGGCTACGTGGAGGAATTTCGACGGCTCTCCGCTTCCCTGGCGATAACCGAGGCCGCGCGGCGCCGGCTTTTCTTTGAGCAGCAGGTTGAACAAGCGAAGCAGAGTCTGACTGCCGCCGAAGACGCCATGACCAAGACGCAGCAATCCACGGGCGTTTTGCAAATCGACAGCCAGGCAAGAGCGCTGATCGAATCCGCCGCCGTCCTGCGCGCCCAGGTAGTGGCCAAGGAGGTACAAATCGAAGGCATGCGGTCCTTCGCCACCGATGACAACCCCAATCTTGTGCTGGCCAAACAGCAACTCGCGGCACTCCAGGCGCAACTCGCTCGGGTTGCGGGATCGCAAAGCGATGCCGGTTCCGACATCAATCTTTCCAAGGGAAGGGTGACTGGATCGGGGATGGAATATCTCCGCAGGTATCGCGATCTCAAATACCAGGAGACCGTATTCGAATTGCTGGCGAAGGAATATGAAGTCGCAAAGCTCGACGAGGCGCGCGAAGGCTCAATTATTCAAGTGGTGGATCCAGCCGTGCTTCCCGATACGAAGTCCTCCCCGCACCGAACTTTGATTGTGCTGGGAGCGACGATTTTGGCTTTTTTTGTTGCCGTGTTCTGGGTGTGGCTGCGGAGAAATCTCGACAATGCCTTCGAGCTTCCGGAGAACCGGCAGCGCCTGCGAACCATCAAGGCGCTGTGGGGAAGAAAAAGGCAAACGGCATAGATTGTTTGGTTAATGCGTTTTCGCGGTTTCTTCGTCGGGAGGGATACTGAGTCCCTTTGGTAATCAAAGTTGACAGCCGAACGTTAGTATTTGCGACGCGATTTGACACGCTTGAGATATACTCCACGGATGCGTGTTTTGTTTTTGAATCCACCCTTCCATCCCAGATTTTCACGGGAGCAGCGTAGTCCTGCGGTTACTAAGAGTGGAACATTGTATTACCCTAAGTGGCTGGCTCACGCCGCCGGTGTCGCAATCAAAAATGGACACGACGTGGACCTGGTCGATGCGCCCGCCGCGGGTTATTCCGTGCAGACGGTCATCGACCGGATTGCGGCCAAAAACATCGAAGCAGTCGTCTGCGATACCTCCACGCCCAGCATTCTCAACGATGTCAGCGTCATCGAGTCACTGGTTGCTGCGCGGCCTTCTCTTCATGTGCTGCTGGTCGGGCGGCACGTGTCGTCCCTGCCGAAGGAGACACTCGCCATGTCTTCGGCGCTGGAGGCTGTGGCCATTCGCGAATACGAATACACGGTGCGCGATTGGCTGGAGGCCAAAGCCTGCGGAGCCGATCTCTCTGGCGTCGATGGCTTGGTGTGGCGCCACGGCTCGACCGGCGAGATCGTCAGCAACAAGCCGCGGGAAGCCATCGCAAATCTTGACGAGCTGCCTTTCGTTTCCGAGGTCTATAAGCGCTTTCTGCATACGCCGGATTATTTTTATGGTCATTCGTTGTGGCCGCTGGTGGTATTTGATACCAGCCGGGGATGCCCGTATCACTGTTCATTCTGCGTTTATCCACAGACCTTCAGCGGACATAAAATGCGCTACCGCTCGGTGGCGAACGTTGCCGATGAGTTCGCTTACGTCTCCCGCGAAATGCCTGAGATCAAGACTGTCATGCTTGAGGATGACACCTTCATAATCAGCAAGCCGCGCACGCTGGAGCTGGCCAAAGAACTGATTCGCCGCAAGAACAAGCTGCCATTCGATGCGAACTGCCGCGCAGATATCGGGGCAGAACGCGAATTGCTCTCCACGCTGCACCAGGCCGGAGCGCGTCTGTTCTGCGTCGGTTTCGAGAGCGGCGATGTGGAAGTGATCAATGGCATGAAGAAGAACAACGATGACCGGCGGGATGCCAAGTATCACGAAGAGGCGCATCGCTTCGTGCGCATTTGCCAGGATTCCGGCATCATGGTCCACGGCTGCTTTATGGTTGGCAACTTGAACGAAACGCCGGCCAGCATGGAGAAAACGCTCAGCTTCGCCAAGAAACTCCAACCCGATACCGCGCAGTTTTTCCCCATCATGGTCTATCCGGGAACGACCGCATACGAGGAAGCGAAGAAACGGGACTACATTCAGATTGAAGACTGGGGCGCTTGGTTAACCAAAGACGGCTTACACAATAGCGTCGTCACCCTGCCCAATATCACGCATGAGCAGTTGGTCAGCTTCTGCGACCGGGCGCGGCGTAGCTTTTATCTCAGCCCTTCTTATCTCGTCTACAAGCTGAAGCAGTCGCTGCGAGATCGGCGCGAACTGCAGCGTAATGTTAAGGGCTTCGTCACCCTGTCGAAGTATCTCTTGCGCGGATCTCAGCACGAAAAGAATACTCCCGCTCCGCAAACGCCGCGGCGGCCGGGCATAACCGCGGCAGCGAGTCCTCAAGGCGGCGATTAGCGTTCCTCTCATGCCGTGTGTTACGAAGACTGAAGCCCGCGTGAAGGCCCACTCTCGTCCCCTGTTTCCTACAGAGGTATCATTACCAAAACCGTCGGCGGCATGGGCGGCAAGTGGGGTATCCCATCGACGCTAGATCAGTATCGATCATCATCCCGACCTTTAATGGAGCCGCCCGCATCGGCAACTGTCTCGATGCGCTGTTGCGGCAAACCGGCGGGCACAACGCAGAAATTATTGTCGTCAATGATGGCTCGACGGATAACACCGCGAAAGTTGTCGAGAGCTATTCCGGAGTTCGCCTTATTACTCAGGCCAATGCGGGTCCGGCTACAGCGCGCAATCGCGGCGCCAGCGAAGCTCGGGGAACGATTATCCTATTCACGGATGACGATTGCGTACCCATGCCGGACTGGCTGGAAGCGATGCTCAAGCCCTTTGAGGATGCGGATATCGTTGGAGCAAAGGGAGTTTACCGCACCCACCAAAAAAGTCTGATTGCTCGTTTCGTGCAGATCGATTATGAAGACCGCTACCGGCTGATGGCGGCTCACGATTCCATCGATTTCGTGGACACTTACTCGGCGGCTTTTCGCCGCGACCGCTTTCTGGAGATGACCGGCTACGATACTTCTTTTCCGCTGGCATGCGCGGAGGATATTGAGCTCTCCTACCGTATGTCGGCGCGCAGCTGGAAAATGACTTTTGCTCCCAGCGCGGTCGTCTATCACACCCATCCGGATACACTGTCAAAATATCTCAAGAAAAAATACAAATTCGCTTTCTGGCGTGTGCTGGCAGTACGCAAGAACCCGGCTAAGGCCATGAAGGATACGCACACGCCGCAGCTCATGAAGCTCCAACTGCTGTTTGCGCCCGCGCTTCTTCTTGGTATTGCTATTGATCTGGTGGTTCGGCCGGCGGTGCCGGCGTCAGGAATCGTGTTGGCTGCGTTTCTGGTCAGTACCCTGCCATACGCGTGGCGGGCGATCAGGAAAGATCCGGTTGTCGGGCTGCTCTCCCCGGCGCTGCTAGCGGCGCGCGCGTGTGCTCAAGTTCTCGGCGTTACCGTTGGTCTGATCTACGGGCGCCGCAAGCTCGCCCAGGTTTCAACGAAGTCGCACGCCTGAAAAGTCTGTTCGGGTTGACGCTTGCTAATTTCCGGAATAGTTAATGAAAAGATTATTGCGAATGGTGCAGCAGCCCATTCATGATTGTCATTTCACAGCGGTTCGCGCCGAACCAGTAAGGAATCTCACGGTAATCTTTCGCTGCGAAAATGGCTAAATCAGCATCTTTTCCTGGTTCGATCGAGCCCTTCCGATCTGCCAACCGCAAGGCCCATGCCCCGTTGATCGTAGCCGCCGAAATCGCCTCCGCGGGAGACATTTTCATATGCGTGCACGCTAATGACATCGCCATCGGCATGCTCAGAGTTGGCGATGTGCCTGGGTTGTAATCCGTAGCCAGCGCCACCAGCACGCCGGCATCAATCATTCGGCGCGCATTGGGATAATCTCTCAGCCCGAGAAAATAATTCGCTCCGGGCACCAGAGTGGCGA
>JBAVGI010000388.1:0-10117 GCA_049684755.1 Candidatus Sulfotelmatobacter sp.
GCTGGACACGCCGGTGCAAGTGGTTTCACCCGCCGTGACTAAGCGGCCGGAAGGCTCGGGGCGAATCGAGTTTGATCACGTGTGGTTTACTTATCACGATGAAGTGGAAGACGGGCAGGCTCCGGACTGGGTTCTGCGTGACGTCAGCTTCGTGATCGAACCCGGCGAAACCGTGGCCATTGTCGGCCACACGGGCGCGGGCAAGACGACGCTGATTTCACTGCTGCTTCGCTTTTACGATGTTCAAAAAGGTGCGATCCGGATTGATGGCGTCGACGTAAAGGATATGGATCTCGTCGACTTGCGCAGCCGTTTCGGCGTTGTGCTGCAGGATCCGTTCCTGTTCAGCGGGACCATCGGTGGAAATATTCGGCTGGGCACAAAGCGTATTCGTGACGAAGACGTGGAGCAAGCCGCCGAAGATGTAAACCTTGCCGACTTCATCCGTGCCCTGCCCAAGGGATTCGATGAAGAAGTTCGCGAACGCGGATCAACGCTTTCCACCGGCCAGAAGCAACTGATCTCGTTCGCGCGGGCGCTGGCTCACGAGCCGAAAATTCTCATTCTCGACGAAGCTACGTCCAGCGTGGATACGGAAACGGAATTCCGCGTGCGCGACGCGCTTAGCCGCATGGTTGAAGGACGAACATCCGTGATCATCGCCCACCGGCTTTCGACGGTGCAGCGCGCCGACAAGATTATTGTGATGCATAAGGGCCAGCTTCGAGAAATGGGCACGCATCAGCAACTGCTCGCCCAGCGCGGAATTTATTTCAAGCTTTATCAGCTGCAGTATAAGGATCAGGAACTGAGTGTGGCGCGGGCGCCCTCGCCCGCGGATGCACACGGCTTCAGGGAGCCGGAAGTCGCCGCCAGAGGGGAAGATTAGTCCAGATCGCACACGAGTCGCCGAAAATATGTCCCAATCAAAGCGAGTATTTCTTTCCGCTGAATGGCGAGACCTCGTGATGTTGAACTACGAGATTGAGCCCAGCCTTCTGACTAGACACATTCCCCCCGGGACCTCTCTGGATTCATTCAACGGAAGAACGTATGTCAGCCTTGTGGGCTTCCGATTCTGCCGCACGAAGCTGTTTGGATGTTTTCCAGTTCCGTTTCATTCCGATTTCGATGAAGTAAATCTGCGTTTCTATGTTTGTCGAAAAGCGGGCACCGATGTTCGAAGGGGAGTTGTTTTCATCGCCGAGGTTGTGCCCAGACGCATGATCGCGAGAACTGCCCGGCTCGTTTACGGCGAGAACTATACGTGCCTTCCGATGGAGCACGACATCGAGATCAGCGAGTGGGGAAAGAAGGCAGAGTATCAGTGGCAGGTTGACGGCCAATGGTGCAAGCTCTCCGCTCAGACCGCGGGCCCTCCTTCCTATCCTCGAGAAGGAAGCTTGGAACAGTTCATCACGGAACATTATTGGGGTTATTCGTCCAGGCAAGGCAGTGGCTGCCTCGAGTATCACGTCTCACACGATCCATGGCAGGTGTGGGCGACCGCGACCGCCGCATTTAAAGGAGATGCCAGTGCGCTTTATGGGCACGAGCTTGGGGCAGTTCTTAAACGGCTGCCTGACTGCGCATTCATCGCGGATGGCTCGCCGGTCGTCGTCTTCAAGGGCAACAGAATCCAATGAATTGGCGCGACCACAAATCGGACTGCGCCCTCCCTCGTGAGGGCTGGATACTCTACGATGGCGGCTGTGGGTTTTGCTTTCGCTGGGTTCACTTTTGGAAGAAGGTTGTGGAGCGGAGGGGCTATCAGATTAAGGACCTCCAATCCGCTTCTGCCGACGGCTCATTGCAAATTCCAGCAGAGCACCTGCTGGATGATATACAAGTATTGACCTCGGACGGAAAGTTGGAATCCGGCGCCAACGCCTACCTTCACGTGTCACGGCAAATCTGGTGGGCATGGCCTTTCTACGCAACATTCAGTTTGCCTGGTTTTAATCGGATCCTGTGGGAAGGCTATCGCTGGTTCAATCGCAATCGATATCGCATATCTCGACACTGTCCGCTGCCACAAAGAGCCGGCGCTGAGCGCATTCCGAAAGATAGTGTCTGAACGATTTCTTGCCACACCGTTCTGTTCCGAAGTCTCGGCCTTACAATGCTCTCTTGCGAATACTGATCTCAGCCGGCGAGGCTTCCGGGGAAATGTATGGAGCGCAGTTGATTGAAGCGCTCCAGCGGTGTGCCGTGGGAAAGACTGCGGAGCTTCGCTCCGCTGGACAGCCCAGGGCGGCTGTCCCCACACGAACCTCTTTCTCCACACAAGACTCGCTTGAATTCTTTGGCGTCGGCGGAGAGCGCATGCGCGCGGCTGGATGCGACATAATAGTCGACGCCAAAGACCTTTCTGTCGTCGGCATCACCGAGATTCTCAGTCATCTGCCGAAGATCTACGGGCTGTACCAGCGTTTGCTTGCGGAGGCCGACAGGCGCAAGCCAGATCTGGCGATCGTCATCGACTCGCCGGCGTTTAATTGGCGGGTGGCGCGGCAGATGAAGAAGCGCGGCATTCCTGTGGTCTATTACGTGGCTCCGCAGTTCTGGGCGTGGCGGCAGGGACGGGTGCGTCTGCTGCGCGATTATGTCGATAAAGCACTGGTGATTTTTCCTTTTGAAGAAAAGTTCTACCGCGAACGTGGAGTGGATGCAACGTTCGTCGGGCATCCCCTGGCCGATCTTCCGCAACCGGCGGTCGCGCGCAATGACTATGCCGCTGAGTTTCATCTCGACTCGGCTAAACCCTGGATAACGATTATGCCGGGCAGCCGCATCAAAGAGGTACGGATGAATCTGCCAACCATTCTGGAAGCGGCCGGGCAGCTCGGCTCCGAATACGAATTCCTGCTTCCGGTCGCCCCCACGCTGGACCGGTCGTTTTTGCAAGATTTAATAAATCAACAGAGCATCACTCTGGTTCCGGAATCGTTGCCCGCGCTGTGGCATTCACGTGCCGGTATCGTCGCCAGTGGCACTGCGACGGTCGAGGCCGCCATGATGCACACTCCTTTTGTCATGGTCTACCGTGTTTCGTCCCTTACCTATTTGCTGGGCAAGCCGCGGGTGAAGGTGCCACACTTTGCCATGGTTAACCTGGTCGCCGGGGAACAGGTGGTGCCGGAGCTGGTACAAAGCGACTTCACGGCTGCCAACGTGGTCGCGCGATTGCAGGAGATTCTTTCGGACGGGGCCGAGCGCAATCGGATGTTGGAGGGCCTGGCGCGGGTTAAGTCCTGTCTACGCGCGCCTGAGAATGCGGACGAGGGTACGCCGCAACATCCGGCGGATCGTACCGCTGAAATTATCCTGCCCTTGGGCAATCAGTCGTCGGGCAATCAGTCCGGACGACCAGTCGATGGGAAACGAAGGATGAGCGGCGGATAGCCTGGTTCCGCATTCTTGCATCAGAGGTAAATACGTAGAGGATAAAATCAGCGAAACAGATAAACAGCTATTGAGAAATTCTCTGCAGAGCCCAGGATTTTGTATAACCCGATTCAGCTCCAGCGCCAGTTTTTACAAAACTTCACACAGGCGGGAAATATCAACTCGGAAGGAGCAGGTTTGAGAGGTTTGCCAGGAAGCTTACCAAACGGCGCGGAATGCATAAATCTGCGGCGTTCGGTTCGCGCTGTACGGCGGAGTTTCCCTTGGTGGATCGCACTCCTCGGTTTAAGCGTCGCCTCAGCGGTTGGCCAATCACAGCCGGCTTCAGCACTAACACCGGGAACTTCCGCCCCGGCGCAGCAGGAGATACAGAGTGAGACACAGGCCGGAAGCATCAGCGGTTCGGTGGTTGACCCGAGCGGGGCAGTTATCCCGAATGTGAAAGTAAGTCTGGGTGGGCAAGGTTTCAACGTAAACAAAGAAACGCATTCAGATGCGGACGGGCAGTTTTTTTTTACCGATGTCGTTCCCGGACCTTTTCAAATGACTTTTACAGTCGCCGGCTTCGCAAGTTTGAAGCAGCCGGGGATTCTGCATGCGGGGGAGGAACTGGTTGTTCCGCAGATTACTCTGGTGGTTGCTCGCGCCAACGTAGATGTGGAAGTAACCGAATCGCCCGCACAAGTGGCGGAAGATGAGGTGAAGGTCGAGGAGAAGCAGCGAGTGCTCGGGGTTATCCCCAACTTTTACGTCACCTATTTGCCCCACGCGGTCCCGCTCACGCCGAGATTGAAGTTCCAGCTTGCCTGGAAGTCAATCCTGAATCCGTACACCTTTGGGATCACTGGCGGAATCGCTGGAATTGAGCAGGCGGAAAATGCATTCAGTGGATATGGACAAGGCGCCGAGGGCTACGCCAAGCGTTACGGCGCCGCCTATACCGACCTTGTGACAGGAACATTTATTGGCGGCGCGATACTGCCGTCGTTGTTCAAGCAAGATCCACGCTATTTTTATAAGGGAACTGGCAGCAAGAAATCGAGGCTTCTTTATGCCATTGCCATGTCAGTCGTCTGCAAGGGGGACAACGGGCGCTGGCAGCTGGATTACTCGGGTATCATCGGTGGACTGGCCGCCGGTGGTCTCTCCAATCTTTACTATCCCGACCAAAATCGCAACGGAGTGGCGCTGACGTTTGAAAACGCGCTTATCGGAATTGGTGGCGGCGCAGCCGGTAATATTCTTCAGGAATTCGTTGTACGCCGGTTCACTCCGCATGTTCCCCCTCCGGATTCGGGCAAACCCTAGAGTCAGCGTTTCCAAAAACCTGGCATCGCCAAAGGGTGGAATCTCGTAAACCTTGTGCTCCCAGCATCTTTTAGGTGAGAATCTTCATCATAGGAATGGTAAGGCCCATTCCGGGGAGATTCTCCTTAATGCAAAACCAGCTTCGGCGCGTGTCGAGCGTCCTGTGGGGAATGTCTGCGCTGTTGCTGTTGATTCTTGCCACCACGCCTTCCTGGGCGGCAGAAAAAGCGCGCCTGCGGGTGGATGACTACCAGATCCAAGCCGAACTGACCCCCCATCTGCACCAGATTTCGGCGAAGGCAAAGGTCAAATTCACCGCCCTTCAGGATTTGAACACCGCAATCTTCGAATTGCACAACGGGCTTCGCGTCACCAAGGTTCTTGACGAAAAGGATCAGCCGCTCTCAGCCGAGCGGGTCACGCAGGATTCAACCGTGCGCGTGCCGCTGCCCAACGGCCTGGCGAAGGACGCTTCCACTACTCTCACCTTCGAGTACGAGGGAGAGATTGAGAATGCCGATGACAGCCCTGTGCCCGGGCTCAAGCTCGCCTATATCGGCGACGATACCAGCTACCTGCTCTACTCGGGGCGATGGTTTCCGGTGAGCGGCTACGGCCTGAACCGTTTCACCGCAACCATCAGCGTTACGGTGCCGGCTCACATGCTGGTGATCGGCAGTGGCAAGTCCAGAGTTACCGATGATCCTCCCTCGAATAAACCTAACAGCAACGGGCTGCCGACCAAGACTTTTACCTTCGTGTATGACAAGCCGAGTTTTCCCGGCACCATTGTTGCCGGCATTTTTCAGGAATATAAAAGCGACGAAGCGGGGATGGACCTGCACCTATTTTTTAAGCCCGATCACCAGAAGCTGGCTCCGGAGTACACGACCACGGCGGTCCAGGAATTTACCTACTTCATCACTCTCTACGGCACTCCGTTGTCGCAAAGACTGAGTGTTGTCGAACTTCCGGGCGATACGGTTCCTTACGCCTGGGCGCCGGAGATAGCAGGGTTGGCGGGACCCTCGATCACGGAGAAAACGAATTATCGTTTGCTTGCCAACGCGATTGCTCACCAGTGGTGGGGAGTTTCGGTGAGCCCTGCCACGAAAGACGACTGGTGGCTGACCGATGGATTTTCGCGTTACTCCGAAGCCATGTATGTGGAGAATGCCGCGGGCGCTGCCGGTCTGGAAGAAGTGGTGAAGGATATGTCGGTGGGAGCGCTGGCCTATGACAACGTGCCGCTCTCGAGCGCCAGTAAGCTCGATCCTTTCTCCACCGAGTTTCAGTCTCTGGTCACTGACAAGGGCGCGATGATTTTGCACATGTTGCGTTGGGTATTGGGCGAGGACAAATATCTCAAGACGATGCGCGAGTTCGCCGAAACGTATGCAGGGAAATCCGCTACGATGGAGGAATTCAAAGCGATCGCTGAAAAATATTATGGCGATCAGCTGACCTGGTTTTTCTCGCAATGGCTCGACTCCACGGGAGCGCCGGAGTTCAAGCTGAAATACACCGTCTACCGATTAGGTGGAGTGCAGGCAACGTCCGCGGCAGCGAGAGAAAAAAAGATTCCGGGCTTCCGCGTCACGGGCGAGATTAGCCAGGATCTCGATTTGTTCCGTATGCCTGTCGACCTGCGCATCGAAACAGACGGCAACACGGAAAACAAGAAAATCGAGGTGGTGGGTACCAGTTCGCCCTTCACGGTTGAGACCTACGGACGCCCGCGCCGGATCTCGCTCGATCCCGACCACCACGTCCTCACCAACAATTCGGATGTGAAGCTGCGCGCTTCCATTCTCCGCGGCCAGGCACTGCAGCAGCAGGGCGATCTTGCCGGTGCACTGGCCGAATTCAACAAAGCGCTGGATCAGAACAAGAACAGTTCGCTGGCCCATTACCGCATTGCGGAGATTTTCTTCCTGCAGCGAAACTACCAATCTTCGGCGAATTCCTACCGCTCTGCCATCAACGGCAACGGCGAGCCGCGCTGGACTGAAGTGTGGAGTCACGTCCAGCTGGGGAAAATCTTCGACGTTACTGGCCAGCGCGAGCGCGCTATCAACGAATACCGGCAAGCCATCCAGACCAATGACGATACGTTCGGTGCTCTGGAGGAGGCGCGAAAATATCTACAGAAAGCTTTCGAACGGCCGAAAAGCAAGGAATAGCCGGAAGGTTTTCAGCCTTTTCTTGTGCCCGGGCCCAGCGCTTTGACTTTCGCTCCGCTCGCCAGCAGGCGCGGAGAGCGATTGGAGTATCGCGGCGTAGCGAAGGGCAGCACCTCACAGGGCAAGACTTTTTCATCCCGGGCGCGGCCGACCGCTACAACGATTCGGCCGGTTTGACCGAGCAATCTGCGAGTCTCTGCTGACGCCTCGAACTGCACTTTATACAGTTCGTCCTGCTGTAAGGCGTGCCGTCCGGGCCGGTCATTGATCGTATCCATATTGTCGCTAGCGGCACGGTCGCGTAGCTGCCTGATTCGCGCGACTGCTTGCTGGACTACACGGGCGAACTCTTCCCCGTCGTCACTCTTTCGTCCTTCCCGCAAGCGCTGCCGGGTATCTTCAATTGAAAACCAGGTTCGATTCCGGTTGGTCTCCTTGGGATTGGCGAGACGGCGTACTTCACACAGGTGAGCGCTCACCTGCAGTGATCTTCGAGCATTCCGCCTGACGCCCGGCTTCGGGCTGTAATATCGGGCGAACGCGACCTCCTCGATGCGGCCATGAACTCCAGCCTCCTCGAAGGCTTCGATCGCTGCCGCCTGGGCGTGCGTGAGTCCCGGTTCCGCGCTGCCTTTGGGAAATATCCAGTGTCCGCGGCCACGGGTTTGGACAAGCAGAAATTCGATGACTTCCTTCCGGACCCGGTAACAAACCGCGGCGACCTGTTCGCATTCGCGCATCTTCTTGATTTGCGGCAATCGAACACTCTTTGCCAAGGGCGGGTTGATGCGCAAACCCGAAGAAATCATGGTCAGACGCGAAGCACGAGCGTTTGTGGCACTGACACCCATTGCCACAGATTGCACGACAGGAACTGTCCTTGCCTAGAGCACAACTTGGTTCTCGCGCGCGAGTTCAGGATCCTATCTGGTGGCTTCCCTGCCGGGAATCTTTCTGCGTACTTGAATCCCACATGAGACAAAGACAGTATCAGTGCATAGCCGCATCGAGGATTGGAGATTGCCTTGGAAAACATGTATTGTCTGCGCTGCAATCGCGAGCTGGGGCCGGGACAGAAATCGGTGGCGGTTTACTTGTTTGCGCAGACGGTGGGAATAAAGCCGCGGCAAAAGTCGGCCGCGCAGCGGATCTGCTTCTGCCCCCAGTGCTCGGTCTCCCTGGCCATGGGACCTCCCCCCGAGGGTGCGCTGAATCTGGCCGCATGGGAGATGATCCGCGATTTGGTGGGTTCAGATCCCGCTTTGAATCATGCGGCCTGGGACAACTTGAGTGCAATGTTAGGTGCGTTGCCGGCGACGGGTACGGCCGACGCCCACCTCTCGGCCGCATCGAGTGGATATATCGAGTTCTAGGACCCTACCTGAGAAGCTCCTGCTCTCGACCCGTGCAACCTCAGATTTCCAGCCCGTAGCTAACCTTTTTCGAGATCTCAGGGTCTAAGGAATTAACGACAGCAGGGAACTTCGCACAGCCCGGCTGCGTACTACTGATCAGATGGTTAGGCGGGATTGAGACCCCTCGCCTGAACGTTACCGGGGGCCCTCGTGCCCCTCCCCGGAGGCGCGAGGGCACATTTACTTCCATGCGGATGCTTCTCGATATCGTTCGGCAGTCGCTCTCCACCCTGTGGGCGCACAAGCTGCGCTCGTTTCTCACAATGTTTGGAATCGCATGGGGCGTAGGGTCTTTGCTTCTGCTGGTGGGTCTGGGCGAAGGCTTTCGCAGCGGTCAGGACAAAAATCTCGCCGAGCTGGGCCAGGACATTATGTTCGTCTTCCCGGGACGCATTCCAGGCATCGCCGGCAGCTTCCAATCGGGACAGCCGTATTATCTGACTTACGGCGATTACTTTGCGATTCGCGACCAATCCAGATTTTTGCGCGCCGTTTCTCCGGTGCTGGAGCGCGATGATATTCGCGCAGTCAGCGATTACGGGTCGACGAGCGGGCAGGTCTTCGGAGTAGCTCCAGAATATAGCCAGATTCGCAACACTCCGATCGAACCGGGGCGCTGGTTCAATAACGAGGACAACACGCAGCATCGCCGGGTGGCCGTGGTGGGATGGGAACTGCTGAAAAATATGTTTCCCGGGCAGCCCGCCGTGGGTAGCACCATCATGCTCAACGACATGGATTTCAAAGTGATTGGCGTTATCCCGAAGATCGGTAAAGAAGGAGAGAACGGAACCAACCATCGCATCTTTGTTCCCTTCGACACCATGCGAATGCTTTTTCCGCTGAAGGCGCAAAATTCGGAGAACGCGATTTCGTTTATCAACTACCGGCCCATCAGAAAGGACCTCCACGTCGAAGCTAAGGATGAGGTTCACGCCATCATCGGCCGTCGACACGGATTTGATCCGAAGATCGACGACGCATTCATGGACTGGGATACGATCGACGGCGCCATTCGCGTGGCCAAGATTTTCGATGCGATGGATTGGTTCCTGGGCGTGGTGGGAGTGGTTACGCTGGGCCTCGGCGCAATCGGAGTGATCAACATCATGCTGGTGTCGGTCACCGAGCGTACGCGCGAGATTGGCCTGCGCAAAGCCCTCGGCGCGACACATCGCAACATCATGACGCAGTTTTTTATCGAAGGAGCATTCCTCACCGCGTTCAGCGGCGGCATCGGATTGGCGATTTGTACGGCTTTCGTGACGCTGTTAGCGCAGTTGCCCGCGCCGGAAGGATTCGATACGCCGCGTATCGTTCCTGCTTCCGCGGTCGTTGCAATCCTTTCGCTGTCGCTGGCAGGCATCGTCGCCGGGCTCTATCCCGCTCGTAAAGCGGCGTTGCTTCCTCCGGTGGAAGCATTGCGACAGGAATAACCAAGTTCCGGTTCGTTCGTTTTGGAGTGAACATGTTTGGCGACTTAGGCAAGCAGGCGTTCAACGCGTTAAGGCATAATCGACGGCGCTCCGTGCTCACTATGCTGGGCATGGCATGGGGGATTGCCACCGTAGTCTTGCTGCTCGCCTATGGCGCCGGTTTTGAAAACGCGTTGATGATCGCCTTCCGTACCTTCGGAGGCAATCTGGTCGCAATTTTTCCGGGACACACGTCTGTGCAAGCAGGGGGCACCAAGGCCGGCGTGCAGATTCGCTTGACGCGCGACGATCTTGACTTCCTTCGCGCCGAGTGTCCGATGCTCACGCGTATTTCTCCTGAAGTGGATAAGCAAAGTCTGGTGGCTTT
>JBAVGI010000389.1:0-32510 GCA_049684755.1 Candidatus Sulfotelmatobacter sp.
TCCCGCCCGCTGCATTCTCGATCACTTTCACTCGCTGGAACTCTTTCTGACTCATCGTCACCATCCTGTGAGAGTGACAAAGTCTCGTTGCAGTTATGGGGTGACATTATCTTGGAGCAGCTACAGCGGGCTGGCTTGCTATTGACACCGCATTTCGTCCGGTGAGAAACTGCCTTAGTTGGTCCGCGAAACTGGTTCGGCCCGCTCGCCTACCCAGCAGTGCAGCCGCAGAATCGTAGTATTCCGGGCATGAGTCCTAACCCCAGCTTCGATCGCGAATCCTTCCAAGAACTTTTGGCAAACGCATTTGCCGTCCAGGAAAGTGAAGTCGATCGCGAATCTCTTTCTGCCATTGTCGAAGTCCAGAGACTGATCGCCAAAGGCGAACTCGACGCAGATGGTGCCATGCATTTGATCGTCGATTGTGCGCGCGACGTGGCGAATGCTACTGGAATCGCCCTCGCTGTGTTGGAGGGAAATCAACTGGTCTACCGGGCCGGAAGCGGAGTCGCTTCCTCATATGTGGGCCGCCACGCAATAGCGTCGCTTGTAGTTTCAGCGGATACTCACGCCAGCCGCGAGATTCTCCGCGTCGAGAATGCGGAAACGGACTCACGGATAGAAGCGGCAATTTGCCGTCAGTTCGGAGCGATGTCCCTCATAATTTTGCTTCTTTACCGGGACCGTGCCGCGGTGGGATTGCTGCAAGTCCTTTTTGCCGAGCCGCACACATTTCAGGATCGCGAAGTTCGGACATACCGGTTGATGGCGGGCCTCATCGAGGATGCAATGTCTCGCGCGGGCCGGCCTGAACAACGCGAAAAAGTGAGAGCAAGTCTAAGCGGTACAGAGCCCGCTGCGGTTGCGCAAATTACGGATCGCACGCCGAAATTTCCCAGTTGCGCCGAAGCTGTGCCCCTTCCCGCGGGCAAGCACGCGGCGTACCAGGCCGGTGCGGCCGCTCTGGTGCTCGCCCGAGAATCGCAGACGCGCAGGCAGCCTGCTTTGCTGGCGACAATGGTCTCCCCGGAGGCGAGGAGAGTTCCCTGGATGGCACGTTGGAAGCCGGCGCTGGCGGCAGTTGCCGCAGTGCTCCTGCTGACTTGCTGGATTGCCCTCGGCGGTCGCCGTCCGGTGTCAGCTTTGAGATCTGCGGTGCTGCAGCAGCCTTCCGCATCGGGACAGGCAGCGCCGTTCCAGCCCGCGAAACCGGCGCCGATGAAAAGCACAACCCGAGTAGCGAGCAGCGCTGTCCAAGTATTGTCTCCGCCAGCCCAGTTGAGAAAGGCTGCGCATTCCCGGGCCGCGCATCGGCGAGTGCGGGCAAGAACGAATGAAGTCGATTACGTTAAAGATGACGTAACGATTCGCTACTTCACTAATAAACCTGCAGCGCAGCGCGGTGTGTTCGAGCATCGCGTCTCCTATATCGGAGACGATGTTACGGTACGCTATTTCACTCCAAACCAGCGGTAACGCTGCCCTGGCTCGCTGCTCGCTTCCGAGGCGGCACATGCCTCCCAAGTTGGGATCGAAGTATTTCAGAATGTCCTGAGTAAAGAAGATCAGTCCCCACAGCAATCCAAACCAGCACTAGCGCGGGGCTTTCGCTGTACCGGGGAGGAACTGAAGGATTGGGTTCAGCAAAGGCGCACATCTTCCATAATCGTAGTGCGCTCCTCTGCACGGCTTCCGCCGGGAAGCACGTTTAAGAATCCACTTGATTATTCTTGATATTTCTGCAAATATCGAAACATGACAGCGGTCTCAACCAGGAAAAATACCGAGCAGGTTGCAAAGTTTGCGGACATGCTGTCCGCGATGGGCACCGAACCGCGCCTTCGCATTATGCAATTGCTGCTATCCGCGCATCCGGACGGCTTGGTCGTAGGCGATATCCAATCTGATCTGGATATTCCGAATTCCACGCTATCGCACCACCTGGACAAATTAAAGAATGAAGAGCTTGTGAACGTGCGGCGCGAAAGCACTTTCTTGCGGTACACGGCCAATACGGAAGCGCTCCAGGAACTTCTGCAATTCCTCTACGCCGAATGCTGCACTCGGAACAAGGCAGTCAAACCACAAAATATCGTCCAGCTTTGTAAATAGGAGGAGTCATCGTGAGCAGCACCGACATCAAGGAAGTAGTCAAAGAAAAGTATGGCCAGGCAGCCTTGCGCGTGAAGTCTGGCGGCAGTAGTTGCTGCGGAGCGACCGCGGCGAGCGGCTTAGGTTGCGACCCAATCACGTCCAATCTTTATGACCCTTCCCAAGCGGGACAGGTGCCTGAGGAAGCCATGCTCGCCTCATTAGGGTGTGGAAACCCGACCGCGCTGGCGAAGTTGAGCCCAGCAGAGGTCGTTCTCGATC
This sequence comes from Candidatus Sulfotelmatobacter sp., assembly GCA_049684755.1. GTDB lineage: Bacteria > Acidobacteriota > Terriglobia > Terriglobales > Acidobacteriaceae > Sulfotelmatobacter. The sequence goes on from JBAVGI010000389.1 coordinate 2,374, forward strand.
TCGGTTCGGGCGGCGGCGTGGATGTTTTGCTTTCGGCGAAGCGGGTTGGGCCGACCGGCAAGGCATACGGTCTCGATATGACGGACGAGATGCTCGCCCTTGCCAATGCAAACAAGCGCAACGCCGGGGCTGAGAATGTCGAGTTTCTGAAAGGCGAGATCGAGCATATCCCTCTGCCGGACAACTCGGTCGACGTGATCATCTCAAATTGTGTGATCAACCTTTCTGCTGATAAAGACCGTGTGTTGCGAGAAGCCTTTCGGGTGCTGAAACCAGGCGGCCGTTTTGCGGTTTCCGACGTTGTGACGCGCGGCGAAATCACAGCTGAAATCCGCCAGAGCGTGCTGCTGTGGGTAGGGTGCGTGGCGGGCGCGCTCGCAGACGACGAGTATCGCAGCAAACTCTCCGCCGCTGGTTTTGAGCAAATTGACATTGAGCCGACGCGGATCTATCGCGCAAAAGATGCGCGTGAGTTTCTCTCCGCAGCTGCCGTCGATGTCGACGCGATTGCGCCAGAAGTGGATGGCAAGTTCATGAGTGCTTTCGTTAGGGCCGTCAAGCCCGCAAACACAGGAACGAAAGCGTGTTGTGGACCGACCTGCTGCAACTAGGAGAGAAGGAAAATGCAAGGACATTACAACGCTTTATTCCTGTGCACGGGCAATTCGGCGCGCTCCATTATGGCTGAGGCGATTCTTAACTCCAAAGGGCGCCCGAATTTCAGAGCGTACAGTGCCGGAAGCCATCCCTCAGGAAAGGTTCGCCCGGAAGCATTGCGACAGCTCGAAATGGCGCACTTACCCACCGAGGGTTTGCGCAGTAAGGCATGGGATGAATTCTCTTTGCCTGGATCTCCAAAGCTCGACTTTGTCTTTACGGTGTGCGACAACGCGGCGAAAGAGGTTTGCCCGATCTGGCCCGGACAGCCGATGACCGCCCATTGGGGTGTTCCTGATCCAGCGGCAGTTCACGGGACACAAGCGGAAGTGGAAAGAGCGTTTCGCGAGGCGTTTTTTATTTTGGAGCGCAGAATCAGCCTGTTGCTCTGTCTTCCATTGAAGACTCTCGACAGTCTTGCGCTGAAGAGGGAACTCGAAAACATCGGCCAGACGATGGCCCCGGTGACACACCCATAGCAACGGTTCTGCAACGTAGTTAAGCTTCGTGGCTTGCCGCATTACTGGATCACAAAATGAGGACAACTAGTCGTCTCGCTTTTCTGGACCGCTATCTGACTGCGTGGATTTTCGCCGCCATGTTCGGCGGCGTCGTGTTGGGTTGGCTTGTGCCCGGGGTTGTACCGTTTCTGAATCGCTTCAACGTTGGTACAACTTCGATTCCGATTGCGGCGGGATTGATTTTGATGATGTATCCGCCTTTCACGAAGGTGCGGTATGAGAATCTGCATGAGGTGTTTCGCAATAAGAAAGTCCTCGGCCTTTCGCTCGTTCAGAACTGGGTTGTAGGGCCGATTCTGATGTTTGTTCTCGCCATTGTCTTCCTGCGAGGATATCCGGAATACATGGCCGGACTCATCATGATCGGTCTCGCCCGCTGCATCGCGATGGTTATCGTGTGGAACGAACTGGCCAAAGGCGATACAGAGTATGCAGCTGGACTGGTCGCCTTCAATTCTCTTTTTCAGGTCTTTTTCTATTCGATCTACGCCTGGGTTTTTATCACCGTGCTTCCCGCCAAGCTCGGTCTTCGCAGCGCCATCGTCAATGTGTCCATTGCAGAGATTGCAAAAAGCGTCTTTATTTACCTGGGTATTCCTTTTCTGGCCGGATTTTTGACTCGCACCGCACTGGTTCGCGCCAAGGGGCACGATTGGTATAGCCGGAACTTCGTTCCCCGCGTAAGCCCCCTGACATTGATTGCGCTGCTGTTCACAATTGTTGTGATGTTTTCTCTTAAAGGTGGATACATTGTTCGTCTGCCCTTGGACGTCGTGCGCATTGCTGTGCCGCTATTGATTTACTTTGTGTTGATGTTTTTAGTGTCCTTTTACATGGGAAAGAAAGTGGGAGCGGACTATTCCAAGACGACTACCCTGGCATTCACGGCCGCTTCCAATAATTTCGAACTGGCGATCGCGGTGGCCGTATCGGTATTTGGCATCAACTCCGGAGCGGCATTTGCGGCGGTCATCGGGCCGCTGGTGGAAGTGCCGGTGATGATTGCTCTGGTCAACGTGGCGCTTTATTTTCAGCGCCACTTGTTCTCCGACGCGCGACTGGAAACTATCGAGCCGGTCTTGACAGGTTTCGATCGGGGATGAGCAGAAATCTTGGCATGCTGGGAGACAGCCCAAAATGTTTATAGGGTAGTGTTTCGCTCTAAGCGATGCCCGCGAGCACCCCGGGAGGTATTGTTGTTCACGTTCTCAACCGCTGAGAACATGAAAGAGCAGGTCAATCGCCGATCCCTGCTGATATGGTCCGCCATGTTCTCCGTTACGTTGTTGGCGAGAAGCAGAGTTTTCATTTTCTCGGACTCATAGTTCTGATCGAGAAACTCGCCAAGACTCCCGGTGAGAAACAAAACCAGTTGCGCAATCTACGCACGGGAGATCCCCTTCGACTTCGCTCAGAGCAGGCTCTCGTCCCGCTGGTGAAACCGCGGGACTTCGGGAAGACGCCGGAGGTTCGAGATGTTGAAGATTTTCAGATTGAGGCGCTACCGAATGCAGAGTGGGTTCATCGGTGGTATGGTCTCTGGTAACAGCGGGTTTCGACGACCTGAAGCGAGGAAGACTGATGCGAAAAGATTTCATGCTCTGGCTGTGTTTACTAATCGCAGGTTTTCTTATGGGGTTCGTTCCGCAATATTCGCGAGCACGACGGTTCGAGCAAGACGTGGCAACCTCGAGAGCCCAGCTTGAGACATGTCAGATTCGTGAACAACTGTCTGAGCTACAAGATGCGGCTACGCTTATGTATTTGGAGGCCATGCAAAGGAATTACGGAACCTCCGGAGATGATGCCAGCCGATTCTTCGATCAGGCTCAGCGCCTTGCGAACAGCACAAAAGATGCGGCCTTGCGCGACGTGCTGCGGGAGATTCTGGGGTTGCGAGATCAGATCACCGCGGATTTAGCGAAAGGAAATGCCGCTGTGGTTTCCGAGATGCAGCCCCTGCTCTTAAAATTGGATCGAGATACAAAGAGGTAGCATTCTCGAGATTCATGCAAGCCGGATTGTGACGGAGCAAATGAAGTCTTTGCTAAGGAGGAAAGCAAATGCAACTCGGAATGATTGGTCTGGGCCGAATGGGTTCGAATATGGTTCAGCGGCTTTTGCGAGCTGGACATGAGTGCGTGGTATATGCAAGGCATCCGCAGACCATGCAGGAACTGGTCGAGAAAGGCGCTCAGTCGTCCGCAAGTCTTGATGATTTCGCTAAAAAACTCAGCAAGCCACGAGCCGTGTGGATGATGGTTCCGGCGGCGGCTGTCGATTCGGTACTGGCTATGCTGGTACCAGTACTCGAACCCGGCGACATTGTGATCGACGGTGGCAACTCGTATTACCACGACGATATTCGTCGTGCGGAGCAGTTGAAAGCCAAGGGAATTCACTATGTCGATTGCGGAACCAGCGGGGGCGTGTGGGGACTCGAGCGCGGATACTGCCTGATGATCGGCGGTGACGAAGCGATTGTGGGTCATCTCAATCCGATCTTTAAGTCTCTCGCCCCCGGTGTTGGCTCGGCTGCGCGGACTCCAGGACGAACTGGTGAGCCTTCAACGTCAGAAAACGGTTACCTGCGCTGCGGCGCGAACGGCGCCGGACATTTCGTCAAGATGGTCCACAACGGCATCGAATACGGCATGATGGCTGCCCTGGCCGAGGGACTGAACATTATCAAGAACGCCAACGTCGGCAAGGAGAAGCGCGAAGACGACGCCGAGACCACACCGCTGCGCCATCCCGAGCTTTATCAATACGACATGAATATGACGGAGGTGGCAGAAGTATGGCGGCGCGGCAGCGTAATTGGCTCATGGCTTTTGGACTTGACCGCCGCAGCTTTGCGCGACAATCCCGATCTGTCAAACTTTGCGGGACGAGTGTCCGATTCCGGAGAAGGACGGTGGACGGTGCAGGCGGCTGTGGACGAAGGTATTCCATCGCCGGTCATCAGTGCTGCGCTCTTCTCTCGCTTTGCTTCGCGCGGCAGAGAAGAATACGCCGCCAAGCTGCTTTCGGCGATGCGCTACGAATTTGGCGGCCACAAAGAAAAAGCCGCCGAAAAACCGGAGGCGGCCTGATGGTGGATTTTCAGTCTGACGCTTTTGTATTTTTTGGCGCCACCGGCGACCTCGCTCACAAGCAGATTTTTCCATCTCTGCAAGGCCTGATACGCAATCAGGGTCTCGATCTGCCGATCATTGGAGTGGCCAAGGCGGGCTGGAATCTTGATCAACTCAAAGCGCGCGCCAAGACAGCCTGGAGAAAAACGGCGGTCTCGATCAGGATGCCTTTGGCAAGTTGATGGGTCTGTTGCGATATGTGGACGGGGATTACAACGACCCGAGTACTTTTATAGAACTCCGCAAGCAGCTAGGAGCGGCGAAACAACCGCTCCACTATCTGGCGATTCCGCCGAGTTTATTTGGCACTGTCGCCGAGGGCCTCGCCCAATCAGGTTGCGCTGACAATGCCAGTGTTGTGGTGGAGAAGCCGTTTGGACATGATCTGGCTTCGGCTTATCAACTCGATAGCATTCTGCACCGCTATTTCCCCGAGGAACGAATCTTCCGAATCGATCACTTTCTGGGGAAAGAACCGGTGCAGAACATTCTCTACACTCGCTTTGCAAACCCAATGTTCGAGCCGATCTGGAATCGCACCTACGTTCGCAGTATTCAGATCACCATGGCGGAGAAGTTCGGAGTTGAAGACCGCGGCAAGTTCTATGACGAGGCAGGTGCGATTCGTGATGTAGTCCAGAATCACCTGCTGCAGATCGTAACGATCCTTACTATGGATCCGCCGACCGGCGAAGCGCATGAGGCCTTCCGCGATCAAAAAGCCGCGCTGCTGAAAGCGGTCCGGCCGATTGTCCCGGCCGATGTGGTGCGCGGCCAATACAAAGGTTACCGATCAGTGCCGGGTGTGAGTACGGCATCCACAGTAGAAACCTTCGTTGCTCTCAAGCTATTCATCGAAACCTGGCGCTGGGCGGGGGTTCCTGTCTACATTCGCGCAGGCAAGATGCTACCAATAACCGCGACGGAGATTTTCGTTGAATTCAAGCGACCGCCCATCGAGACCTTTGGCGAAATCATACCCGCCTCCTCGGCCCACCTGCGTATGCGCGTCAGTCCCGACATTGCAATTGGTATGGGAGTGCGAGTCAAGACTCCAGGCGAGCGGATGACCGGGAGCGATGAAGAACTTAGTCTCACTGAGCAGGCTGCGGACGATATGCCTCCCTACGAACGGCTGCTAGGCGATGCCATGCGAGGACAGAGTGAACTCTTCGCCCGCCAGGACCTGGTGGAAGCGCAATGGCGTGCTGTCGAACCGATTCTTGGAAACGTAACGCCGTTCTATCATTATGATCCGGGAACTTGGGGGCCCGATGAGGCTCAACAACTCATCGCGAGCGATGGACCGTGGATTAATCGAAAGCCCCCAGGATCAGATTGAATGAGCCAACGCGTACTATCCACGATCAGGGTCGTCCTCTAACGAGTTATTTCCGCTTTGAGTCCGCCCTAATTCACTGTGATCGATACGGAAGTGGTGTGGTGTGTTCCATTGGCACTCCCAGTAACGGTTACTGTGTACAAGCCAGCTGGCGTACCGCCGTCGGTCGATGGGGTCTTCGCAGTTCCTGCGCTGCCACAAGCGCCTTGCAACAGGCAAGCGCCGAGAACAGCGAAGGCAAGTACCCATCCCAACAACTTACTGCGGTCTTGCTTGAAGATTCCCACAGTGCCAAACAGCATTCCAGGAATCAACAGCGCGAATATGAGCATGGCACGGGAACTATGCCCCGAGGGAGGGGTAAGCTGGGCGGACGCGGTCGCCGCCGGAGTTACGGTAAGCGTCGCGCTGCCAGTATCATTCGCTACCGATAGCTTGCCGAACGAGCAAGCCGGCGACGGATTCGATGCGGGAGCGACGCTGCAAGTGAAGGCCACTCCTGACGGATTAAAGCCATTCTTTGGACTGATCGTGACGGTGGACGTTGATGGCTGGCCAGGTGTCACCGAAGCAGGCGATGCCGCAGAGGCCGAGAGCGCGAAATCGGCAGAAACCGCCATCGGGCTCGACGTGCTGGGGCCGAAGTCGCTGTCTCCGCTATAAATCGCAGTGATGTTGTTAACACCCGCCGACAGCGACGAAGTGGAAAGTGTTGCGCCGCCGCTTCCATTCAAGGAGGAACTCCCAAGTGAAGTGGTACCGTCCATAAATGTGACAGTACCGGTGGGAGTACCTGAGGATGCCCGACTTACACTGGCAGTAAGGATGAGGCTACCCGATTGCGAACTGTTGGTCAGCGCGGTAGTGGTGCTTGCCTTTTGCACGATCTGGCTCAGCCCCGAGGAACTGGCGCTGTCGATCGAAGCACCCGCGTAGGAAACAGAAATCGAGTGCGTTCCCATCAAGAGCGTGGAAGTAGTGTAGGTGGCGGATCCGTTGCTCAGTGGAACCGTTGCCAGAGTCGTGGTTCCATCCATAAATGCGACAGTTCCGGTGAGTGCGGCTCCACCATTCGGCGTCACTGTAGCCGTGAATGTAACCGATTGACTGACGGCAGAGGGATTCTGCGAAGACGACAGAGTTGTAGTCGTGGTCCACAGATTTTCGGTTTCATTCAATGCTGGCGATGTGCTGGTCAGGTAGGTTGAACCTCCGCTATAAATTGCAGTAATGGTATGTGCGCCGAGAGTCAGACCTATGCCGCTGAGCACAGCCTGTCCGTTGCTGCCGACCGCGACACTGCCCAGGGAAGTCAGGCCGTCATAGAAGCTGACGCTTCCACTCACGGGGCCGGCGTTGAACGATGTGGAAACCGTGGCGGTAAAGCTAACCGGGCCGCTCGCGGGATTAGCCGAAGCAGTAAGGGCCGTGGCAGTCGCGTACTTGAAAGCTGAGGCTATGTTGAGTAGCACAGTAAGGCCGCCGGCCGCTACATCAGGTTTGCCGTCGCCATTGAAATCGCCCGCCACAATTCCTTGGCCGCCGCTTCCGAGGTGCTGGAACGATTGGAAAGTTCCGTCGCCGTTTCCGAGCAACAGAAAATTTCCCGCACCGGAGGCAACATCTAAATGTCCGTCACCGTTGAAATCCGCCAGTATCAGCTGAGAGACCGATTGCGGTGAAGGCACTGCGATCGTGAGAGGTGTCTGGAAAGTCCCATCGCCGTTGCCTAAAAGGACTGCCAGGAAACCAGTGTTGCAGATCGAGTTGGATTCGCACTGGTCGGTCAAGATCAGGTCGAGCTTGCCATCTCCGTTGATGTCTGCAACCGCCAATGAACCTGCGTACAAGCCGGACGTGCCATAAGCGACCGGCGACTGGAAGGTTCCATCACCATTGCCTAACATCACAGCGACTTGGCCAGTGGTGCAGTTATTGTCAGAGCACTGGTTGGTTAATAATAGATCTAGCTTGCCATCGCCATTTACGTCTGCAAGTGCGACTGAAGTCGCAGTCAGGCCACCAGAGTTGTAAGAGACTGCGGCCTGAAAAGTTCCATCGCCATTGCCTAGCAGAATCGCAACTGTGCCGTTGGTGCAGTTATTGCCGTTACACTCATTGGTTACTACTAAGTCAGGCTTACCGTCACCGTTTATATCTCCTACCGCGATCGCGTCAGCGTAGAGTCCTGCCGAGCTATAAGCCGTCGCCGCCTGAAACGTCCCGTCGCCGTTACCTAGTAACACGCCGACGCTACCGTTATTGCAACTGTTGGTGTTACACGCGTTCGCTACCAGCAGATCGAGTTTGCCATCGCCATTAATATCGGCCAGAGCTACAGAGAAAGTATCTGAGCCACCGGCGCCGTAAGCCACCGCAGGCAGAAATGTCCCGTCACCATTACCGAAGAGCACTCCCACAATTCCGTTATTGCAGTTTGAGTTATTCAGACACGTATTGGCGACGAGCAGGTCCAGCTTGCCATCTCCATTCACATCTGCCATGGCCATAGAGAAAGAACCGGAGCCGCCTGGGTTGTAAGAGATCGGAGCCTGAAAGGTTCCATCGCCGTTGCCCAAAAGAACCCCTACAGAGCCGCTGCTGCAGGAGTTGTCGGCGCATCCATTCGTTGCCAGGATGTCGGGCTTGCCGTCTCCGTTTACATCTTTGACCAGCACCGAAGAGGTACTCATTCCGCCCGAGTTGTAAGTTGATGGCATCTGGAGGGTGCCGTCGCCGTTACCCAAAAGTACGGCCACGACTCCGTTACCGCAGTCGCTGCTGTAATCACACTGATCACCGACGATAACATCCAATTTGCCGTCGCCATTCACATCTGCCGCGGCTACCGAGTAAGCGCTTTGCTCGTCCGTTGAATAACTGGAAGCTGCCTGAAATGTGCCATCGCCGTTTCCCAATAACACACCCACGCTGCCGAAATCGCAGTTGTTGTTGTTGTTGCACTGGCTTATTACTATGAGGTCGGGCTTTCCATCTCCATTCAGATCGGCCACTGTTACAGATCTCGAGTAGTAACCGCCGCTGTTATAAGAAACAGCGGATTGGAAAGTTCCGTCACCATTGCCTAACAGGACGTCGACAGTTCCGTAAGTACAGTTCGAAGTTGAGAGACAGTAATTGGAGACTACAAGGTCGGGATGACCATCACCATTCACGTCGGCCACAGCGACTCCAAAAGCATAGAGCCCTCCTGAGTTGTAGGTGACCGACGACTGGAACGTGCCATCGCCGTTACCCAGCAGAACAGCCACTGCACCGGCATTGCAATTATTGTTGCTGGAGCACTGCTCCGCCACCACAAGGTCAGGCTTCCCGTCTCCGTTCAGGTCTACCGCTACGATTGAATAGGCATTGCTTCCGGCCACGCCGTAAGAAACTCCCGGCTGGAAAGTTCCGTCGCCGTTGCCGAGAAGCACCACCACGCCACTGGAACTACAACTGCTCGGGCTCACGCACTGATTTGCCACCAATATGTCGAGATGGCCATCGCCATTCACATCTGCAAGTGCGACGGAGGACGCGTCCGCACCGATGGTGCTATAGCTCACGGGCGCCTGAAAACTTCCATCACCATTGCTCAATAGGACTCCGACGCTGCCACCGCAGCTGGCATTGCTCGCACACTGATTTGCCACTACGAGGTCGGCCAAACCGTCGCCATTCAGATCTCCCATCGCCGCTGAAGACGCATCTATGCCACCGGAGGCATAGGCTGGCGTCGCATCAAAGATCGATTCCAGTCCGAACTCGGGCAACAGGGAATTTGTTTTCGCGATCGCCGGATGGAGCAATCTTGCCATTGCGGGTGGAACGTGGCTCAAAGGTGTAAGCGTGGGCTGACCACTGCCTTGACGAGGGAGTGGTGTTTTAGAACTGGAGTTCGATGATGAGCTCGACCTGCCAGTTATTTGGGCAGCGACTGTGACCGCAGGAAAGATGTGGGTGATGGCGAAAAACCCAGCCAGCACAGAACCAAGCAAAAACCGAGGAATCGAATACGATATCTTGCTGCAGGGACGAATGACGCTGCGCATGGCGCTCCTTGTGTGTGTAGTGGTTATCTTTCCGGATGGTTCACATTAGCCGGGAGTAGTCGCGGTGACATCGACCCGGGGAAGGGCTTGCCTGGCGCAACTTTTCAGATCAAGTGATTGCAAGGAGCGCGCCGAACTCGATCATTAGTGGAAAATAATGCAAATCGTGCATCGCACTGGACTTAGTGGTGCGCCGAGCCACAAGAGAGAGGAATGATCCAACATGTGTGCGTCTGAGTTTGAGAATTGTGTTCCAAGATCATACGGACGCGTTCGACAAGGCCAAGAGGAGATAGAGTTTGCTCTTTGCTCTGCGCCTACCGCCTGCGGAGCAAAAAGCCGCAGCTGAATCGAGTAACTATAAGTGCCATCGATCATTCTAGTGCGAGATCTTATCCATGCTGAAGGTGCGGACAAATCCGGCTTCCAGACTTTGGTAACTTTCTCTACGTATTTCCTCGACTAGAATTTGATTATCCCCCGGAATGCTAAATCATCCAAGATTCAAATAGGCGGCCGACCCGTTGGGTAAACAATCTCTACACGAGAACACAAAACCGCGTTCTCTCCGCATGCGCCAGGTTGAGGGCCGGGAGTGGTGGCTTTGGGGCTGCGCCGTCGTCGTTACTCTGGCCCTTACATTCGGTATCCTTTCTTTAACCTTTCCCGGTTTTCATTTCTCTGCCAATAGCGTCTATTCGCTGAATCTCAAAGAGTGGGTTCGCGGCTTGGCCGCTCTCGTATTGCTATTCGATCTCTACACTGTCTACCAGCAGCGGGAGTTGCAGAGAATGCGCCGCAAGTTGGCGGAGCGCGAGCACCTCTTTCAATTGATTACTGAAAACGCCGCGGACATGATTGCGGTGACTGATCGTAACGGGAAGCGCATCTATAACAGTCCTGCCTATCAGAAGATTCTAGGATATGCCCCTGAAGAACTAGAGGCGACTTCTTCGCTGGATCAGGTTCATCCTGACGATTGTGCGCGTGTGCTGGAAGCTGCCGAGAAGGCGCGCAACACGGGCCGCGGAGAACGGCTTGAATATCGCATCCGGCACAAGGACGGCTCCTGGCGTTTTCTTGAATCCACCGCGAGCGTGATTCGTGGTTTGCAGGGCGAGAGTGAAGGGCTGGTGATCGTGAACCGCGACATTACCCAGCGGAAGCGTGCCGAAGAAAAACTGGATCACCTATCTTTCCACGATGGCTTGACCAACCTTCCCAACCGAGCGCTTTTTCTTGACCGGTTGCAACGTGCGATTACACTTTCCAGACGACACACAGATTTCAGATTCGCTGTGCTGTTCATCGATATCGACGAGTTCAAAGTCTTTAACGACAGCCTCGGGCACGCCGCCGGAGACGCGCTGCTTATTCAGGTGGCGCAGCGTTTAAGCGCTACCCTACGAGGTACGGATACCATTTCGCGTCCTCGTATCGGTGACTCTGCAGAGCCTCTTGGGGGCGAGAGTACGCTGGCCCGGCCCGGCGGTGACGAGTTCACTTTGCTCATCGAAGAACTTCAAAACCCCAGCGACACGATTCGTGTGGCCGAGCGCATCCAGCAGAGACTCGCCAGTCCGTTCGATCTAAATGGTCGGGAGGTCGTGTTGACGGCAAGTGTTGGTATTGCATTCAGCGGCAATCCCGGAGCCGAATCTCAGGATATCCTCGGCGAAGCTGAGATTGCCATGTATCGCGCTAAGAGCACCGGTAAGGGCCGCTGTGAGGTATTCGACCACGCGATGCATGCGGGTGCTATTAAACGTCTGCAACTCGAAACCGATTTGCGTAAAGCGCTGGAGCTAAATCAATTCCGGGTTTATTACCAGCCGATCGTCTCTCTAAACAACAGCCAGATCGTGGGATTCGAAGCGCTGAGCCGCTGGCAGCGTCCTGAAGGTTTGGTGATGCCGGGGGAATTTATTGCTGTTGCGGATGAGACCGGCATCATCCTGCCTATCAATCGTCAATTGCTTTACGACGCTTGCCGGCAAGTTCGTTTATGGCAGGCGATTTTTCCCTCCGACCCGCCACTCACCATCAATCTGAACATCACACCAAAACAGTTCGCACAGCCTGAACTGGCTGGCCAGATTGGCAGTACGTTGCGGGAAACGGGATTGGACCCCGGCTGTGTCAACCTGGAGATCACGGAAACGATCGCCATGGGCGATGCCGAGAGGTCTGCCATCGTGCTCGCGGAGTTGAAAGCGCTCGGTGTTCGCCTGGACATTGACGACTTCGGGACAGGTTATTCTTCGCTCAGCCGCTTGCAACGCTTTCCCGTGGACACCTTGAAGATCGATCGTTCTTTCATCTCACGCATCGATACCGATCCCGCGACTCACGAAATCGTTCGTGTCATCGTCATGCTTGCCCACGGGCTTCGACTGAAGGTGGTTGCGGAAGGGGTGGAAACACAAGCGCAAGTAGACCTCCTGAAGAGTATGAGTTGTGACCTGGCTCAAGGATACTTTTACTCCAAGCCCGTTCCGCCCGAGGCGATCGAGTTGCTTCTAAGAGAGCAATTAACGCGAAACTCCGCGTCGCTTCCGCGCGAAGCTCTTTCGTTTCGAGGGTGACCCGATACTTGAGATCGACGATGCGGTCAGACGTTTTGTGGCGAAGGCACAGTCACAACATCCCGGCCACGAGCTTTGGATTCATAGAGGCAGTGATCCGCGATCTCCAGCAATTCCCCCGACGTGGATCCATGCTCGGGGAACGCTGCAACGCCCGCTGACAGCGAAAGCGTTCCAACACTCTGCTTCTTGTACTGCAAGCGCAGACTCTTTACCTCGGAACGCAATGCGTCTGCACGGATCGCCGCATCCTGGGCAGATGACTCCGGCAGGATAATAGCAAATTCCTCGCCGCCATAGCGGCAGCATATATCGGTGGCGCGAAAGAAAGTGCGAAACAGGTCGGCAAGAGATTGAAGCACCATGTCTCCTGCATCGTGACCGAAAGTATCGTTAAACCGTTTGAAATGGTCGAGGTCGAGGAAAAGAACGGAAGTAGCCTGTTTCTTGCGGCTGGCCAATTGCAATTCTCGATCCAGTGATTCCTCGAGAAATCGCCGGTTGAACAGGCGAGTGAGCGGATCGCGTATCGATTGTTCGCGAAGAGTTTCGCGCAGTTGAAGACTGGCCAGCGAGAGCGCAATCTGCGAGGCTACGCTGACGGCGAGTTGCTGGTGAGATTCCCGAAGAGTACCAGAACCGCTTCGGAGCCGTGTTGCATCCTCGAATTCGAGATGCAATACGCCGACTGTGTTCCCCTGAGCGACCATCGCCACACAAAGGAACTCGACGCTTGAACTCTTGGTCAAATGTTGGCAAGCCATGCCACCGCCTGAAGGCTCACTCCAGTGAGGCTGGCCACGACGCAACGACCAGCATGCCTCGGGAGGAAATGTCGGCGCCAATACGTCCTTCTTGCCCCAGCGAACCGCAGCTTCAATGAGGTCCCGCGACGACCTGAACAAGTACAGCGCTCCGGAAGGAGCTTCAGGAAAAAGCTTCTGTACGAAGTGGGACACCACTACGCAGGCTTCCTGAACCGTCCCGCTACACTGCAGCAGATCCCCCATTTCATTCATCGCGCTCATCTGCTTTGTGCGGAGTTCTAACTCCTTTACCAGCAGGTCCGACGACATGGCGTGTCGCCGCTGGGCTTCGAGCGCTCTGGTTTGCTCAGAAATATCTTCATAGATCAGGTACGCGCCTCGGACCTCGCCGTTCGAAAGCAGCGGGACGCCATGCAGCGCCAAATCGAGGAGTTTTCCGTCCTTGCGCTGTTGCTGCACCGTCTTATGTAATGCGTTTCCCGCGAATATTTGCGGAATGAGTTGTGCGGAGCCGATAGCGCCATCATCGGCGGTCCGCATACTCTCCATGTCAATAGAGCTGAGTTCGTCCCTCTGGTATAGGAAAAGTTTCTCGAAGGCGGAATTGGCCAGCTCGACGCGTCCCTGACGGTCAAGAACAACGATTCCGAGAGGGTTATTCTCTATCAGCGAGTCTAAATAAGCGGTTTGTTCTTTCATCGTCGTGGCTAGTCGATGTCGTTCACTGACCTCGGATCCTACGATTAGTCCGACTGCGGACAGTACCAGCATGAACAAGCCAATTTTTGTAAATACTGCCTCGGTGGGGGGAAACACATGCATCGCAACGACAATTCCAAAGTTTATCGCCAGCAAGCCGGTCACGACTCGCTGCACTCCGTGGCGCATGGCGATCCAGATTATGGGAATAAAGCAAATATAAAAGTGCCCGTAGCGCTCGTCCTTGCTTCCGAATATTGCCCAGCAGACAGCCGGTATCATCAGAGCCTGGCCGCAATTTTCCACAAGCGCTCCAAAAGTGATCTGTGTTCGTTTGGCATGCGCTCTAATCGGTTGGAGTTGGGATGGTGGCGCGAGCCACCTGCGAATGCGCGGCAAGACATGAACGAGAAAAAACGGTGCGACACCCACCAGACCAATCGCATCACCCAAAAACCACACCACTACGGCAGCATTGTAGTCGCTCCATGTAATGCTGTGATCCGCAATCAGGCATGCGACGCCAACCACCGTAGCTCCTGCGGCCGCCACGGCACTAATGAAGAGATAGCGGACTACATCCTGGCGGCGGCGCAACCCAGGATCGATTTGCAATGGACCCCGCAAAAGATAAGCCGCGGCACCGTAACAGCCAGCAATTCCTGCCGCATCGACCGTCCCGCTAAACGACATGACGGGCTGCTCGTACATAACCTTGCCGGCCAGAGCAACGGAGAAGCAGACCAAAATGGCATACCAGGGACTGACGCCCAACATGAGCGCCATGGCCAGGCCAATGGCTGGGTACCAGGCAACGAATCCAATGCGAGAAAAGAAAACAACCTCAGGCCGGTTCAGAAGCAGATACAACAGTACGAACGAGAGAGTTATCAGAACGTGACGAATGATAGTGCGGCGCAAATACATGAACGGGATCTCAGTGCCTGGGTGACTCGCTTAGTCATGCAGGAAACTATCAACATGTAAACGTCTGGTTACTAAATAGGACTAACTAACCTAAGAGTGTCACAAAGAGATAGCTAACCTCTAATTACCGAAGTCATGCTGCCCTCCCATCGTTTGGAGTTCGTAACAGAAGCATCAGTCTCTCGATCTACCTGCCAAGCCCCGGAAAACTAACCCATAGTGTGTCAGAAATTGCGGAGCCGTTCAGTGAGACCGCTACTTTGGATGGATTGGCGATTTGGTCCGCGGCCGCTGACCAGCCTTGAGCGATTCGCGTCAATTCAGTGTCTCAGACCATTCCCGACAACGCTAGGAACGAGGGTCGGCGCTGGCCTGCCGTTCAGTACTGCCTCCACATTGTCCAGGGCCAGCATGCCCATGGCTGTACGGGTTTCAATCGTGGCACTGCCGATATGCGGCAATAGAAATGTATTTTTCAACGAAAGGTATTCTGGGTGAAGCTTTGGCTCGCCTTCAAATACGTCGAGTCCAGCAGCGGCGACCCACCCGCTCTTGAGAGCGGCGATAAGGTCGTCGTCGACCACCAATCCTCCACGAGCCGTGTTCACTACGATAGCCCCGGGCGGCAGAAGGCTTATGGTTTTGGAGTTCAAGAAATGGCGGGTTTGAGGAGTCTCCGGAGCGTGCAGGCTCAAGAACTGGCTGGCGCGAAGCAGATCCGACGGATCCCTGTGGCAGACGGCATCGCCTGCGATTTCCGCAGGTAACTCCGAAGCGTTGCAATAGTGAATCTTCATTCCGAATCCTCGCGCTCGACGCGCCACCGCTTGTCCCACGCGCCCCATTCCCAAAATGCCGAGGACTTTGCCACCCACTTGCCATCCCAAGAGCATGTCAGGGCTCAAAGGTTTCCACGTTCCCGTTCGAACCAGTTCCTGAGCCTCGTAAGCGCGACGTGAAGCACCCAGCAAGAGCAGCATAGCGATGTCGGCTGTTGCTTCGCTGTTGACACCTGGAGTATAAGCGACCTGAATTTTCCTGCGGGCGGCGGCTTCCAGATCGATATGCTCAAAACCCACCGAGTACGTAGCGATAACTTTTACCGTGGATGAAACTTTCTGGAAAAACCGAGATTCCAACCGGTCTGCCGGCGTGATGAACAGAGCGTCGGCTCCCTCGGACGCGGAGAGCAGCTTCTGCTGGCTGAACGGAAACTGGTTCGGGTCTCGTCGGGCGTTGTAATCGCGGTCGATACGGTCTTCAACTTCCTTCGGATAACGGCTGGTTACCACCAGGATGGGTCTAGGCATACCCAACATCTCTTTCCACGCGCCGAGGCCGATACAAAAGCTGCTCGGCTGCGTTCCGATAGTTGCGAAAGCAAACTCACGGGAGGTCGGCACAACTCCTCCGCCCACCCCTAGACGTGTCTGATTCCGGCGCCTCGGAACAGGACTCCGAGTTGTTGCATAGTGCTGCAGAAGTTTGTGAAAGGATTCCGTGTCGAAGTCTGTATCGGAAGGTCTCAGAATAGCTGGGGTTGCAATGGTTAAGTCGGAGGGCTCCCTTCGCGCCGCTCTGAGCAGAAGAGGACATGTCAGCAATACACTCCGCTTGTCGCAAGCCACCACAGTCCTGGCGCGCCAGAGCAGTCGATAAAAAGAGTATATTATCTGCTTTTCGGCCCTGCACAACCCAAGTCAAGGAGGTTTTGTGATCTCTTCAGGAGCCTCGATACGTCTTCTGTGCGCGACAGCCTTGATTTTGGGAACGATAGTTTCCTACGCCCAAACTTCCTCAGGTTCTGTTTACAGCACTCCGGCGCGAAATTCTCCGGCAGGAAATGGAGCGAATTCTTTTTCAGGCAGCGTGCCGGCAAAGCTGGTTCCGGGACGGATGCCACTGTCGCTGGAAAATGCGATTGATCTCGGGCTGAAACACAACCTCGGATTGCTGCTTTCACAAGCTGAGACGCGCGCAGCCCGAGGGCAACGCTGGCAAGAATTGAGCGCGTTGCTGCCGCAGGTAACGGCCGGCCCTTACCTAGCAGAGTCCAAGGTCAACATTGACGAACTCGGGTTCTCCGGCCTCGCTGCATTGTTCCACCTCTCTCCATCGGTCGGGCCTTTTTCCTACTTCGACGCGCGCGCGGCAGTGAGTCAATCGTTATTCGACTGGAAATCCATTATTGCCGCTCGCGCCGCCAGCCAAAATGTGAAATCGGCTGACTACACGCTGGTTGACGCTCGCGATCTCGTCATTCTGACGGTGGGGTACGTTTACTTCCAGGCGATTGCCGACGAGGCGCGCATTGCCACGGATGAGGCGCAGGTCGAGTCGGCAGAGGCGCTCTTTAATCAAGCGACGGACCAGGTCAACGCGGGCACGGCCGCCGATATCGACGCATTACGGAGCAAGGTCGAACTCCAGACTCGGCAACAGCAGCTCATCCAGGCCAAGAATGACTTCGCCATTCAAAAAATTACTATTGCACGCGCAATCGGTCTGGCCACGAGCCAGGATTTCGATCTCACCGACAAGTCGCCGTACCAGCCGATTGATGGTTTAACGGTCGAAGATGTGTTAGCGCGCGCATATGCTTCGCGATCCGATTATCGTGCCGCCGAAAGTACACTTCGTGCCGCCGAGTTATCGCGTAAGGCAGCGGTCGCAGGCTATTTCCCTTCGCTATCTTTCGGTGCAGATTACGGAACCGGCGGGGCTCATCCGTCAGATTCCACCCGTGTGTACGACGTACGCGGAACGCTGTCGATCCCGATCTTTACCGGCAACAGCGTACATGGCGATATTCAGCAGGCCGACGCACGGCTCGAACAAAGCCGCGAGCGACTGGAAAACCTACGAGCGCAGATCGAGGCAGACGTACGTACCGCGCTCTTGAACCTGCAGTCTTCCGCGGACCAGGTAAAGGTGGCGCAGAGCAACACCGAGTTGGCTGACCAGACACTCGCACAATCCCGCGATCGCTTCAGTTCAGGCGTCACCGACTCAGTAGAGGTGGTGCAATCGCAGGAAGCGGTAGCCAGCGCGCATGAGCAATACATTTCCAGCTTGTACAACTATAATTTCGCGAAAATCTCACTCATTCGCGCCCTGGGGGCTGGTGCTCAGGGCGTGAAGGAATATTTTCCAGGAAAATAAGATGGCAGACGAAAACGCCTCTCCTTCGCTCCCCAAAACCGGAGTTTCCGTGTATTCAGCGCCGCCGCCGGAGAAAAAGTATTCACCGGAAGCACATCGGAAGCGCCGCAGGAACCTCATTATTATCGTCGCCGTGATCGTGGCGATTGCCGCAGGCCTGCTCTTGTGGCGCTATTTCAGCAGTTATGAATCAACCGACGACGCCCAGGCCGATGTTCATCTTTATCCAGTCAGCGCGCGCGTTTCCGGATACGTGATTCGAGTTAGCGTAAATGACAATCAATGGGTCAACAAGGGCGACGTTCTGGTTGAAATCGACCCGACAGATTATCAGGTCGCGCTCGCTCAGGCGCAGGCAAACCTGGCCAATGCTGAAGCCACGGCACGATCGCTGAATATCACGGTACCCATCACATCCGTGAACTCATCCAGTCAGCTGCAGTTCACCGCCTCGGGCATAGAGGATGCACGCGCCGCGGTGGGCGCTGCCGAAAAGCAACTGGCCGCCGCTCATCAACAAGTGGAATCGGCCGAGGCGAACGATGTGAAGGCCCAGGACGATCTGCGCAGATATAAGCAGTTGGTCGATAAGCGGGAAGTGTCCCAGCAAATCTACGATCAGGCGCTCGCGACGGCGAAATCCAGCTCCGCCAATGTCGCAGCCGCGCAGGCCAGCGAATCTGCGGCTCAACAATTCGTTCAACAGGCGCAGAGCCGCCAAACTCAAGCAGCCGCTAATCATGCCTACGCGCAGACGGGTCCGCAGCAGGTGTCCTCCACAAAAGCAAGAGTGCAGGCGGCCATCGCGGACGTTCAGCAAAAGCAGGCACTGGTTCAGCAAGCGGAGTTGAATTTGCAATACACCAAAATCATTGCCCCGGTCAGCGGGGAGATAAACAAGACTGTCGTGGTTGGATTGAATGTCGAGCCGGGGCAGCAATTGTTGACCGTTGTTCCCCTTGATGAAGTCTGGGTTACAGCCAATTTCAAAGAAACACAACTGAAGCAAATGCAGGTTGGACAGAAAGCCGACATCCACGTGGATTCAAGCGGCAGGACTTTGCACGGCCATGTCGACAGTATTGCCGGAGCAACTGGACCGCTGTTCAGCTTGCTTCCGCCCGAAAATGCGACTGGAAATTACGTGAAGATTGTGCAGCGAGTGCCGGTGAAAATTGTCCTCGATCCTGGCGAGAATCGGGACCGAAGGCTTCGTCCAGGGATGAATGTAGTTCCAGACGTATACCTCAGATGACCACTGCTGCACTCACGCTCGACCAGGAGATCTGGCGGCCACGCTATAACCCATGGCTCGTCGCCGTTGTTGTCGCTCTCGCGGCGTTCATGGAAGTTCTCGACACGAGCATTGCCAACGTCGCACTTCCGTATATGGCTGGGAATCTGGGTGCGAGCAACGACCAGAGCACATGGGTTCTGACTTCCTATCTGGTGTCGAACGCCATTATCCTGCCCATGACCGGCTGGCTCGCCGGAGCCTTCGGCCGCAAGCGATTCTTCATGAGCTGCCTCGCTGTCTTCACCGTGAGTTCGGCACTGTGCGGCTTCGCGCCGAGTCTGGGCCTTCTTCTTCTCTTCCGAGTTTTGCAGGGAGCTGGCGGCGGTGGGTTGCAGCCTATGGCCCAAGCCATTCTGGCCGACACGTTTCCGCCAGAAAAACGCGGGCTTGCGTTTGCTCTCTATGGAATCACGGCCATCATGGCCCCCACAATAGGTCCGACTCTGGGGGGATGGATAACCTTCAACTACTCGTGGCGATGGATCTTCTTTATCAACATCCCGGTGGGTGTGATGACCTGGCTTTTAGTGCGCCGTTTCGTGGAAGATCCTCCGTATCTTCAAAAACTGAAGAAAGCGGGAGTGAAGTTGGATTACGTAGGGATTGCGCTTCTGACCTTGGGGGTTGGTGCTTTGCAGATTCTGCTCGACAAGGGCCAGGAAGACGATTGGTTTGGATCGCGTTTCATCACAACGCTCATTATCGTTTCGGCAGTCTGCCTGATCTCTCTGGTGGTGTGGGAGTGGTTCGCAAAAACTCCGATCATCGATGTGCGGATGTTCAAGAGCTTTAACTTTGCCAGCTCCAGTCTCATGATGTTCATGCTGGGCATCCTTCTGTTCAGCAGCCTGGTTCTGATGCCGCAATTCCTGCAGACACTCCTGGGATATACCTCGGAACTTGCCGGATTCGCGCTTTCGGCGGGAGGACTGGTTTTGCTGATGGAAATGCCCATCATGGGTCAGTTGACAACAAAAATTCAGGCACGCCGTTTGATCGCTTTCGGCTGGCTGGCGTTATCGATCGCAATGTTTTATTCGACGAAGCGAATTGACCTGCAGATCAGCTTTAGCGCCGCCACGTGGCTGCGTATCACACAGGTCATCGGGTTGGGCTTCCTTTTTGTTCCGATTACACTGGTTGCCTATGTTGGCATCGCCCCGGAGAAAAACAATTCGGTGGCCGGTATCGTCAACTTCATGCGCAACATGGGCAGCAGCGTGGGAACCTCGCTGGTTACAACATTGATCGCTCGACGTTCGCAATTCCATCAGCTAAGGCTGGTAGAAAAAGCGAGAGTCGACAATCCGAACTTCGTAAATTCGGTGCAAGGATTAACCCATCGATTTACCAGTGGGGGATTGGGAAAACACGAAGCAGTCGCAACCGCATATGCTCGGATTTATCAGTCAGTGCAGGTGCAGGCCGCGTCTCTCGCATACATCGACACGTTTATGGTTCTTTGCGTTGCCGCGGCGATTATGTTCTTCCTGAGCTTCGTTCTGGAGAAGAACGATCCCGGAGGCGGTGGCGCGCACTTAGCCGAATAACTGTGATGCAAGTGAAATCCATCCTGTGTCCGATCGATTTTTCCGACTTCTCCGCGGCGGCGTATCAATATGCGCTTTCACTGGCCGATTACTACAAAGCCAGGATTGTCGCACTGCACGTTGTCGAGCTCTGGAAGTATCCATTCGTCGATTACGCTGCTCAGGAAGCAGACTACTCGAAAGTTTCCCGGGCGCTGAACGAAGGCGGCGAAGTGAAGTTGCAGCGGTTCGTGAAGGAGTATCCCGCCAACCGGCTTCAGCCGGAACTGGTCGTTCGCCAGGGAAATGCTCCTAACTGCATTCTGTCATTTGCTCAAAACGAGAACATAGAAGTGATCGTCATGGGAACACACGGCCGACGCGGATTTGACCGTCTTGTACTGGGTTCGACCACCGACCGAGTCATACGTAAGGCAGCATGTCCGGTGTTGGTAGTGTCGGATCCTTCTTACAGAGAACTGGCTACTGACCGCGATGGGCGCCATCGTTTGAGCCGGATCCTTTACTGCACGGATTTTTCGAATAACTCTGAGCGGGCGCGTGGATATGCGATTTCGTTAGCCGCGGAGTATGGCGCAGAGCTGACTTTATTGCACGTTGCTCATAACGCTCCCGATCTAGCGCGGGCGGAAGCCATCATCGCCGAGCGGACACTAGAACTCGACAAATTGGTTTCCGAGACGGAACGCAAGAGTCTCAATGTGAGGCTCGCAATACGATTCGGAAAACCTTACGAGGAGATTGTTCGACACGCAACGGATGCGCAAGCAAGTCTCATCATCATGACGGCGCGTGGAGGTGACGCTGTGGACCGCGCGGTTTTCGGCTCGACTACCTATCGGGTGATCCAGTTGGGGCCTTGCCCGGTGCTCGCGGTCCACACGTAATCGATACGGAGAAGGGAAGAGCGATTTCATGGTTAACATCATCACGATTGAACGTGAGTATGGGTGCGGCGGCGGCGACATCGCCCAGCTTATTGCGAGCCGGCTTGGCTGGAAATTATGGGACCAGCGATTAACAGAGGAGATCGCGAGGCTCGCTAATTGCCCGAAGGGGGTAGTGCAAGCCCGCGAGGAACGTAATGATCCGCTGTACTATCGACTTTTCAAATCGTTCCTGCGCGGAAGTTATGAAGGCAGCATCAATGCTCCGAAACTCAATCTCGTCGATAGCGAAACTATTCTCCGGACTACCAGGCGCGTCGTTGAACACGCTGCCGAGCGTGGAAGCTGCGTCATTGTGGGCAGAGGCTCGCAACAATTCCTTAAGAACCGATCAGATACTCTGCGCGTGTTTCTCTACGCCCCAAGAGAAGACAAAGTGCGCCGGCTATTAGCTCGCGGCAAGAACGAGAAGGAAGCCGAAGAACTTGTTGACAGCGTCGACCGCGAGCGAGCCGATTTTATCAAGAAGTATTTCAATGTCGAATGGCCAGATCGCTCGATTTACCACACGATGATAAACACCATGATGGGCGACGAAGATGTCGCACGCATGATTCTGGACCTAAAAGATGGCTACCAAGCGAGAGCTACGGCATGATCTCTTCCGGAATTCCGCTTAGCGTCAATAACATGTAACGTCGTACTCGTTGTTCCTGAGAAAATTGGCAAACGCGTCCTGCCTGGACCGTTCATCGCCAATCCTTTTGCTGGATCAGAATCGATTGTTCCGGCTTGGTTTGCGAAACGGCGCCCCCACCTTATCAATTTGACCAAATTGCCTGTGCCTCGCGCTTCTGCGGGCCAACTGCAACCTGAACAGCACGCATTCTCGTCTGGCGCGTTCCGCATACACAATGGCGTGTTCTGCATGGCAGAGATCAGGGTACGAGGTCTAAAGTAAGGACCATGTACAAAGCAAAAGCCTATTCCGCTGCAAGTGCGACATCGCCTCTCGCCAGAACTACCATCACGCGGCGTGATCCAACCGAACACGATGTACAGATTGAGATTCTCTTCTGCGGAATCTGCCACTCGGACTTACACGCAGCCAGGAACGAATGGAGCGAGTTCATGTCGACGACTTATCCGATCATGCCGGGTCATGAGATCGTTGGACGCGTTACAGGGGTCGGTTCAGCTGTAACCAAGTTCAAAACCGGCGATCTCGCAGCGATCGGCTGCTTGGTCGATTCGGATGGAACATGTCCTGAGTGTCGCGCCGGCTTTGAGAACTTTTGTCCCAACTTGACCCTTACGTTCGGCATGCCGGATAAGCATCTCGGAGGGGTGACATATGGTGGCTACTCCGAGAGCATTGTTGTGGACCAGAAATTCGTGCTGCGGGTTCCGTCGGATTTGAACTTAAGCGCTGCTGCACCTCTTCTCTGCGCGGGAGTTACTACTTACTCGCCGATGCGTCGTTGGAAAGTTGGCAAAGACAAGAAGGTTGGTGTGGTAAGACTCGGTGGACTCGGCCACTTGGGAGTAAAGTTCGCGCGGGCGTTCGGGGCCCACGTGGTCGCTTTTACG
Organism: Candidatus Sulfotelmatobacter sp.; assembly: GCA_049684755.1. GTDB lineage: Bacteria > Acidobacteriota > Terriglobia > Terriglobales > Acidobacteriaceae > Sulfotelmatobacter. Next base: position 25,550 of record JBAVGI010000389.1, read on the forward strand.
ACTTCTCCCAGCAAGAAAGAAGATGCACTTCGATTAGGCGCGCACGAAGTCGTTGTTTCCCGTGATGCCAACGAAATGCAGAAGCACACCGGCAGCTTTGATTTTATTCTCGACGCGGTTTCTGCCGATCACGACATCAATGCCTATCTCAACCTGCTCGCCCGCGACGGGAATCTCACGATTGTGGGCGCACCTGCGAAGCCTCTCGGTGTGGCTGCTTTCGCTCTGATTATGCGCAATCGCAGCTTCTCTGGTTCGAACATTGGCGGCATTCGCGAAACCCAGGAGATGCTCGATTTTTGTGGGCAACACAACATCACCGCCGAATTGGAAGTCATCCCAATCCAGAAGATCAATGAAGCTTACGAGAGACTGCTCAAGCAGACGTGAAGTACAGGTTCTCCATCGACATGGCCTCTCTGAAATCGGAGTAGACCAATGAACAAGCACTTTCGCTTCTCCGGTAGCACATTTTCGAGGTTGGAAGAGCATGGAGTCTCGGCCTCTGCAGTCCTGCGAAGAGCTGGGCTCCTGCAGGAATATGCCAAACAGCCTCGGGTGCTGCTCAAGACCAAGGAATTGTTTGCGCTGTGGCGCGCCATTGGTGAGGTAAGCACAAATCCCTCCATTGGTCTGCTGCTGGGCACGGAAGCAAAGACTGAACGGTTTCACCCCGTCGGCCTTGCAGCTCTCTCCTCGGAGAATTTCGGTGCGGCTATCGACCAAATGGCCCGCTACAAGCAACTCACTTGTCCGGAAGAAATCGTTCAGGAGAAGAACGACGAAGAGTGGAGTATTCAGTTCCGCTGGCTTCTCGCAGATGAAGTCGAGCCCCCGGTGTTGATCGAATGCGCGTTTGCATGGGTGCTCTCGACTGCGCGCCACGGCACGGGCACACGGCTGTCGCCTGTCCGGGTGGAGTTCGTGCAAGCTCGCTCGAACGTAAAGGCCATGGAGCGCCACTTCGGTTGCCCTGTCGTTTGTGGGCGCCCTCGTAACGCAATTGTGTTTCGTGCCGCCGATGCCAAGCGTGACTTCATAACTCGCAATGCTGAGCTTCTCGGGGTGCTTGCGCCGCAGTTTGAAAAAGAACTGGAGCAGGAGAACGCCGACGAGAACTTCGTCGAACGGGTCAGATTGGCAATACAACAAAAACTCACAGGCCGGCGCCCCACTATCGAGGACATCGCTGACGCGTTGCACATCAGCTCTCGTACTCTGCAGAGGCACCTGCAAGACGAAGGCTCCAGCTTCCAACGTGTTTTGGAAGACGCTCGCCACCAACTCGCCAGGCGCTTCCTCAACAATTCCGTCCTCGAATTGAATGAAGCTGCCTACCTTCTCGGATATGAAGACGGGAACTCGTTTGTTCGCGCATTTCGCAGCTGGGAGGGGGTTCCACCCGCTCGCTGGCGCGAGATGCAGCGCCCAAGCGCAGTGTAGTAACGGGCTCAAACGGCAATTCTTACAAAAAGAAAAGGAGAAGTGATGAAGAAACGCAAACTGGGAAGAAGCAATCTGGAAGTCTCAGCCATCGGCCTGGGCTGTATGGGGCTGAGTTTTGGTTACGGCCCCGCGACGGAGAGGCAAGAGGCGATCACGCTCATCCAGAAGGCATTCGAGCGAGGCGTGACATTCTTTGATACGGCTGAGGCATACGGCCCATTTGTGAATGAGGAGTTAGTCGGCGAGGCGGTCGAACCTTTTCGCAAACGGGTGGTGATTGCGACGAAGTTCGGCTTCCAGGACGGAGATTCCAAGAAAGGTTTGGATAGCCGCCCGGAGCGCATCCGGGAAGTTGCGGACGCAGCGCTGAAACGGCTCAGGACCGATGTCATCGACCTGTTTTACCAGCATCGCGTCGATCCCAAGGTCCCAATCGAAGACGTTGCCGGCACCGTGAAAGATCTTATCAAGCAAGGCAAGGTAAAGCACTTCGGTCTTTCCGAGGCCGGTGTTCAGGTGATCCGTCGCGCTCACGCCGTTCAATCAGTCGCAGCCGTGCAAAGCGAGTATTCGCTCTGGTGGCGAGAACCGGAGCGCGAGATTCTGCCAACTCTTGATGAACTCGGCATCGGCTTTGTTCCTTTTAGTCCGTTGGGGAAGGGCTTCCTCACGGGCGCGATCAACGAGAACACGAAATTCGATAGCAGCGATTTCCGCAACATCGTTCCCCGTTTCAATGAGGAGAACCGGAAAGCAAACCAGGCCCTGGTGGGTGTACTCGGCGACATTGCGGGCCAGAAGAAGGCGACACCGGCGCAGATCGCGATTGCCTGGTTGCTGGCTCAGAAACCGTGGATCGTCCCGATTCCTGGCACTACGAAGCTGCATCGGCTTGAGGAAAATCTGGGCGCAGCGAACATCGAACTGTCCCAGAAGGACCTCCGCGATATCACCGCAGCTGTTTCGAAGATCGCAGTCCAAGGCGATCGATACCCGGCGCATCTGCAGCAGAGAGTCAATCGTTGACTTGGACGGAGGCGAAACCTGCATCACCTCACACGTAATCGAAAAGGGTCATGAAACCGAAGTCCATGTGTAGCTGCTGGTGACAGTGAAACAGCGTCAGCCCTGGGTTGTTCGCAACAAAGTCGATTTCGGCTTCCTGGTAGCCACCGAGCATCACCACATCTTTTAAAATTCCGGATGTTGTCTTTCCCGCGACGCTTGTGAGTTCAAAGCTGTGCCGGTGCAGATGAATGGGGTGAATGTCGTCACTGGCATTCTTCATGTGGACGCGATACCGCTTGCCTTCTTTCAAATGAAATGAGGCGGGAACCATATCGTTGCCCATCGGATAAGCCGCGCCATTGATCGTCCACCGGTTGAAGCCGTCGTCGGCGGCATTGTCCTTGGTAAAGATCATCTCAACGGTTTCGTCGGGCGGATCCGCGCTTTCACCGGCTTTCGCAAAGAGCCCGTAGTTCCAGCGATACGACGGCGGCGCAATCCATTCTGCGTTGCCCTTAGCTCCTGCGTATTCGACTACAATTCCCATGCCGTGCTGACGATCATCATCCGCCAGATCGCCCATGATCCAGACTCCAGGGTGTTTCATTTCGACCATCGCAGAAACGCGCTCTGCGGTGCCCACCCATAGCACTGGAACCGTCGCCGGGTTGGGCACCGGATTTCCGTCGAGCGCCACCACATGGAATGAATGGCCGGGCAAAGCAAGACTGCGTATCTCGGTTGCACTTCCATTCAATACATGGAACAGAACTCGTTCGCCGTGCTTTACGCGGATGGGATCTCCGTGGTGCAGCATCCGCCCATTGATCGTGAAGGAGCCGTAGCCAACCTCGTATCCGTGCGGCATGCCCTTGGCGAGAGAAGCCTTCATGGCCGACTCGCCTTGCTCCTCCAGCGATCTAACTTTCGTTGGAGGCAGGAAGTTCTGGGCCATGTCTCCACCACGGCTGAAAGTCGGCTCGAATTCCTTCAGCACGAGGAAGACCTCGCGGTCATAGTTGCCAGGGTCCTGCTTAGGTTCGATGTACACGGGACCAACCTCGCCGCCGTACTGTCCAGCGTAGAGATTCGCTCCCGCGCGATTGTGCGTGTGATAGAAACGAAATCCCGCGGGTCGTGGAGTGAACACGATCCTGCGTTTACCATGTGCAGGAATAAAAGGTGTGCCCTCCTCCGCGGCTCCATCCACGTCAACCGGCACCATCTGGCCATGCCAGTGCAGTTGTTCTGGCACATCCGTGTCGTTAAATATGTCTATCGTGACTAGCCGGCCTTCCTTGAAGCGAAGCAGTGGGCCAGGAAATTGGCCGTTGTACGTGGTCACCGAGATGATTCGCTTGGGCGCGATCTCAATAGGGGAAGTTTTGATAAGGAGCGTGTGGTCCGCGGAACCAGATTCCGACGGCGCAACTGGCGAATCGTTGGTCTGTGTTGAAACACTCGCTTCGGCGACGATTGCTCCGGAGTGCAGAAGAAGCGTTCCTGCTGTTAGACCTGCCGTTTTAAGAAACCGGCGTCTGGATTCGGATAGTTCCATCATCGAGCCTCCTGACAGTCATCTAGTTCGGGGCCGTTCGCGCTGCGTCTACGGACCAACTCCCGCCACCAACTGATATGAGAAAAATCAAGCAGCAGAACATGGCAAAATCGGTGCGCGCATCGCTGACCATGTGCCAGAAACCTTGGTTGGCGCGAAACAACTCTGGAATCTTTGTTGTCGCGATCGCCGTCGTGATGACGACGAGCAGCGGGATGGAAACGAGTCTCGTCCACAGTTCCAAAAGCAGGAGATGCGGCACAGAATCTCATCCTTTTCTCATTTCGCGCCGTCGAGCTTGCGCAAATAGTCTCCCCATCTCGGCTCGTATCCCGGGGCACGATTTTCCAGTCGCGCGCCCTCGTTCCACCAATGGGCTTTGTCTCTCCCCATGCCTGCACCTTTTCTGGTGTGAAGGTCGAGCATGAAATCCTGCACCTCCACTTTGCGTTCGCCGCGGGCGACAACTTCGCGCGTCCAGCCGGCAAGTTCCATGGACATGTTGTCTTTTTGCGCAGTGGCTAACAGGCGAACAGCATGGGCGCAGTAGATCCAGCGGTCGCCGCGGTCGGGCATACGTTGTCGCTGCTGATTCAATGCTTCGATGATTGCCGGCGCAGTTACCAGTCCCAAGCCCACATCTTCAGTCGCGATAATTTCCAGACGCCGCCACAAAATGTCCTCTGTCTCGGGTCCGGAGGAAAAGAGCTCATAGGCCGCGAGAGCCGCGTCTTCGACCCAGCCGCGGCGGATCGATTTCTGCAGCACCGAACGCAATTCGTCGACGCCGTAACCGTTCACGCTCGTAGTGCGGCTCCAGATATCCTGGCTCTGGTAGTTCGCTTCGTTTTCGTGTTTTGGTGACATGGTGCTTCTCCTGACAACGGGTATGAGATCAGTTGTAATACTTCAGAATCCCGCGCTCCATGAGCGAAGCAGCGAGATAAAAAGTCAGGGCGATGAAGATGGTTACTACGGACGCGGCCAATGCTTGATCCATGGCGAGATCCGCCGTCGAAGTGGCGATCAAAAACCCGAGGCCGCCGGTTTGCATGAGGAACTCGGCAATCAGGGCGGAAAGTACGCTCTGCACCGAAAGTACACGCAGCGCCACAGCGAGACTTGGAACAGCGGCCGGGAGCGCCAGAAGCGTCAGGCGATTCCAGCGGTCTGCGCCCTGCACAAAAAAGTATTCACCAGCCATCGGAGGCAATGCCTTCAAGCCGGCGCTGGCAAAAACGAAACCGGGCAGAAAGCACAAAATGATGACGGTGACGAAGACGGTGCGATCATCATAGCCGAAAATGCGCGTCAGCACTGGGATCAGGCAGACTACGGGTACTGACGTCAACAGAAGCGCCAAGGGCGTCGTCAATCCGGCGAGGATGCGCGACGCCCACGTGATGATGGCGAGCAGCAGCCCGAAGATTAAACCTCCGCCCATGCCGAACAACGCGACTTCGATCGTGTGTACAGCCGGTTGAACGTAGAGGGAATGGTTGTGCATCAGTTCGCGGGCGACCGCAAACGGGGTTACGATCACAATCCCGTTCAACCCGCTATGCCGGACCCACAAAGACCAGGCGACCAGGAATAGGATAACGGCCCACGTGTTAGCAACGAAGCGCTTCATTGGCCTAAACTTGGCGGGCTGAATCTTCGCGCCACAGCTTTTTCCAGGGATGGCGGCGGCCAGAAAGCCGATCAACGACATCGTCGCCGCCATGGTTACCGCGGCCCACATGACCCGTATCTGAAAGTTTTGCATGGCATTCAGGATTACCAATCCTAATCCCTGCGGCGCGCCGAACCACTCGCCGAGAATCGCTCCGATGAAAGAAGCCGATATCGCTGCCTTCAGGCCGCTGGCAAGATGCGGAAGAGCTGACGGCAACTCAAGATGAACCAGGCGTTTCCACCGACCGGCACCGAACGCCGTGATCACGTCGCGCAGGGTTCGAGATGCGGCGGACATTCCGGACGCAGCCGCAACATAAAGAAGAAAGAACACCTGAACGCCCGCCAGTACTGTTGGAGTCTGGCTGCGACTAAAAATCACGATCAATATCGGCCCGAGCGCGATCGGTGGGGTTGCGTTTACCAGTAGCGCCAAGCGGTCAAGGCCAGGCTGCAACGGCGGCAGCAGACGCATCACGATCGCGAGCAATACCGCAAGAGAACCGCCCAGAACCAACCCTTTGGCCGCCGATGCGAGCGTCGTCAAGCCTGAGCGCATCAGCAACGAAAAATTCTCGGGAGCAACCAGTGTGACAGCGACATCGCTCACGGCGGGCAACATGGGCCCCGCCACTGCCGCCTTGCCCGCCCATTGCCATAGCGCAAGAAAAAGCACAAGGCCTGCCGCTGCGCAGGTCGCGCTGGTGGTTGTTCGGCTCTGCGTCATTTCCATGGCGTTTCTACCTGAGTCGTTTCCGTCTAGGGCTGCAGCCAAAGCGTGATTTGGTCGGTCAAACGATGGAACTCTTCACGGCGCAAAAGTTCCGGAGTGCGAGGCCGCGAAAACGGAACCTGCACGACCTGAGCGATTGCGCCTGGCTTTTCCATCACGATGGTTCGATCAGAAAGAAAAAGCGCCTCTTCCACCGAATGAGTTACCAGCATGGTTGTAATCGCACGATCCCGCCAGATGAGTTCCAATTCAATATTGAGCCGGCGCCGGGTCACGGCGTCCAGCGCTCCGAATGGTTCGTCGAGTAGAAGAACCTCAGGATCGAGACAAAGCGAGCGGGCAATCGCAGCGCGTTGCCGCATTCCACCAGAAAGCTGGCTCGGCCGAGCTCGCTCGAATCCCTGGAGACCAACTAATTCGATGAGCTTAAATACTCGATTCCGATCCACGGATTGTCCTGCGAGTTTGAAAGGCAACACAAGATTGCTCTCCACGGAAAGCCACGGCAGAAGGGCAGAGTCCTGAAAAGCAATCCCGAG